>JBLYYN010000107.1:0-11324 GCA_048550535.1 Gammaproteobacteria bacterium
TAAGCGCCGGATACTCTTCGGGTCGATCACCCGAAGCGACGCCTAAAATAAGTCGTCCACCTGATAACACGTCAGCACTGGCCGCCGCTTTGGCAACGTGCGCCGGATGACGCAGCGGTAACACAATACTGGCGACGCCCAATGCAATGCGCTCGGTCTGGGCGGCCAACAGGCCCAGGTAGACGAAGGGGTCGAACATCTGTCCGGCGTCGCCAAATGACGGTACATTGAACGGCACATCGCGCAACCAGATGGCAGAAAAACCCAGCGCTTCCGCCAGTTGAACACGCTCCACATGGCGATTCATACTGGGCAGCGGGCCAGTTGTGTAAGACTCCAGCGGCATCACCACCCCGAGGCTCAAGCGACCCAGACGGAACGTACTGTTGTATGCCTGATTGATAGACGGGAACTCCCCACTATCGACCAGATTATCCGCATGCTTGAGCATCATTTTTACTCCTGTTCCAATGTGATTGTGCAAATTGAGCGCAGCTACTGTCTGCGCTGCGCCGAAATGACGTCGAACTTGCCATTTGTTCGTACATAGATGATGCTTTCCTCTCCCACTTTAGACGAGATCTGATGCACCGTCTCTCCCTTCGAGCCGAAATAGCTGCCCGGCTCTAAAGTCCTGACGTCAGCTCCCAGGTACTGTGGTCGACCTTTGATTACCACAGCGCGGAAGCTTGAGCCGTGGCTACGAATCTTTCCAGTAAATCCTGCCGGTAGCCTGACCAGGCTCCCGTTCAACTGATCGTCCTGCGGATTGCCCCAAAGAAAGGCCAGCTTTGGTCCCCTGGTAGATGATCTATGATCAGAGGCTGGCATTCCGGGCTGATCGACCCAAACGATATTCGATGCATCCACGTTGATCGGCCTTTCTCCACTATCAAACGCCTCCCCTGGAGGACCGACGAGATAGGGGCCTTTATCAATATCTACCAGCGCCACATTGGTACTCCCCCTGGCAGCGGTAATGTGCACTTCTCCTTTTGGTTGCGTCCAGAAAGAACCCGCCGGCATCCACATGTCCGCGGCATCAGGATCATCGTTGTGAATGAGGCCGCTAATAACCACTGCACGGTAAGTGATATTGTGAATATGAGGTGGTGACGAGAAGCCATCCTCAAACTTAACTAAAAAGCCTGTCGGTACAGCGCTCTTGCGATTGCCCCACAGGGTACCAGCCTTCGGACTTTTATCGCCACGGGCCGGGTTGAGCTGCTCCCACTCAACTTCTGACTGCAAAACAAGTTCAGAGCCTGGCTCGGCTGCCTGTTGCGGAGCGGTGCTATCTGACAGGCCCGGCGAACTGGCACAGGCAATGGTTACGACGCCTGCAAGTGTGAGTGTTAGTAAGCTTCTCATATTACTTATAAGCCTCGCTTTTTCATCTTTGGCCGTGATATTGGCAACGATAGACAATTCAGCCATGTTTGTTTCCTCTGATTACAATACTGCTGGTTTAAAACCCTTCCAGAACAATCTTTCCGATTGATTTGCCCGATTCCAGTAGTTCGTGTGCAGCCCTTAAGTGTTCGGCGTTGATCCTACCCAGGTTCTTACCCACGGTGGTCTGGATATAACCCTGATCAATCAAATCCGAGACACGGTTTAGCAAGCGGCCCTGCTCATCCATATCGGGCGTATTAAACATAGAACGTGCAAACATAAACTCGATGTGTAATGACTGGCTCTTAAGCTTCAGCTTCATCACATCCAGGGGCTTAGCAGGGTCATCAATCATGGCAATCTTTCCAAACGGTGCCAGTAATTCCGTATAGGTTTCGAAGTAAGATTCGGTGGCATTGAGGCTGGCAATATGTGTCACCTGTGAAATACCTAAAGCCTCGATCTGTGGCAGCAGTGGCTGGGTATGATCAACCACATGATCGGCCCCCAGCTTTTTTACCCAGGCCTGTGAGCTTTCCCTTGATGCGGTGGCGATAATCGTGGCACCGGTAATCGCTTTGGCGATCTGAATTAGAATAGAGCCAACGCCACCGGCGGCACCAATCACCAGAAGCACCTCATTTGATTTCGCATCTGAATCCGGCGATTGTTGTTTCAAAGCCAGATGCTCGAACAGCAATTCCCAGGCGGTGATGCTGGTCAGTGGAAGGGCTGCGGCTTCTGCATCCGACAGGCTTTTGGGTTTGCTGCCGACAAGACGTTCATCCACCAGCTGGTATTCGGCATTGCTGCCCTGGCGGTTAAGGTCGCCGGCATAATAAACCACATCACCGGGCTTGAATAACGAAGCCGCCTCGCCTGTGGCAACCACCTCACCCACGGCATCCCAGCCAATCACTTTATAGCTGCCATCCTCGGGCGCCATTCGCTGGCGAATTTTATAATCCACCGGATTCACCGCAATCGCTTTAACCTTAACCAGTAAGTCATGTCCCTCTGCAACAGGCTGAGGTAGCTCGATATCAGTTAAAGCGTCAGGATCTTTGATCGGTAATGATTTCATATAGCCAATTGCTTTCATGGGTTTTCTCCGGGGTGTTAGTAACTGAAATAAATACTAGCCCTTGATTACCCAATAAAAAACAGCATAATAATTGAATCATTATCAAATATTATTTGACAATATGTTATTAGAAGACCTTCAGGTGGTGCTCAAAGTGGCTGAATTTCGCAGCATTACCGCTGCCGCCGCCAGCCTGGACATGCGCACTGCCACCGCCAGTGCGGCACTGAAGCGGGTGGAAAGCACCTTGGGCGCCGATCTGTTTATCCGCACCACTCGGCAGCTTAGGCTCTCCAGTGCCGGCGAACGCTACATTCCCCAGTGTGAGCAGGCCCTGCTCATGCTGGACCAGGCCAAACAGAACATGAAGCATGACCTGGATACGGTGGAGGGTGAGCTGCGCCTCGCCCTGTCATCGGACCTGGGTCGGAACCTGGTGATTCCCTGGCTCGATGAATTCATGGAAACTAACCCGAATGTGAGTTTAAAAACCAATATCAGTGACAGCAACATCGACTTTTATCGCGATTCGGTAGACATAGCCCTGCGCTATGATTCACCCGATGACGCCAATCTTTATGGCTTCAAAATCTGCAATATCCCGGGACTACTGTGTGCATCACAGGCCTATCTCGACCAATATGGTAGCCCCAAACACCCCCATGATTTAGCCTCACACAACGGGCTTTTTTATCAGCTCCACGACATCACCCATGATGTATGGGCGTTCTCGGACGCTGAAACAGATTACAAAATCAAAATGAGCGGCAACCGAGCCGCCAATGATGGCGATCTGGTACGGCGCTGGTGCGTAGCAGGTAAGGGCCTGGCGGTTAAATCCTGCATCGATATGGCCGACGATTTATTATCGGGAAAGGTGGTGAGTGTCATGCCCGAGTTCAAACCCAGATCGACTGAACTATGGCTTGTCTGCCCGAGCAGGCAATCGATTACCCCGGCTGTCCGGTTACTCAGGGATTCGTTTAAAGAAAAGACCCGAGGTATTCTGAAGCAATTAATTGAAAAAGGGATTTTAGACGACAGCGTTCTTGCTTAAAGAAAATAGGCTATGTAGTTTAAGCTGAATTTATAAGGGCGTTTTCTGGATTTTTGCTTTCGGCCAGGAACGGACATTTGAGTTTTTAATCTAACCCCAATGCCACTTTTAAAGCCCACTATGTAGAACACATTAAAAATATTGTATGCACTCATGAGGGTTCATAGGGCCATCTGCCCCAGCTACCATCACCTCATATATATACATGACCACAATAGTCCTTATTAACGCCGTTGGCATTGATGTGTATCAGTATATATATGCTTGACCATATATATGGTTTTACGTATATTACGAGACATGCTAAACGATACCGATACATTTTTTAAAATGCTGGCAGATAGCACTCGACTGCGCTGCCTGATGCTGATGCAGGCAGAAGGCGAATTGTGTGTTTGCGAGCTGACGCATGCGTTAAACCTGTCGCAACCAAAGATTTCGCGCCACCTGGCACATTTACGTGAAGCTGGTGTGCTCGTCGCACGGCGAAATGGCACCTGGATGAACTATCGCATCAACCCAAATCTGGAGAACTGGGCCCTTCAAACCCTTCAAATCACGCTTGATGGCGTGCGTAAAACCGAACCCTTTATATCAGACAGAAAAATTCTGGACGCCATGGCAGACCGCCCCGACCAGGCATGTTGCTCATGAAAGAACCAATGAATATATTGTTCCTGTGCACCGGCAATTCATGCCGCTCTCAAATTGCTGAAGGTTGGGCACGCCAGATGGGACAACCCTTATTTGAAATTCAGTCAGCAGGAATTGAAGCCCACGGCAAAAACCCACGCGCGATAGCTGTTATGCAAGAGGCAGGCCTGGATATCTCCACCCAGGAATCAACCAAAGTCACCGATAGAATGCTTGAACAGGCAGATTTAGTCGTCACGGTTTGTGGCCACGCCGATGAGCATTGCCCTGTATTGCCCGCTGCTACGAATAAAGAACACTGGCCTCTCAATGATCCTGCAAAAGCCGAGGGCACGGAAGAGGAAATCATGGCGGTATTTCGTGCAAGTCGTGATGACATCAAATCACGAGTCCAGGATTTACTGCAACGTTTAAAGCATACCGCGAGTGTTTAAGCCTTATGTCCGCTCAATGTGAAATCACTGCAAAAAAATCATCGAATACCGCGATAGGATTCTTCGAACGTTATCTGACTTTATGGGTTGCACTCTGCATTATTGCTGGCATTGGACTGGGGCACTGGTTGCCACAACCTTTCCAGATGTTAGGGCGTCTTGAAGTCGCACAGGTCAACTTACCGGTCGCCATTCTGATCTGGTTAATGATTATTCCGATGCTGTTGAAAATCGACTTCGGTGCGTTACACCAGGTGAAAGAACACTGGCGCGGGGTCGGTGTTACCTTGTTCGTCAACTGGGCGGTCAAACCCTTCTCTATGGCATTACTTGGCTGGTTTTTTATTCGCGGGATTTTTGCGGACTATTTACCACCCGAGCAGATCGACAGTTATATTGCTGGCCTTATTATACTCGCAGCTGCGCCCTGTACAGCGATGGTTTTTGTCTGGAGTAATCTATCCGATGGTGAGCCACATTTCACCCTGACCCAGGTTGCGTTAAATGACACGATCATGATATTTGCCTTTGCACCCATCGTTGGTTTGTTATTGGGCTTATCGGCCATCACAGTACCGTGGGATACCTTGTTTCTTTCCGTTGTGCTTTATATTTTGATTCCTGTTGCGATTGCACAGTTGTGGCGACGCTCACTACTTAAGCTGGGCGGCGATTCTGCCCTGCAACGTACCCTGAATCGACTTGGCCCAGTCTCACTTACCGCGCTACTGGCAACTCTTATCCTTTTGTTTGGCTTTCAAGGCGAACAGATTATTACTCAACCATTAATCATTGCGCTGCTCGCGGTACCTATCCTTATACAGGTATATTTCAATTCGGGACTGGCCTATTTGCTTAATCGACAATTAGGTGTCGCACACTGCGTCGCTGGCCCTTCTGCATTGATCGGTGCCAGTAACTTTTTTGAACTGGCTGTGGCTACCGCCATTGTACTGTTTGGTTTTGAATCAGGTGCGGCCCTGGCCACAGTGGTCGGTGTATTGATCGAAGTACCTGTGATGTTATCGGTTGTAAAAATCGTTAATAATACCAGGGGATGGTATGAATCTGCCCTCGACGGTGAAGAAAGCAAATGATGAAACCGAGTAGAATTTTCCTGCTTATTATGCTCACAGTAACAAAGTATTAAAGGTGCCGGCACCTTTTTTTAGGGGGAAAGTCCTTTCTTAAGTAAGTGCCATTCCTCTCTGATCCTGAGATATCCCCACAAAATACACATTAAAATCAAAAAGATAAAGAAAAAAGAAAACGCAAATGAAAGCTTCCGCCTCCTCGGTAACCGCTCCTGCGTTACTCTACCTCCTGCATCCGTGCAGTCGTGCTCACGCCCCTTACCTGCGTCCATGCAGGCAATGCGAAAAACGCGAATGTACGCAAATAAAGCAACGATTTTGGAAAGCTAAATTCGGTAATATATGTATCACAGTGCTGTAAAACAGATTTTATAGACGTCCAAATTAGCTTGAGATGTAGGTTAATCCGTTATTTTTTAGCGTTCATTTGCGTTTTCTTTTGCTTTTGACTTTATTTATAAATTTTAGTGGGGATACCTCAGTCTCTGAC
This sequence comes from Gammaproteobacteria bacterium, assembly GCA_048550535.1. GTDB lineage: Bacteria > Pseudomonadota > Gammaproteobacteria > SZUA-229 > SZUA-229 > CBDULX01. The sequence goes on from JBLYYN010000107.1 coordinate 6,209, forward strand.
CCGTTTTTAAAATAAATGCGTGTTTACAAGACTTAATACCTTTCTTTTAAAAATCAGCTGTTTTATTTAGCTGTCTTCGTATAGAATCCGCCATAATTTTTGCTTATTAAATATTTCCAGTACGTTAAAGCTTAAAAGCGACACTTTATAATCACTCTCCAACATGACACAAACACATGACTGATAAAACGATAGTAACTCACGACGGTAATTTTCATGCAGATGATGTTTTCAGTATCGCGGCATTTAAGATCATATTCCCTTCTTTTAAGCTCATTCGCACACGTGATTTAGAGATTATCGCCAGGGCAGATATTGTGATTGATGTAGGCGGTGAATATGACCCGGATACAGACCGTTTTGATCATCATCAACGTGGTGGTGCCGGTGAGCGTGAAAATGGTATTCCCTATTCCTCGTTTGGTTTAATCTGGCAGAAATATGGCCTGGAAATATGCCAAGGTAACCAGGACGTAGCCAATGCAGTTGATGCTGGCCTGGTATCAACGATTGATGCCATCGATTGTGGTCATATCGAAGGTGTTTCTAAAGGTATTAGCCTAAGCCAAACTATTTCAATGTTTAACCCGACCTGGCAAGAAGATAGTCACTTTGATACCTGTTTTGATGAAGCGGTTGATTTTGCATCACGGGTTTTAACACGATTTATTGCAGCTGCAAACGGTGGCATTAGTGCGAAAGACATTGTGGCTAAAGCGATTGATAATGCAGAAGATCCAAGAGTAATTGTATTAGAAAAATATACCCCGTGGAAAAGAACGGTTCACGCCTTATCTGAAGAGGCTTTATATATGATTTACCCATCTCAGACTGGCCAATGGAGAATTCAAACAGTACCTGTTGAACTCGGTTCATTCGAAAACAGAAAATCGCTGCCTGAACAATGGGCTGGTTTATCCGATAAAGAGCTTAAAGACGTGACCGGTATTGATGATGCCATGTTTTGCCATAATGGTTTATTTATTGCGGGTGCAGAATCATTTGAAAGCACTATGCAAATGGCATCCATCGCACTTAAAGAATAAAAGTAATAGGTGATAGAGTGATTATATTTAACCAGAATATTTCAAGAAATCTATTGATCATTTTTTAATCCCTTCGACACCTTTTTTCCTTTATTGATTCCAGTAATTCATGCGCGTCCCTTAAGTTTTCAGCAGAACGAGATCGGAGGTATCTGAGAATATTTCGCAAGTACCTCCGACCTCCGCCTTGAATTCCAATAACTTACTTATACAATTTACTTAGCTTATTAATAAAAAACCGTTCATTCCAAAGCGACAAACTCTTTTTCTCAACAGGCTTTAAGAATGGCCCAACATCATCCGCCGCATCTTCCCAATTAATAGAAGCAATTTTTTCTCCCAATGCATTAACCAACCACTCCTCATCAATCTCAAGCGCCTGCGCCTGCCCTTGCCACGGCCCATATTGAATAAGCGCATTTTGTAGAAGTGGCAAATTTGGCGTAACACCCTGAGCAATATACCAGGCAAAATCATACCAATCTCGACCTTTAATGTATGGTCTGCACAATAAGGCATGTGTCTTTAACGCAAAGTTACTACTCATATCTTGATGACAAACTTCATAGTCCACCGGAAAATCAAGATATTTATATCCAAAACCAGACCCCAAAGGTGGATTACAATCAATTTCCAATTTAATCTTCAATTTACGCCCATTTAATTCATCCATAAAACTTAAATTTAACTGGTTTACAATTGAGGTATCTTTAATTAATGCTCTTTTAACCCGTTGGTCCATTCGAGCCTTATCTAATGCTTCTGGCTCAATACCGAATTCTTTACAAGTTTCAGTCATATCCTCTAAAAATGGCTGCCATGAAAATGCAGCATCCGGTTCTTTTAGAATGAAATCCATATCCTCAGAAAAACGATTCAAACCATGCAAAATGCGCAAACTGGTGCCACCCTGAAATGCTGCCACTTCAAAAAAACCAGCCTGCCATAGAGCAAACAACATAATCTCCTGAATAATTTCTTTTAGGGCATTCTCCTCTTCTACCGCGCCCACTGTTTTGTATTCGGCCAGGCGTTTTTGAATCAAATCAATCATAGCCCAACCCTTTTAACAACCCTTCAATAAACATCTTTTCTCGCTTACCTTTATACACATCCAGAAGCTTAGTCATACTCAATGACGTCACTTTATCAAGTGCCTGCTCATCAATGCGCAAACCATCCACCAGATAACTCAACCCCTGCCAGGGTAATTTGCGCAAGTAGACCAGATCCAGCAATGCTCGCATCGGATCAGCAATCAGCGCCGCCTGATGCTGCAACTCGTAACGCGTCACGCCCTGCAGAAAATAGCCCGGCTTAACAGACATGCGGCGAAATTCAAACATACCCAGCCTGTCATGTTCATAACTCACCGATTTACCCTTTGCGGTAATACTCAACACACTGCGCACCGCCTCTGGAATCCAGCCATGGTAACTAAGTGCCGTTTCAGCAGACACATAACTGCCCGGCATAAGCTGCTGCGCCAGGGCATAAGGATGCACCGGGTAATCCCGATATTGATCAGCCAGCACATATAGCCCCCGCTTCACCCTCAGCAACTCGCCTTTATTCAGGGCACGGTTTACCTGGCCATAGCGCCGTTCATCGCTTCCGCCCAGCAAACGGGCCAGTTGCCTGTCATTTAAGACATGATTAGCCTGGCCACTATTAATAATGTGTTTCGATAAGGGTGTCATAGTGCTGATTATATAAAATATTCCCAATACTTCCACTTTTTTAAAAGTATTTGGCAAATAATAATGTTAATTATTTACAGTAGATTTTCTACTATTGCATTGACATATTAAAACAGTTGTTGCAAGCTCCGTTTCAGAACAGTAGCAATTCTACTGAATTGACAAATTGCAATATACAGATATATAACAATGAATGCAAAACCGAAACTCAGCGATGTTTGCAATATTCGCAGCGGGCACCCCTTTAGAGGCCGGGTAAAACATACACCAGAAGCCTGGGATTACTACGTCCTGCAACAAAGGGATGTACAAAAAGACGGCTATATTGACTACAGCCAGGCATTCCAGGTCAAACTAACAGACCCCAAACCGCCGCAAACACTGAAACAGGGCGATATCCTGCTGCGCTCCCGCGGCGGCTACTACTATAGCGGCTTATTCCATGGCGAGATGAACAATGTCATTGCCGCCGGGCAGTTCTTTATCCTAAGTCCACACAAAGACATTATCGATCCCGCGTATTTATGCTGGTACCTTAACCAGCCTGTGGCCCAACAATATTTTGATAAAAATGACTCCGGCAGCAATATCCCCATGATTAACAAACGCACCATCAGCGATTTAAGGGTAAAACTGCCCTCACTGGAAATCCAGAACAAAATTGCTAATATGCACCAAACCTGGCTAAAAGAAAAAAAACTCACTGAACAATTACTCAACAACCGCGAGCAAATGCTACGTGGCATGTGCCAACAACTTATTAGCGGAGTAGTAGCATGAACACCCAAAACACACAAGCAAACACAAATACCCGTGAGCAAGATGCTACTAAGCAAGCAAGCATTAATAAAGCCGTATGGCGCGCCTGCGACACTTTCCGCGGCACCATCGATGCCAGTGTTTATAAAGACTATGTGCTGACCATGTTGTTTGTGAAATACCTCAGCGATGTCTGGCAAGACCACTACGACAAATACCAGCTGGAGCACGGCGACCATCCCGAGCTCATTGAAGAGTTAATGAAAAACGAGCGTTTCGTCCTGCCAGAGAAATCTAACTTTAATTATTTATACGAACACCGCTACGAACCCGGTAATGGCGAACGTATCGATAAAGCCCTGCATGCCATTGAAGAATACAACCTGGGTAAATTACGCGATGTATTCCAGGACATCAGCTTCAATGCCAATAAACTCGGCGAAGAAAATCAGAAGAATGATTTACTGCGCCATCTGTTAGAAGATTTTGCCACCGAAGCCCTCGACCTACGGCCTAGCAAAGTCGGCAAGCTGGACATTATCGGCAACGCCTATGAGTTTTTAATTAAAAGTTTTGCTTCCGGCGCCGGTAAAAGCGCCGGTGAGTTTTACACACCACCAGAAATCTCAGAACTGATTGCCGAACTGGTCGCCCCACAGGAAGGTGATGAAATTTGCGACCCTGCCTGCGGTTCCGCTTCATTGTTATTAAAATGCGGCCAGCAAATTAAACGCAATTTTAATGGCTCTAAGAAATATGCCCTCTACGGCCAGGAAGCCATTGGCTCCACCTGGGCGCTGGCTAAAATGAATATGTTCCTGCACGGCGAAGATAATCACCGCATTGAATGGGGCGACACCCTACGCAACCCCAAATTATTAGACGACAAAGAACAGCTCAAACTCTTTGATGTCGTAGTGGCCAATCCACCTTTCTCACTAGAAAAGTGGGGTTACGACAGCGCCGCGCACGACCCATATCACCGTTTTGATCGCGGCATTCCGCCCAAAACCAAAGGTGACTATGCCTTTATTCTGCACATGATCGAAACCCTGAAACCCGCCCTTAATAATAAGCCCGGCGGTCGCATGGGTGTGGTGGTGCCCCATGGCGTGTTATTCCGCAGCTCCAGCGAAGGAAAAATTCGTAAACAACTGATTGAAGAAAACCTGCTCGACGCCGTCATTGGCCTGCCGGAAAAACTGTTTTACGGCACCGGCATCCCCGCTGCGGTTTTAATTTTCAAAAAGAAAAAGACGGATGACAAGGTATTATTCATCGATGCCAGTCGTGGCTACACCCCCGGCAAAAACCAGAACACACTGACAGAGAATTATATTAAAGACATTGTCAGCACCTATGAACAACGTGAATTCAAAGACAAATACGCTTACCTGGCGACCCATGAAGAAATTGCGGAAAACGATTACAACCTGAATATTCCCCGCTATGTAGATACCTTTGAGGAAGAAGAGGAAATTGATCTGATTGCTGTGCGTAAGGAACGGGAAGTTTTAAAGAAACAGCTTGCTGAATTAGAAAAGGAAATGGATGGATACTTGAAGGAGCTGGGTTATGATTCCTGAGGGCTGGCATGAAGAAAAATTAGAA
>JBLYYN010000108.1:0-5284 GCA_048550535.1 Gammaproteobacteria bacterium
ATATCATGTTTCTTGTCTTTGTGCTTATTAACATAAGCACCCACACAAATTATCTAATCTCAATTTTTAAATATCATCGCTCTAGGGCGAGCCAGCTATTATAACGCCATTCCATTGATACTGGCAAGTCATCCTGACCAAATCCTGTTTCATTTAATCCGTCATTCCCTAACAGAGGCCGCGTATTATAGGGCCTTGATTCATGGCGTCAACAACTATATTTAATATTTCTTTAACATTCCGCAAATAATTTTCTAGGCCACTTCGACCCTGGCAAATTTACGCTTACCAACCTGGAAAATATGAGTACTTCCTGACTTTACTCTCAAACCTTTGTCATCCATTTTTACACCGTCAATCTTTACTGCCCCCTGCTTGATCATACGCAGTGCATCAGAGGTACTGCCAGTCAGGCCCGCCATTTTCAGTAGATTGGCTATGGCAAGCTCACCATCTTCTGACTGCAGGATCAGTTCCGGCATCTCATCCGGCATAGCTCCTTTCTGGAAGCGAGCGATAAAGCTCTCCCGAGCTTTCACGGCTGCATCTGTATCATGAAAGCGCTCAATAATCTCTTCGGCCAGCTTAAATTTAATATCCCTGGGGTTACTACCTGCAGCCACTTCTGCCTTAAAGCCCTCGACTTCGCTCATGGGGCGGAAACTGAGTAGTTCAAAATAACGCCACATTAATTCATCGGATACCGACATGATTTTGCCAAACATCTCATCCGGCGATTCATGCACACCAATATAATTATTCAGCGACTTGGACATTTTCTGTACACCGTCCAGGCCCTCCAGTATAGGCATCATTAGCACCACCTGTGGATCCTGACCATGCTGCTTCTGCAATTCACGCCCCATCAGCAGATTAAATTTCTGATCGGTACCGCCCAGCTCCACATCTGCTTTGAGTTCCACTGAGTCATAACCCTGAATCAACGGGTAAAGAAATTCATGAATAGCGATAGGCTGGTTAGAACTGTAACGCTTACTAAAATCATCCCGCTCCAGCATCCGCGCCACCGTCAAACTGGAGGCCAGTTTGATTAGCCCCGACGCATCCATCTGACCCATCCAGCTGGAGTTAAACATGACCAGGGTTTTTTCTGGATCGAGGATCTTGAAGATCTGCTGTTCATAGCTTTTGGCATTATCAATTACCTGGTCACGAGTCAGAGGCGGTCGTGTGGTGCTTTTACCCGTAGGGTCTCCGATCATGCCGGTAAAATCACCGATCAGGAAGATCACCTCATGCCCCAGGTCCTGGAACTGGCGTAGCTTGTTCAGCAGCACAGTATGCCCAAGATGCAAATCCGGTGCGGTCGGGTCAAAACCCGCCTTGATTCGAAGAGACTTACCGGTTTTAAGTTTCTTAACCAGCTCTTCTTCGATAAGAATTTCCTCAGCACCTCGCCTGATGATTTCAAGCGCCTGTTCAACCGATGACATGTAGTACTCCAAGCAATTTATCCCGTAAAGGGAACTATAATTATGTGTAACAGATTACAGAGCAGGGCGTTATACAAGAGAGCAGCCCAGATAGCAATAGAGCATGCAAATGGCGCTATATGCCCTGTAACTGTGAATCAATTAAAACGCTTTGCCTGAAATCTAATGTATCATCGATCAATAGCAGGGCTATATGACAACAAAAAAAGATTGACGCAGGCTTGATATAAGTAAAAATTCGAGCTATTGTAATTAAAAAATACCTAGATAATTCCGTGAATTACAGCACATTTATAAACAAAGACTTCCGAAATCGCTCACAACCTGAGCGCCATACTCGCTTGCGCTGGCTTTTACTTGGTATAAGTTGCGTTGTACTCGGGGTAGTGCTAGCTAGCACCGGCTCAGAATCCCCACTGGAAAGCGATGAAATTGATGTTGTCGACACTTTAAGCACTCTCCCAGCCGATGCGGAATTTGATGACACCGATAGTCAGCTCACCAGAATCCAGCTAAAACTTCCCGAGAACCACCAACCATCAGTCGAAACACCAGCAACAACAACAAACCAGCCACAAAGCAGCACAGGACAGAAACTACATTTATTACGAGTCAAACCAGGTGACAGCCTGTCCAGATTATTTGACAAGGCCGACATCAGTCCCGATCAGGTCCTGGAGCTTCTTAAACTGGGTTCGCCCACTCGCCCCTTAACTCGTTTGCACCCGGGCGATATATTAAAAGCCGAATCCAATGACAAGGGCCAGTTACTGGCATTGCAATACCAAATAGACCCACTCCAGTATTTACAGGTACTTCGAGGCGCCAATGGCCTGAGTGCCGAATTACGTAAGCATGACATAGAAACCCGACATGCTCATGCTTCTGGTATTATCGATTCTTCATTATTTGCCACCTCCCAGGAGGCGGGTCTTTCCCAGACCCTGACCATGGAACTGGCCAATATTTTTGGCTGGGATATTGACTTCGCCCAGGACATCCGCTCCGGCGATCGATTTACAGTCATTTACGAAGAAATTTATAAAAATGGCGAAAAACTCCAGGACGGCGATATTATCGCCGCCGAATTTGTTAACCGGGGTGAAAGCTACCGGGCTTTACGCTACAGCAACCCAACGACTGGCAAAACCGGCTATTATTCGCCCGAAGGCCTGAGCTTACGCAAAGCCTTCCTACGCAGCCCTGTCAAATTTAGTCGAATCAGCTCCAAATTCAGCCCGAGACGTTATCACCCTTTATTACATAAAATCCGCTCCCATAAAGGCGTGGATTATGCCGCCCGAAGAGGCACCCCGGTACGCGCATCGGGCGATGGCAAGATCATCTACCGCGGCAACAAAGGTGGTTATGGCAAGGTGGTAATCATCAAACATGGCAATCGATACAGCACCCTGTATGCTCACTTATCTAATTTCAACCGTAAAGCCCGACTGGGACAGAAGGTTCAACAGGGCCAGATTATCGGCTATGTAGGTGCCACAGGTCTGGCTTCTGGCCCCCATCTGCATTATGAATTCCGGGTCAATGGCGTCCATCGTAATCCTCTAACGGTAAAATTCCCCAGTACCAGCCCGATTCCTTCACGTCATCGTGATAATTTTGAGTTGACCACCTACGGTTATATTTCACAGCTCAACGTTCTTTCCAAGAACACCCTGGCCCTGAACCAGGAATAATTATGGCCGAGCTTTTTATTGGACTAATGTCCGGCACCAGCATGGATGGCATCGATGCCGCCCTGGTCGACCTGAGTAATGATCAATTCAAACTTCTGGGTACACACTGCCACCCAATACCCACTGAACTGAAATATATTCTGCAACAACTGGCCCTGGATCACCCCAGCATATCCATTGATCAACTGGGTGAAGCCGATGCAGAACTGGGTGAGCTATTTGCCGATGCGGCCAATCGATTGCTGGAAATCCATCAAATCAGCAGCAGCGAGATAGTTGCCATCGGCTCTCACGGCCAGACCATCCGTCATCGCCCGGACCTGAAACATCCATTCAGCCTACAGATCGGCGATGCCAGTCGCATTGCTTATGGTACAGGTATTACAACCATTGCCGATTTCCGTAGTAAAGACATGGCTGCCGGTGGTGAAGGCGCACCATTAGCGCCGGCCTTCCACAGGGCCTTTTTCAGCAACCGCCGAGAAGCACGGGGCATTCTCAATATTGGCGGTATCTCCAATATCACTTACCTGCCACCAGACCCGGCACAGCATTGTTTTGGCTTTGATATCGGGCCCGGCAATACGCTGATGGATAGCTGGATACAGAAACTGCAACTGGAAGAATACGACCGAGATGGGCGCTGGGCGGCTTCAGGCAAGCCAGATAAACAGCTGGTCGAGAAATTGATGAGTGACCCTTACCTGCAACAAAAACCACCCAAGAGCACTGGCCGAGAACACTATCATCTGCAATGGCTGGAACAGCATCTAGATGGATTTAGTGAGCTGAAACCGGCTGATGTGCAGGCCAGTTTATGTGAGTTTACCTGCCTGAGTATCCAGCAGGCCTTGAAGCAATATGTACCTGATATCCAGCAGCTGATCATCTGTGGTGGTGGCGCGCACAATATTCATTTAATGCGGCAACTACAAAGCCACAGTCCTGAAATTCATATGGATTCTAGTGAACACTTTGGGCTTGCTCCTGACTGGGTTGAAGCAGTGGCCTTTGCCTGGCTGGCCAGACAAACCCTGGCCGGACAGTCCGGAAATTTGCCCGAAGTCACCGGCGCCGATGCAGCGGTAATCCTGGGCGCAATCCACCCAGCCTAGCGTTTCTCCATGGGTATATATGGCCGCTCTTTGTGCCCTGTATAAACCTGTGTTGGCCTGAAAATACGATTGTCAGATAACTGCTCACGCCAGTGCGCCAACCAGCCGGCAGATCGGGAGATGGCAAAGAGGGGGGTAAACTGATCTACGGAGATACCCATTTCCTTGTATAAAATCCCAGAGTAAAAATCCACGTTCGGATACACGCCTTTATCGGCCAGGCGCGCCTCACAGGCCTCTTCCAGGGCCAGCGCAGTTTCAAACATAGGACTGATATTACCTTTCTTATTGGCCCAGTCCATCATCATTTTTTGCAGTATCGTGGCCCGGGGATCCTTAACACTGTACTCTCTATGCCCCATACCCCAGATTTTGCCCTTATTATCCAGCTGTTTATCGACCCAGGCTTTGGCATTCTTAGGGTCACCCACCTCTTCCAGCATTTGAACCACTTTTTCGTTGGCACCACCATGCAAGGGTCCAGCCAGGGTACCAATGGCTGCAGCCACCACCAGATAGGGACTGGCCAGAGTCGATGCCGCCACCAGTGCTGCAAATGTCGATGCATTGATGGTATGTTCGGCATGCAACACCAGGCAAGCATCCATGATACGGGCCACTTCAGGATCCGGCTCCTCACCACGGAACATGAAAAGTAAATTTTCGGCGTAGGTCAGATCCTTGCGCGGTGGCGTTGGATCATAGCCATTACGGATATGCTCCCACATGGTAACGATAGTAGCCATACGCGCCACAATTTTGGTGGCCATGCTGAAGGAATATGCTTCATTATTGTCAGAACTGTCAGACGGATAGAACATACCCAGGCTGGCGACGGCCGTTTGCAGCATCTCCATGGGATGCCCTGTAGCCGGAAGATTCTGCATAATTTGTCGCACGTTATACTTAACGATTCGATTATTACGCAATTGCTGGTCAAAGATACCCAGTTCTTCCCTGGTCGGCAATTCCCCATTCAGCAGCAGCAGTATGGTTTCCTCGAAACTGCTTTTCTGAG
>JBLYYN010000109.1:0-2543 GCA_048550535.1 Gammaproteobacteria bacterium
ACGCCTGCGATGTGTTTTAACCAGTGCCGCCGGCGTAATGGAAAAGCGTTTTTTAAATGCCGTAACGAAGTTGGACGGGTGATTATAGCCCGCCAGATATGCCGCTTCACCAATACTCAGACCCTGTACAGTGAGTGCCGCTCTGGCAATTTCCAGTCGTCGCTGCCGAATATAGTCAATGACGGTCATGCCATAAGATGCTTTAAATTTACGTTGCAGAGTACTTGTACTTATACCCATGGAAGTTGCAATTTCATTCAAGGAGCGATATTCCTGAAGTGTTGCATCGATTCGGTGTTTCAACTGCTGATGTCGAATGTTATTAAGGGATAAGGTACGGCTCGTTGAGTCACTGTTATTCACCTGATGTAACAACTCGTTGATAACTGCCGACAGTAACTGAATCGTCATATGTTCCAGCTCCAGCTGTCCCGACAGGCTGTTGTCTTCGGAAGTCTGTTTGATGAACTGGCCTGCTAAATGTTCCGTATTCTGTGATAGCGTCCAGTTCCGAAATTCCGCATGTTGGTGAAATATTTTCGCCAATTGCTCTTCCTCTACCTGGTTTTGACAGCGTGACTCTAGCCAGTCTCGCTCGACAAATAAATTGACTTTGTGAACATGCATACCTTTTTTCATATGCCGTGTCAGCACCTCAGGTTGAACCAGTACGATGGATGAACATTCCACACCATCTATGTTATGACTTCCGAGTTGGTACTGATTTCCACCCAGAGAGATATTAATTGCCCCTTCAAATATCAGATTAAAACTTATACCCGGAGGTAACTCGACGGCATTACTGATATTTTGTAGCTCAACAGCACGGATACAGTGTACGGATAATCCTCCCTTGTGACGACGGTAATTACAATGTCCTCTCATGACCAGCGTATCCGGGTCTCTATTGTTGTCATGATGCAGCAGGCCGACGGTGTCATTCATCTGCCATATATCACTCAGGTGTATCTGCACATTTTTCTTGTTCACACAGCCCATCATGACGATTCCTCAATACAAATGATGATTACAAATAATGGTTTGACGATTACGAATATTAATTAGCTAAGCCATAACCTGCCTTATTCGGTAATATAAATGATAATGATTCTCATTCAAGAATCTTACATGAGTAATATTAGAGGTACAAGATGAAAATGAAGGCTTTTAAAAGAAATGCCGGCAGTCTGTTGATCGCGGGCCTGGCAACGATCTCACCGGCCCGCGCTGAGGAGGCTGTCAGCCTGGAGCCACTGGACGTTTGGGGAACTGAAATAAAGTCTTCCTCCGTATATATGGGCGAAGACACTATGGCTATTAAGCAGGCGGATCATGTTAGTGATCTGTTACGTAGCATACCTGGAGTCGATGTGGGTGGTGCTCATTCGCTGAATCAGCGTATTACCATTCGCAGCATGGACGATAAAGACCTTCGCATCACCATCGATGGTGCCAACCAGAATACCTATATGTATCATCACATGGGAAATTTACAGATACATGCCGATATATTGCAATCGGTGGACATAGATATAGGAACCAATTCAGTCATCAATGGCGGCCTGGGCGGTGCAGTACGCTTCGAAACCAAGGATGCGTTGCAGCTATTGCGTCCGGGTGAGCAGTACGGCGGCCGGGTGCAGGCATCTTATGCCGATAATGCATCACAGGGATTTTCACTCACCGGCTACGGGCAGGTGACCGATAACTTTGACTTTTTAGCCTACTACAATGCGGTTGAACGGGATAACTACGAAGTGGGTGGAGGTGAAATCAAGGATGAAAACGGTGACGTTATTGAGAATACAGATGGTACCGTCCGCGGACTGAAAGGGGAAGTGGATGACGCCCTGTTAAAATTCGGCTGGAATCTGGCCGAGAACCAGCGTATTGAACTGGCCTATGAAGACTACAATGATGAAGGTGACTATAGTTATCGTCCAGATATGGGATTGGCCACGGACCTGGCCATCGCCGATTTTTTCGGTTTACCGCTAACTTATCCGACAGAATTTACCCGAGACACCCTCACCATGAACTATGAACTGGACTGGGGACATGCCAATTCACTGAAAGCGACGCTGTTTAATAATCTAAGCACCTTAACCAGGGACGAATCGGCACTCAGCTCGGGTATCATCAAAGGGGAAGCGACTAACTCGGGTGTCAACATACTGGCGACCAGCGAACTGGGTGGTGGATTTGCCCAGACCCTGACTTATGGCCTGGAAGCCATAAGATACGATACTTTATATCAGGGTGATCTTGGGCGGTCTGAAGAGGATGCGACTAATCAGGCTGTGTATATCCAGGATCGCATTCAGCTGAGTTCCAGCATGGCGGTCATACCGGGTGTTCGATATAACCTGTATGATCTGGATTCAGCTGTTGTTGACGATACATTTGATGAAACCACAGCGGCCCTTGCTGTTGAATACCAGGCGAGTAGTAAGCTGTTGTTAAGCGCAAGCAGTACACAGTTATTTAAAGGACCTGAGATTGGTGAAGTGTTTTTCGGTGCTGGCATTGACGATACAGCCAAC
>JBLYYN010000110.1:0-2999 GCA_048550535.1 Gammaproteobacteria bacterium
AAGGTTTTTTGCCCGGCCAAGACCGTAGCGGACTGTTTTAAATACCGTAACAAAATAGGCCTGGATGTGGCGCTGGAGGCACTGAAAGAGGGCTGGAACAATAAGCGATTTACCATGGATGAGCTTTTTCATTATGCAAAAATCTGCCGTGTACAAAATGTCATGCGCCCTTATCTTGAGACGCTGGTGTGAGTAAGAATACTTCGGCATCGATCAGGGCCCGAGAGTCAAAGGACGGGTCGGACCAACATAAGTCATTGAATCACTAAACTAAAATGCTTGAATACAGGCCAATTACAGACTTAAAAGCCACTTTTCAGGGAGGAAATAGCTATTTTAAGTAACTGGGAATTCCGGGGACACGATACAGAATAATTACATCAGGTAAATCCCCCTGGCTAAGCCGGGGAAACGAAGTACAAGGAAGTACAAATGCCTTGTGAGGGCAGGGATAGCCCGCAAGGTTCTGGATATTATTGTCCAACGTTTTAGCTTTGTGCCTGAGTCCTCAAATGCCTAACTGGTTACTTAACGGTTTAAATAGTTCTCTCGGAGCATAGAAAGACTATGCATAAAGCCATAAAAATAAACTTGCATTTGGTTTAATAAAGATTATTATTGCATAGTATGGCTATGCAATTTAGTAGTAAATCAAACCCAAATACTGGCGAAACCAGAAAAAGCCTGAGTTCGGTATTGCCAGAGGGGCAGCTGGTTGACCGCAACTGGCTGAATTCACATGGTTTTAATCGGCCTTTGGTGGATTATTACCTGCGCTCCGGTGGCCTGGAAGCGGTGGCCCGTGGGGTATATCGCCGGCCGGGCCCGCCCTTAAAATGGCAGCATGTGGTGTATTCACTACAGGAGATGGGTTATCTCGTGCATGTGGGTGGACGTACTGCACTGGATCATCAGGGAATGGCGCATTATTTACCCATGGGACAAGAGGTCATACATTTATATAGTGATAATAAACTGCCTGCCTGGTTAAATTTAGTGGTAAGCAATACGGCATTTGAAAGCCATTACCGCTCCTTATTTTTAACGGATGACGAAGGGCCGGGCTTTACTAGCTTACCTTTTGGTGCCTGGGATTGGCTCCTGCATTACGCCACTCGTGAACGTGCCTTGCTGGAATATGTGGATGATTTACCGGGTAAGGCAGAGCTGGATGTGGCAGATAAGTATATGGAATCGGCCACCAGCTTTAGGCCCGGGTTGGTAATGGCTTTATTAAAGGCTTGCACACGGGTTAAAACCAGGCGTTTGTTTTTGTGGTTGGCGGACCGGCATCGGCCAGCCTGGTTTAATAAACTGAATGTATCTGCTATCGATCTGGGCAGTGGTAAGCGGGTTATATATAAAGGTGGAAAACTGAATACCCGCTATCAAATCACGGTGCCGGTGGATTATGCAGATGGAGAGGAGTTGAATGGAACTCGGCAGCCGTTATTTTAAGCAGGTTGAATTGCTCGTACAGATATTGCCACTCATTGCGAGGTATGAATGCTTTGCATTAAAAGGTGGCACGGCTATTAACCTTTTTGTGCGTGACTTGCCCCGCTTATCGGTGGATATAGATTTAAGCTATGTGAGAGTGAATGCACGTGATGAGGCCTTACAGGAGATCGATCAGGCTTTTCGTGCCTTGAAAGCAGATGTCGAACAACTGATTCCTGGTATTCATGTGCACAGCAGTGTGTTAACTGATACAAGATATATCTATAAACTGGTTGCTCAGCTGGAGCATATTCAGGTGAAAATCGAGATATCACCGGTGATGCGTGGTGTGTTTGAGCCCTTAATCTCGATGGAGACATCAGCTGCCACCCAGGAGAACTTCGGTTTTGCCGAATTACCTGTTGTATCGTTTAATGATTTATATGCGGGAAAATTGTGTGCGGCATTGAGTCGACAGCATCCACGGGATTTATTTGATGTAAGGCTGCTATTGGAAAATGAAGGCATTAGCCAGGAATTGCTGGATGTATTTATCATTTATTTAGTGTCTTCTGGCCGGCCGATTGCTGAACTGCTTGCACCAATTGAACAGGATTTTAAACCGGTATTTTCAGGTGAGTTTCAGGGCATGACCAATACGCCCGTTAGCATGGACGATTTGCAGCAAGCACGAAAGCAGCTGATAAATGAAATACAGGACAAGTTAACAGCAGAACATAAACAGTTTTTGTTGACCTTCAAGCAGGGTGCGCCTGATTGGGGATTGCTGAAAACGCCCGAGGTTGAGCGCTACCCAGCTGTGCAATGGAAATTGCATAATATTCGCACTATGCCCAAACGAAAACACCAGGCAGCGTTACGCAAGCTGGAAAAAATATTATACGGATAGCCTATGTCTGAATATATATTTGTGGAAAAGCCTTTTCTTGACCAGCTCGAAGCACTGGGGTGGGAGGTTATTGATCTGGGTGAAGGCATCCCCGGAGATCCTGCCAGCAGTCATCGGGATGATTTCCGCGAAGTTGTTCTTAAGAACATATTCAAGACCAGTGTAAGTCGGCTGAATCTTACTGATAAAGGCCAGCAATGGCTTAATGAAAAACAGCTGGATGATCTGTTCGAAGAGTTGACTACCCAGGCCGGTAAAACCTTGCTGGAAGCTAACCTGGATGTGTTACAACGCCTCAATAAATCCACCGTGGATATGAATGAAGTGACAGGGGAAGAATACCCTGTGGTTAAGATCATTGATTTTCAATATTGGGAACATAATCATTTTTTAGCCATTAACCAGTTCCGCATCGACACCCCTGGCAGAGTAAAAGATCATATACGGCCTGATATCGTGTTGTTTGTTAATGGCCTGCCGTTAGTAGTGGTGGAGTGCAAGGATGCCAATGCCTATACCTCCGACCCTATGGCGGAGGGCATTAAACAGTTACGCCGCTATAGCGACCAGCGCGAAGACACTATCGCGTCAGGATTAAAAGAAGGCGAAGAGCGCCTGTTTCATTTCAATCAGTTGATGATATCCACCA
>JBLYYN010000111.1:0-5692 GCA_048550535.1 Gammaproteobacteria bacterium
CGGCCGGGTTCGTTGAGTATCATTATATCCCCCCCTACAGCTAATAATGTTAGATCCTGGTATGTGTTGGTGACGGCGTAGGTGTTATTAAAGATATTATCTATGCCCGCGGTTAGTTCGAATGCTTTAGTGACATTATGCTTTAGCCTGGCATTGAGGACCGTATAGCTATCAATTTCCTGTTCACCGTTATCGGCATCAAAATTAGTCCAGGCATCTGCAGCAATTAATTCAACTCTGGCGGTGTTTTTGAATCCATAATCATAATTCAAGGCCATGTTTAATTTTAAGGGTGGTATTTCGGCCAGGTCTTTATCGGTCTGGCCGGTGAGCGCCTCATCTTTTTCACCGCGTTGATAGGCGATACCAAAATCCAGGTAGATTTCATCGCTGGCAAAATAGGAACCGTTCACGGCAAGGCCGTAAATGGTGGCGTCAATGTTTTCAAACCGATTGCTGGCGGAGTCTGAATTATAATAAATGTAGTCTTGCAACCAGCTATGGAACAGTTTGGTCTTGATCTTGAAACTCTCATACTGGTTTTCCATACCGAAATCAATTTCATAGTTGCTAGTCTGTTCCAGTGTCGGTGTGCCAATTTCCACCATCATTCGATTATAGAAATATAATTCTCTGGCATCGGGTACACGCATGGCCTTACCTAAGCCGGCAAAATATTTGGTATGGCTATCGGCCTGGTAACTACTGAAAACATTGGCGCTGACACCGGAGTAATCATTATCAGACTGACCGAGCGAGCCTGTGGGAGTGATTGAGGTGTCGTCCAGTCGAATGCCGGCTTTTAGTTCAACATTGCTATAGGTTTTCTTAAGCTGTGCGAATAGCGCAATGTTTTCAGTGTCGACATCATCGATGCTTTTGTTACCGGTAATCCCTGCATTGCTACCCTTGCCTATATAGCTGCCATCCCAGTTACGGTTGCTAGTGTCCAGGCCAAGAATTACTTCCGCGGTATTGCTTAAATCGAATGTGTCTTTGATCTTAAGTCCCTGCATTTCGGTGGTCAGGGCGCTGATAATTTCATTGGCAGAGTCATTAAGTCCCGATGAGTTTCGATAAAAGGTCGACATAGGATGTTCGACATCTGACAGGTAATACTGGATATCCAGTGATTTGGAATATTCACCCAGGTTTTTAATGCTGTAATCCAGATTAAAGATATTGGAATCATCATACAGTGCGTCCATGCTGCTCGATGGATATAGTACATCATCGCTTCTATTAGCGGTGTAGCTTAATTTCATTTGCTGATCCTGGGTGATATCGACATACAGCTTGCCCATGAAGGTCTTTTTGTCGTAGGCATCAATATCCCGATAGACATCTTTATATTGCACACCAGCTGCTGCGCCGAGATTTTCGATCTGTTCATAGAAATCATTGCCATCACCGTCTTCATACTGCGCACTGCTTTCCTGGGATACACTGAACAGGAAGCGGGCAGTATCATTACCGCCACTGATGGTGGCGGCCGCTTTACGGTAATCCCAGCTGCCAAAGTTCAGACTGGCTTCACCTTTGAAATCTTTTGAGGGCTCAACCGTGGTGATTTTTACCGCGCCACTTAAAGTTCCGAAATTTTCCACATCATAGGGGCCTTCGATAATTTCTATACCCAGTATATTATTTGCCAGTACATGTGAGGTGGGTGGGTCCATTCTATTGGGGCAGGCGCCATACACTTTTGCATTATCGATGGTGATATTGATGTTATCTTTTTTCTGGCCCCGTAAAATGATGTCGTTGGCAATGCCGCTACGGCGCACTAATGAAATACTCGGCACCTGCCTGACCAATGCTTCTGCAACGTCTGCAGACTTAACTTCTTCACCACTAACGTCACTGATTTTGGTGCTTTCAACAGTAATGACTAAAGTGGGTTCATCTGCTGCGTATGATGCGGATGCAAAACAAATAAATAATATTGCAGTCTTTTTCATTGTTGGTTTCCAGATAGATTATCAATCTGTTGCATAAGCTAAATCGGCCAAGTAACAGAATCATTTTTTAAAGGAAACATGATGGTAATTAAATCGAAAGTTTATGTACACAGTAATGTGCTTGAAAAACTTGTTTAAATTGATTTAAATAAAAACTAAAGATTAACTTGAGTGTTATGACTTGCTAACTGTGTCATATCACGCAGTTGTGATTTGATGATGCTTAGTTCAACTATAAGTGGATACTGAATTAATGAAGTTGCTTAAATAAATAATCGTCGTATTTGTTCATCCAGTTCAGAATGCTCCCAGGCCTGATTGAATAATTCGAGTAGCGCATTGCCCCGATATTTGCAATCAAGGTTACTGATGCCCTTGTGCATGTCGCAATTTTCTCTGTACACAAAGGCACTGTTGTCGGCGAGTAAAAAGCCAAGATTTTGAGTTAAATATTCTTCCATGGGTTTACGTACTTCGATAGCCGTGGTTAATCTCTGAGCCAGTCGAATCAAACCATGGCCACGCTTGATGGCCGTAGATGAATCCTTAACCAGTATTCGTATACTGGCATGTCGGTTGCCACGGCAAAGTGTCAGCAGTTTATCCAGCAAGTCCGGGTTATCGTAGATGAGAGGTTCGAGATTGGGTGTCACTATATAGATACTGCGTAGCGCCTGGTCGGCTACGTTTATACTGGCGATTTTAATTTCATCCAGATTAGTTAAAGCCAGGTCATCATCGGCTTTTCCCTGTTTATGGAAATCCGCCAGTTCGGAAAATGAATCGTGCTGTTTCATATCGTAATAGTGTAGTCTTTTTTTTCATAGATACTAACAGAATGTATGAATAGGATACTCTTTATTCAAGACATGCCGTGAATACATCCCTGTAGGCTCGACATCCGCATCCGCATCCCTGCGGCTGACGGTCTTGAATAAAGAGTATCCTATTCATGCGCCTTAGTAATACATTTTTCCATGGTTTTATGGGGGATGCCGGCATCCATGAATTCTTCGCTGATGATCTGGAAGCCCTGTTTTTCATAGAATGGAATGGCAGAGCTTTGGGAATTAAGGAAGATCCGGTCTATATTTTGTTGCTGTGCATATTCCAGCAAAGCCTCGAGCATGGTGCTACCCACACCTTTGTGACGCCAGGGTTTTAACACGGCCATACGTCCGATGTGACCGTCTGCTCCGATTCGGCCGGTGGCTATGGCCTGGTTTTTATTATCCAGGGCCAGAACATAATGGTAGTCATCATCATTGCCTTCCCATTCCAGTTCAATGGGTACCTGTTGTTCTTCAACAAAAACCTTAAGCCGAATATTCCTGATCTCAGCCTGATGTTGTTGCCATGAAGTATGGATAATAGAGTACTCAGAGTTCATCGGCTAAATAGAGTTTACCCTGATTATAGAATTCGATGAGCAGAGTTTGTTCGTCCGCTTTGCAGATCGGGAGTAGTTCATTCAGGTCAAGTTCACGCTGCTGACAGAGAGCTGAGGCAAATTCAAGGGATACGTCATAGTCTTCTCCATCGATGAACAGGATGGCGCCTGATTCGTTTCGAGTGAAGGCAAAACGGCTGGCCGGATGCCGAATTAACTGTTCACCGGCCTGTGTATATTGCGCTAATTGCTCAATGGTAAAGATTTCATCTTCCTGAGGCTGTTGCAGGTCGCTACGATTATCGCTGGAAAAACGACCAAACCAGCGTTTCAATTCAGCATTATCGGGCTTCAGGTAATGACTGAAAATCTCTTGTACATTTGACAGTGCGGAATCGGTAATCTCCGCAGAATTATTTTGTAAGCTCAGATTGTCATACTGGAATGTAAGTTTCGGTGGCAGTTCGCGGGTAATGTAGCCGATAAAGTCATTCACCAGGTCGGCATGGCTGCTGGCCTTGAAGCCAATGGAAAAACTCAGGCAGTCATCGGTGGCGACCCCGTAGTGGGAGACACCCGGTGGGATATAGATTATATCGCCGGCTTCCATCAGCCATTCCTGCTCGACAAGGAAATCTTTCTGGATGCGCAGATTGGTACCGGCTACCTGGTTATCTTCAGCAGGGGACTGGGTATTGATCTGCCAGCGACGATGGCCCTGGGCCTGCAGGATAAACACATCGTACAAGTCCATATGAGGACCTACCGAACCCCCTTCAGGGGCATAGCTGATCATCAGGTCATCCAGATACCATTCGGGAATAAAGCGGAACGCGTCCACAATCCAGGCCAGTTCCGGCAGATGCTTTTCCACGTCATTGACCAACAGGGTCCAGTGAGTGTCTGGCATGCCAGCAAACACCTTATCGTCCATGGGGCCATATATAGCCTGCCAGGGATGGTCTGCTCCATGTTCCATGACAATACGTGAATTGACATCCTGTTCACAGGACAGACCGGCCAGTTCTTCGGCGGAAATGGGTGATTCAAAATTGGGGAAAGCCTGTCGAATCACCAGCGGTTTTTTCTGCCAGTAATCCTTCAGAAAATCTTCGGGGGAGAGTTCGCCAAGTGGGTTGATGTGTTTTTGCATAATGATTTTGTCGTAAAGGTCATGTCGGTGAGCGCGCTAAAGCTCAATAATGATTTTTTGGGAGATGCGGATGAGACTGTCATCCCGACCAAAAGGGAGGGATCTTAGGCAGTAATGTTTTTGCTATGTTAACCATTAAGATCCCTCTCTTCAGTCGGGATGACATACCCTGAATTTATTAGAGTGTTCTTAAATTCTTTTAGCCTGCTCAACCGCATTACCAATGTAATTCATCGGCGTCATCGCCAACAGCGTGTCTTTAGCTTCTTGTGGAATATCCAGTGTTTCCACAAAGGTCTGCATGGCGGCCTGGTCAACGGACTTACCCCGGGTCAGTTCTTTTAGCTTTTCATAGGGCTGTTCTATGCCATAACGACGCATGACGGTCTGGATAGGCTCGGCCAGCACTTCCCAGTTATTGTCCAGATCGCGTTCCAGTGCTGCTGGATTAATATCCAGTTTGTTCAGCCCACGCATCGCCGACTGATAGGCGATGCTGGAGTGAGCAAAGCCAACCCCCAGGGTACGAATCACGGTGGAGTCGGTGAGGTCGCGTTGCCAGCGGGAAATCGGCAGCTTCATCGCCAGGTGATCGAACAGGGCATTGGCAATACCCAGGTTGCCTTCGGCATTTTCAAAATCGATGGGGTTGACCTTGTGTGGCATGGTGGATGAGCCGATTTCACCGGCCACGGTTTTCTGTTTGAAGTAACCGAGGGAAATATAACCCCAGATGTCGCGGGAGATGTCGATTAAAATGTTATTGAATCGGGCAATGGCATCGAACAGTTCCGCCATATAATCATGGGGTTCGATCTGGATGGTGTAGGGGTTGTATTCCAGGCCCAGGGATTCAATGAAGCTTTGGGCAAAGCCGGGCCAGTCCAGGTCGGGGTAGGCGGAAAGGTGAGCATTGTAGTTACCCACCGCGCCATTGATCTTACCCAGGATTTTCACCGCGGCCACCTGTTCGCGCTGATGTTGCAGTCGATACACTACATTGGCCAGTTCCTTACCCATGGTGGTGGGAGAGGCGGGCTGGCCGTGGGTACGGCTGAGCATGGGTTGTTCGGCATGCTCATGGGCCAGTTGCCGCATGTTGTCGATGATCTCATCCATCTGGTTCAACAACACCTGGTTGCGCCCCTGGGTCAGCATCAGGGCATGGGACAGATTGTTAATGTCTTC
>JBLYYN010000112.1:0-6422 GCA_048550535.1 Gammaproteobacteria bacterium
CCGGACATTTACCAGACGTAAAAATACTGGACTGGCCACTTTTGCAAGAACGATTAATTTTGATTGAAAAACTGAAACTATCCACTCTGCCACAATACTGCAGCAATCAAGCATCCAGAACCGACCAGGTGCTACTGGATATACTTGGCTGGTTAGATGATGAAGATCATGATTTTATACACCATGAAGATAATACGAATACAGATACAAATGATGCTGAGGATGAAAGTGCTTTATTAGAAGATCAAACTCAAGGTATTAATAATGCTCCACCCAGGTCAAAGCTTGACTATGATAAACCCACATTAGAATGTGACGACTCAGACAGAGAATTGTCGCTGGACGATTTTGACTGGCAGCAGCAGGCGGACAGGTTGCATGAGCTGGATGATCTAATGAAAGACTATACAGTGATGCGTAAGTTGGGCTCTGATCTGTCCAGGGGTCTACTGGCCAGGTCTGAATGGCGAGATATTTTAAGCTTGCATAAGGATATCAAGCATTCTCATTATCTAAAAAACATCATCTCATTAATCGGACGCAATACCAGCATTACTTCAGCTGAAAATGGCGATGTTGAACACAGCTATAAATCACGGCTGAAAGCAAATAAACAGAAGCATTTGCATTTCAGTCAGCATGCACCAGTAGAAGCTTCGGGAATAACTCGCAGTGATGATATTGGACGTATGTTAGCGGTTGAATTGTCGGCACTAGGACACAGTACTTTAAAAAGCTTATGGCATGTGAAGCGGGCAGAACGTATGCTGTTGTCCTATCAATATGAAGGTGTGTTATCCGAGCATCTACCCAGCTTTGAAACCGAATACCTGACACCGGATAAGTCAGGGAAACGACCATTGAATGGCAGCGGCCCGATAATCATCGCGCTGGACACTTCGGCGTCCATGGAAGGTAACCCCGAAACCCTGGCCAAAGCGATAGTGCTGGAAGTGATGCGTGTGGCTGTCAGGGAAGGTCGAGCCTGTTTATTGCTGGCCTTTAGCGGACCAGATCAAATTCACCAATATGAATTGAGTAATACGGAACAGGGCTGGCAGGCAATACTCGATGCAATTTCATTATCGTTTCATGGAGGTACCGATATCTCAACAGTCATCGAGCATGCCTGTGGTCTGGTCGAACAAGAATCCTGGAATTCTGCAGATTTATTACTGATCAGCGATAGCCGTTTTTATGTGTCTGATGAACTGATAAATGATGTAGCGGCTATTAAGAAAGATCATGGGATGCGAATACACGGTATTAATGTTAGCAGCTGGAATAGCCAGGCTATGGAACAATTGTGCCAGCCTGTGTATCGAATCGCTAAATTTTATGAAACAGAGATTCATATGAAATAAACTGTGATCTATCCATGATTGCAGTGATCAAGGATGGAGAACCGTAGGCTTGCCACGGCTCTGCTTAATAGTTTTTACTCGGACCCAAAATATTTAAGAACAATAGACGCACCTATGACTGGTAGCAATAAATGAAAAGGGGTTGGTGACAAATAATAAAAACTATTCTCAGTTGTCACCACCCCTTTAAACTTGCTCAGAATGGAGTCTCAGCCGATGTTATTACTCGGTGCCACTTGCGACAGCATTGTTGGGGCTGGATAATGCGGCTTCAAATACACCACACAATGGATCACCCTGGGTGTCAGTAATCTTGATTAAGGTTGAAACACCGTGGTAAACATCGAACTCATTACGTGATTCGCAAGACCAGGTCTCAGGTGCTCGAATGGGTAAAGACGTCGAGCAGTTCCAGTTAACCGTTCTGCAGGATTCGTTGTTGCCATTATCTCGCACGGCGAGAGAATATATACCCATGTGAGCAGTCCCAGTTACTTCATCTGCGACTATTGAGCCACGTACCAGAGACATGGTGTTTTCACCACAAGAGCCGACATGTTTGCCGGTGAGTCCCCATGTCACCTGTGCGGGAACTGTCTCGGTGATGTCTGCAGGCTTACGAATGCTCACCCTCAGACGTTCGTCGGGGAAGCTATCCCACTTGTAGCAAACCAGTGCTACCTGTCCTTCCTCATTGGCATCGGCCGCGA
Organism: Gammaproteobacteria bacterium; assembly: GCA_048550535.1. Taxonomy (GTDB): domain Bacteria; phylum Pseudomonadota; class Gammaproteobacteria; order SZUA-229; family SZUA-229; genus CBDULX01. The sequence continues at coordinate 2,075 of JBLYYN010000112.1, forward strand.
CGTTGCTAACCATGCTGATTGTGAGCGACAGAGTTCCGCTTACGAGTAACAGCATTCGCATTAAATGTTTCATCATTTGCGCCTCCGGGATTCGATTTGAGCTTGATCGGATAGTTTGCTTGAAGCTAAGCAACATAAATTAAAACATTGATCATTCATGATGGTGCTCTCCATTATTATGGTGTTCATCACCATCATCTTCCGATCCGAGGGTTCCACTGGCCACTACCCGGTGATGGTCATTGTCTTCTGACTCGAAGCCGTCCTCATCTTCAAATACGCCGCAAAGTGGATCGTTTGGGGCTGTGTCTTTTGCAATCAGGCTTAAGGTCGATTCGCCGTGATAGGTTCCAAACTCGTTGCGGCTCTTGCATGTCCACTGTTCTGGAGTCTTGTCAGCCTGGTTGCTAAAGCAATCGAAGAACACCGGTCGACAGCTCTCTCTGCCTCCACTTTTTTCACTTCCTCTGGAGACCATGGTGTGTAATCCCATATGAGCACCCGTGGCGGCTGCGACCACAACAACGCCTTCAACAGCGCCATTGGTGTTTTCACCACAAACACCAACATGTTTGGCGTGCACGCCATGGGAGCGTTGGGCGGGATGGTTGTAAATGGTCTCATCCTGTGTAGAGGACAGCGGTCCCCCGTTGCGGATGTTGAGATTGAGACGTTCGTTCGGGAACAAGTCCCACTGGTAACAGGCGAGGGTGTCATTAGAAGCACCATCGGCGAAGGCCACTGCACTGAGAAGGGCCACGCCTGTGCTTAGAAGCGACATGGTCGCCAGTTTAAAAATCGAAAACTGTTTCATCATCGACTCCTCCAATGGCTGGTTCAGTAACGATGGCAGATACCTGCCTTTTGATGTTAGTTGTCATAGTATCGGTCCTGGTGTTTTTAATGGTCATCGTGGTTGCTGTCACCGGCTCGAAGCCCACTGGCGCTAGCATCACTGGCAGCCGGTGTAGCAGGGAAGCCGTCGAAGGCCTGGCAGAGAGGATCATTAGCGGAGTTATTGACCAGTTCCAGTTCAGACTCACCGTGGAAAACATCAAACTCGTTGCGGCTTCTGCACTCAAACTCGGCTGGAAGCTGAACATCTTCTTCAGAGACGCAATCGATCACGACTTCTCGGCAGGTATCCATAGTGCCAGAACCACGAACCGCCATTGATCGCAAACCAATTTTGGAGCCAATCCCCCTGGCTTTGAGGAAGGTACCGCCTACCGCACCAATGGTTCCTGATCCACATAATCCTACGTGTTTACCGTGGACACCGTGGTTGGTCTGGAGTTGTGACTCGATGAAATCATTGCGAGGTTCAGTCGTTACCAATCCACCATAACGCTTGATACTGAGAGCCAGGCGCTCATTTGGATAGCGATCCCATTTGTAGCAACCGGTTAATGTAGGGCCCTCGGTGATGGTACCCGTTGGAGGCTCGGGGTTGGTGCCGCAGCCATTGGGATCTGGATCAGTGCAATCTCCGGGAAAAGTCAGAGTGCTGATCTCGTCGATATTGACGATAGTATCGCCGTCAGAGTCATCCTGTTGTATCGCAATCAGCGCAGACTGAACACCGGCAATGTCATTGCTGGTTTTTGCGGCGGAGAATGCATTTCCGTAGTCATTACGGCTGCTGTTATTTACGCTTACGTGACAAACTAAACAACTGTCCAGTACCGTTCCAGAAGTGCCATAAAGTGAATTGAAATAATTAAGATAATTGTTGACGGCGAAAACGCTTGCTGAAGCCGTAAACAAACCCGTGCCAATTGTCACAATTACGACGAGAGGCAATTTTGTTTTCTTCGACCGTTTCATCATTTTCCTCTTTCATTTGCTTTGTTGTTTTTGTGTTATAACCGAAAAAAAAATGAAAAGCTATTAAATAATAAAATTTAATATTTTTTATTTAAACTAAGGCTTGTGTATTATTTTTTTATAAATTAGATGAAGATTAATTTTTAAATTATTAAATATTTAAATTATTAAATGGTTAAGAAAATAGTCGTAAGGAAAATTATTGTAAGCTAAAAGACTATAAACTAAATATGAAGTGATTAAGCTTCATAAATAGTTCATGAATGAATCTCATAAAATAAACATATTTTATTTATAAGCGCTAACATCGATCAAATAGGTATAAAACCTATTGACAATGGCCAATGAATTAACGAAATGAATATAGTGAAAGGTGCTGAGGGTTTTGTGCCCCAATTGAGTGCGGTGTTAGAGGAGCTAATTTGATTGTTCTGATATTCTATTTACCCACATAAGCAATTTATCTAAACGTTTAGATAGAAGTTTGAATGTAGAAAATATTGCAGTTAAGTGTATTGCAATACATAAAAAATAATAGGTTATATAGTCGATGATGCTTGCATCTGTGGATACGGCAATTACAGCAATAGTTAAAAATATCAAAGCTATTGTGTAACGAGATTTAGTTATAATTTCTCTTGTTATTTGATAGTTTGTTGTTTTATAAATAGAAAGTATCAAAACTGGCCATAGCTCAAATAATAGTTTAAGCATGATTGTAAAATATGAGGCCAATATAAAAGTAAGTGCAAATGTAATTATAGGCTTCCATTCCTGTTCTGTATTTATATCATAAAAAGACAAAACAACTGTAGCTATTGTAGATGAAAACAAGGCCGTAAACAGGGTCTCAATAACGAGTAGTAATAAAATTAATAGAACTAATCTTCTTATTAACATAATTATATAATATAGAATTTATAGTGTTTTAACGTTTGCATGATCAGTCACCTTGCTTGAATGGTAGGGATCAGGACTTGCAAGCATGCATTTGTGCTGCTTGTCAAAGTGATGGTCAGAGATCTTTCATTTTATACAATACACCGGTACGTTTTCTTTATTTGCGTTTATTCGTGTTCATTTTCGGACTCAAGCTTTTTCTTTTGATCATTAGATTCATGATGTCTAAGGCAACCAGCACAAACCTGAATTGTCAGATCAAGTTTGATTGGCTACAACTTATATTGTTACAACTTATTTACACAGTTAAACACTCAAAGTAATTTAAATTTCACCGGCATTTTAAGTAGTGCACTTACGGGCTTACCTTCCACCTTGGCGGGCACAAATGAGGATGCATTGATGGCGTCTATCGCTGCCTGATCAAAATACTCTCCCGCCGATTTTATAATGGTAATCTGGCGGACTTTTCCGGTTTTATCGATCAGTACCACCAGCTCGACTATGCCTGTGTTGCCACTGGCACGCATATTCTCTGGGTAGACCGGAGTTTCCTGGTGTAAAAAACGTGGAAGATCACTGAGTTTAAAATAGGGGACGGGTGTGGGCAGGCTGGTTTCTTCTGTGTTGCTTTCTGCTACAGTTTCAGGCTCTTGGGATAAGTTACTCAGGTCAGGGGCTGAACTTTTTATGGGTGTTATTTTCTGAGTCTTCTTTTTGGGTTGTGGTTTGACGGGTTCAGGCTTTTGAATTTTTTTCACGGGTTTAACCGAGATCTGGGTCTGCGGCAGTTCGAGCAGGTTGAGTACCAGCATGGGCTGGTTATCAGAACTGGAGGTTTGAACTGCGGATAAAACCTGGATCATAAAAAACAGATAACATGCCAGGGCTACTCCGCCCATGGCCGATATCAGGCGCTGCTGGGTGATGTCACTGGGCAGGCTTATCATCGGTCGCTATACCCAGAAGTCGGGCGCCACTTGATTTGGCGGCATCGATCAATTGTATGAGTATGCCGGTGGTGGAGCGTTTATCGGCTTTGATGACAACAGAAACTCCCGGATTTAAATTGACTTCGGTTTCGAGTAGACGCTGGACATCATCAATAGTAACACTGGTGTTTTTGAAATAAATCCTGCCCTGTTGATCCAGTTTAAGTATTAAATGATTGTCCGGCAAACGGCTGCGTTGTTGCGATTCGGGTTTTTCGATCACTATGCCCTGGTCTGGAAATACCGTGGTTACCATGAAAAATATTAATAACAGGAACACCACATCGATTAAGGGCGCCATACTGATATCGGGTTTGCCGGTATTGAGCCGGGGTATTTCTAAATCACTCATAGATTCAACCCTGCTTGAATGTATCTATATCTTTATGAATCAGTATTTGCATAGTCTGGCTGGTAGTCACCATGAGTTCATTCACTTTCCTTGATAGCAAATGGTGTAAAAATATCACCGGTATGGCGAAGATGAGTCCACTGGCCGTGGTCAACAGGGCCTGGGAAATGCCTGAAGCCATTTCTTCAGGTTTGCCTGTGCCATGCAGGGCTATGACTTCAAAAACATTGATCATGCCAGTGACTGTGCCCAGCAGTCCCAGCATGGGCAGTAAGGC
>JBLYYN010000113.1:0-4452 GCA_048550535.1 Gammaproteobacteria bacterium
ACACCAACTACATCGGCATTCAAGACTATCCTATGGCACACCGCAGGAAGACGTAATCAGGCAATTGCTGATATTACGGTTCAAAAAACCTGAGGTAACCCTGGGGCTACAGAATATGTGGATGCTGACCTGATTAAAGAAACCCACTCTAGCACTTTTTATTTCAAGACAATGTCATAACGAAGCAACCTGCGCTATCAATATGTTTGCAATGCCATAACCTGCAACAAACACAAGCAGAGACACCCTGTCGAACAACCTGGCCAGTTCGATTTGCATTTCATCCTTAGCAATGTGCATGACTATAACTGAGCCGAATACACTCAGAAAAATGGTGACCATGCCCATAATATTAACCATATCACTTAAAGTAAGAATACCAACCCCGGGCAATTCAGTAGTGGTCACATAGCTGCTGGCAACCGCAGCAAAAAAAGCACCAATACCCAAGCCCACACGTCCTTCACCTGCCGGGTTCATAAAAAAAACCAGAAATGCGATCGCAACCGATGCAAATAATGGCTGGAACATCTTAAAATACAGGCCCCAGTCCGGCCGTGAAATTTCGATACCGTAAATAACCTGGTCATAAACAGCCATATGGTCTGCCTTTAACCGTGGATCGCCACGACTGGTTTTATAGGGATGCGGTTTGGTGACCATGAAGGTTTTATTTACTTGATAACCCGGCAATTTTAATCGTGAACTTAAGTCCGAGGCATCTTTATCCGCAACATAGTGCAACCGTTGCCAGGGATGCATGCTGTCCTCTATGGAGAGGGTCAACAGATGATCGTCTCGAGGATAGCGGGTAACATTGAAAAATTTCGTTATTTGGGCAATTACTCGATACAATTCATAGGTTTCCTGCCCATGCTGCAATGTTTTGGTCTTTTCCCGGGAGATGATCGTGCCATCCATGACCTGAAACGTTTCACCCGGATGTAAATTTTTATCCTGCCAGCGAAACCAGATATAGAAATCAACGGTCCAGCTGGTGTCTTTGGTAGAAAGATCAACAATATGATCAATATAAATCCCGACCTTGACCTTTTGTGCCGGATTTTCCGCATCCTCATACAGTAATTTTGGATCAATCCATGTTCTCCCCTGTTCCTGGGAATAGGCATCTAAGCGATTTTGATGATGTTTCTGGGCTTCTACTTTATCTTCATACACCTTCCATGCTGCCACAATAGTGATGAATAAATAAAACAGCATAAGGAATAACGCCCAGGCAGCGACCCAACGTTTACCATGTTTATTCAGATTTATCACAAACCAGCCTCCATCAGTAAAATGTGATCATGGTCACTAGTAAAATCAGGACGAGAAATACTGGCCAAAAAAGCAGACGGGGAATTCTACTATGTGAGCGAAACAGCCAGTTATCAGATTCAAGCAATACTCCGATGGCATTCAGGGCAACATAAAGAATCGAACCGTAAGTCAGGAAAAAAAAGTATTCGAGATAAAATATTTCCTGGGCCGATATTTTACTTCGTATATCGATATGACTGAATACAATAACAAAAAACATCGCGACGCAAATACTGAACACTCTTGCCGTGTCTATTTTTTCGATCAACAGGAGCAAAAAAAACAACAGAACAGAAACAATAATCAGCGGTGTCAAATTTGATATAAAAGCATCAATAAAGTTACGCTGGATGCCAATATTGTAATAAAGCACTGGAAAGTTCTCCCTTTCAATAGCCTGCCCAACCCCAAAGTTGGTATTTAAATCCCTTTGCCGAAGTTCGTAGTAAGTGCTCATTAATTTCCAGCCCGAAATGAACGCACCTTTATCCAGGCCAGGTAATAGTGATGCACTTCTTATTGAATAGGCATCAAGATCTGGCGTAAGAACAATATTATGGTCGAGTTCCTTATGGATTATACGTAGCCCAATACGCTCCTGTTCCAGAGGGTAGGTTGCATGGGTCAACGAACTAGAGGGTCAGGTCTTTCCACGAACTAGAGCACAGAACTAGAGGGTCACAGAACTAGAGGGTCAGCACAGAACTAGAGGGTCAGGTCTTTCCATGCCACATCACCATCTACATCTCATGCTCTTTTACTAATCTGCTTATCGTCGAGTAATGCTTACCATAATAATCACCTATTTCTTTTAACGTATAACCACCCGTTAAATAAGCAGCTACTATCGCCTTTTTTTCGTCTTTGTATTTTGAATTATAATACTCAAGCGATTTCGGTATTTTTCTTTTCTGTAGTCGCGAAATCTCATCTAATGAGGATTTTTTATTAATTCGTTTTTGTAGTTTATTTACAAAATGATCGCCCCCCAGAAATACCTGGTTTTTTAAATTAACCCATATCGATGGTAAACCAACTCCCGCTCTCACGAAATTAATATAACCCTGTATCGCTCGTTTCCTTTGTTTCGAAAACTGGCCTAATATCCAGTCCGTTTCCAACCAGGGTGGCGCACTAACCTTACCTGTGATCGCCTTATAACTACTCCACTTCCAGCTTTCAATGTTTTTCGTCATTCTAGCCCGTAAGGGATTTAATACGACATATCGAGACAATTCCAGTAAGTACTCGTCCCTGTCAACTAATATTCCTTTAAAGCGACCCTGGAACACGTGCCCTACTCGATTATGTCTTCGATTGTAATATTGCGTATAAACGCCATTAAGCTGGCGCATGCCTTTAGAAAGATTATCTTCGGCTGTTTCTATCACCATGTGATAATGATTATCCATCAGGCAATAGGCATGGCACCGCCAGTTAAACCGACTACATGTCTTGCTTAATATTTCCAGCCACTGTTCACGGTCTTCATCATCATCGTATATATCTTCACGACGATCACCTCTTGAAGTGATGTGATATAAACCGCCTGCCAGTTCTAGTCTTAGAGGTCTTGCCATCGCTATACACTACCACATCAAATATGGCATGGAAAGACCTGACCCCATCCTTGTATCCTGGCCACCTGAATGATGCTTTTCTGGGAAACAACATACTCTGTATTGGGATGATAAAGATAAATGCCTTCGAGGGATATCAAGGCACCAAAACCGCTCGGACCCAGGTCGATATCTTCGATGATTTTTTTAATCTGACCCATTGATATATCAATGGTCACCACTCCCAGTGGTGTTTGTTTACCGCTTTTAGGGTCGTGTTCATAAAAAACTGAAGAATAGGTGACCATATAGGTTTTGCCAGCCGGCCCCCAGTAAGGCTCTCCCCATCGACTGTCCTCCTGCATGGGTAACCCATACCAGTCAAATTCTGGCAATGTATAATCATAAACGGTTTCGATCTGAACAAATTCCAGTTGGCCATCGACTCCGGACTTTTTATAATATGGCGCATAAAGACGGCGCTCGGGCTTATAACCAAAAGGTCGATAGGCCATAGCGCCACCGTAATACTTCGGATTATCCTGCACAAGGGTCTTCAGCCGTTGCAGAGCTTGTGAACTGGAAAGTTTTCCCCTGGTCAGTCCCTCAGCGACAGTATCAGCATCATTCATTGTCTGACTGAGTATGGCCTCGATGTCCTGGGTGGCCTTAAGGGTTAATGCCTGTAATGAGGCTTTTGTCTCAGTTACGATATCGCGTCGATAATCAATATGATGATAGATCAGAGCCGCAGCGGCCAAACAACTCAATACAGAAAAAATGAGCAGCATTAAAAAAACAGTATTGTTTTTATACGCATTGTCTGCGGAATGTAAAAGAGTAACCATTAAGCTCCATCCATAGTGAAACTCTTACTGAATAGGAAAAGGGCTCTGAGAGTTTTAATTAGGGAACCTCTGTTTAACTGTTATTTTTGTCATCCCGACTGACAGGGATACTTATACGGACGTAAGTAGTAGAGCAACGCAGGAGCAGTTGCCGAGGAATCTTAATTGCTTGATATCTATACAACTATTAAGAGAAAGATTTCTCGACAATTGAGTCTCTCCGGGCTGTCCATACCCTCACAAGACACTTGTTCATCCGAGAACATCGTCCAGCATTTTCTCGGTCTCCGTTCCAGACTCGACTCTAACGACTCCTTCCATGGAATCGTACCTCCTGCCTCCATGCAGTCGTCCCTCTGGTCTAAATGACAAGTTAATCAGTGGTTCCTTAGCGGTTGAGGCATTTGATTTGTCAGCAACCCAGCACGCTCGCCCTGTTCGCGGTGGTCGATTCTACTGAGACGACTCCAACTTCTTGAGCAATCGAACCATGTGAGGGTCGTCTTTAAGCAAGGCCGGGACGACTCGGTCAATGAGACCGACCTGTTCTGCGTCGAGCTTGAATGACGTAGGCAAGGTTGACGCGCGTGCGCGTAGCTCAGCGTCCTCGATGTTACGAAAGTTGACCTCTATCCGATACGGCTCCTCGAGATTCCGGTAGGATGCTGTCTCAGGCCTGTCGATCTTTGCCTTGTAGAGATCAACGGACCGCGTATGTATATCCA
>JBLYYN010000114.1:0-12321 GCA_048550535.1 Gammaproteobacteria bacterium
CCTGGGCAATATCCCAACGCCCACCGTAGTTCACGGCAATATTCAATTGTAATCCGCTATTAGCTGCAGTCAGTGATTCTGCCTCGATGATGTTGTCCTGCAGTTTCTGGGAAAACGCCCGGCAATCCCCAATAAAGCGCACACGAACCTTCTGTTTATGCAGCGACCGAATTTCCGATTGCAGGGTAGTGATGAACAGGGCCATCAGACTGCTGACTTCCTGTTCCGGGCGTTTCCAGTTTTCGCTACTAAAGGCAAACAGCGTCAGTGCCTGGATACCTCTTGCCACACACAGTTCAACCACCTTACGTGTGGATTTAACTCCGGCTTTATGGCCAGCAGTGCGGGGCAGCAGACGTTTTTTCGCCCAACGGCCATTACCATCCATCACAATGGCAATGTGCCTGGGAAGAGCTTCGGGCTCGCTTCTGAGTTTGTCGATCGGGGTAACTTTCATCCGTTTCTGCCGTTAGATTTCCATCATTTCCTTTTCTTTATTGGCCAGCGAGGCATCCACCTGCGCTATATATTTATCCGTTAGCTTCTGAATGTCGTCTTCAGCTTTATGAGCAGCATCTTCCGAAATTTCTTTTTCTTTTAGCAATTCTTTTAAATCACCATTGGCGTCACGGCGTATATTTCTCACCGCAACTCTGGAATTTTCCGCTTCCTGCTTAACCACTCGCACCAGGTCACGACGGCGCTCTTCAGTTAAGGCTGGCATGGGCACACGGATCACCGTACCCGCAGTGGCCGGGTTCAAACCCAGATCTGCCTTCATTATGGCTTTTTCCACGGCCTGCACCAGATTTTTTTCCCAGGGGGTAACGGCCAGGGTGCGAGAATCCTCTATCACTACATTGGCCACCTGTTTGATTGGAGTAGCGGCGCCATAATAGTCCACCATCACATGATCAAGTATACTGGGGTGGGCACGACCGGTACGGATTTTAGCCAGCTCAGTATGTAAAGCATCCATACTTTTCTTCATACGTGCTTCGGCATCCTGTTTTATTTCTTCTATCATGCTTTATCTCCTGGGATTACAGAAGTTCCTATCGAATCATCTAATACGGTTCGAGTCAGATCACCTTCATTACTGAGATTGAATATTCTCAACGGCATAGCCTGTTCCTTGCAAAGAACAATGGCGGTAGCATCCATCACAGCCAGATTATTGTGCAACACATCGTCATAGCTAAGTGTGGAATAACGTTTCGCATCCGGGTTTTTCATCGGGTCAGAATCATAAACGCCATCCACCTTGGTCGCTTTCATCAGCACATCCGCACCAATTTCAATGGCACGCAGGCTGCCGGCACTATCCGTAGTAAAAAAGGGATTACCGGTACCGGCACCAAAGATGACGACCCGGCCTTTTTCCAGATGACGAACAGCACGACGCCGCACATAGTCCTCACATACCTGATGAATACTCAAGGCAGACATAACCCGGCAGGTCGCGCCAGCATGTTCTAAAGCATCCTGCAACGCCAGACAATTCATCACCGTGGCCAGCATCCCCATATGGTCACCGGTAACACGGTCCATGCCTGAATCGGCCAGGCCTTTACCTCGGAAAATATTGCCCGCACCAATGACGACCCCGATTTCTACACCTAATTCAACAATGGCATTGATTTCTTGCGCCACACGGGCCAGTACAGCGGTATCTATACCGTAATCCTGGTCACCCATGAGCGCTTCACCACTGAGCTTGAGTAAAACACGTTTATAGAGAGGAGTTTGTTGCGTCATAGTCGTTACTTTATTGTTATTGAGTATCAAATCAGATTATTTTACACCGTGAGAACCATTCTGACTGACAAAAATACCATTTCAATGGATTAATAAACAACCAAGTTTATCAAGTCCGGACACAAAAAACCGGGAAAGAAGTCCCGGTTTTTTGTGTTAGTCAGTAACTGATCAGGATTAACTAGCGCTAATCTGAGCCATTACCTCATCGGCAAAGTTTTCCTGTTTCTTCTCGATACCTTCTCCGACCTCGAATCGGAAGAAACGATTAACGCTTGCACCTGCTGTTTTTAGCAGTTTTTCTACTGTCTGGTCTGGATCCTTGACAAAAGGCTGGCCCAGCAGGGTAATTTCCGCCAGGTATTTACGGATACGACCGGCGATCATCTTTTCGATAATTTCCTCTGGCTTGCCACTTTCTCGGGCCTGGGCAATCAGAATCTCTTTTTCTTTTTCCAGCAGATCTGCAGGAACCTGATCTTCATTCACACACACGGGCTTACTGGCTGCAATGTGCATGGCAACATCTTTAATCAGTTCATCATTGCCATTTTCCATTTCAACCAGAACACCCATGCGCACACCGTGCAGGTAAGAACCAAATGCAGCATCAGTGGATACACGCTCGAATCGACGAAGCTGGATGTTTTCACCAATCTTGGCCACCATTTCCTGGCGTACATGCTCGATGCTGTTACCACCATCTTCCAGCGGCATCGCCATCAGGGCTTCCAGATCCGCAGGTGAATCATTTAGTACACGTTTGGCAACCGCCGTAGTAAACGCTTTGAAGTCATCACCACCGGAAACGAAATCTGTTTCGCAGTTAACTTCGACAATTGCAGCCTGCTTCTTGTCATCACTGATTTCAATAACCACCAGACCTTCTGCTGCAGTACGGCCGGCTTTTTTATCAGCCTTGGCCAGACCGGCTTTGCGCATATCATCAATGGCTTTATCGATATCGCCATTGGTTTCCTGTAGCGCTTTTTTACATTCCATCATGCCTGAACCAGTACGTTCACGCAGTTCTTTAACCATAGCCGCTGTAATTTGCATAGCTCACCTCTTAAATTCAGTACCTGATACTTAGTCTTCGCTTGCTTCCGCTTTTGTTTCTTCAGCAACAGCTTTAGTTTCTTCAACAACAACTTTAGCTTCTTCAGCAACAGCCTCATCTTCTACTGCAGCCGCCTTTTTCTTGGGTGCTGCTTTTTTAACAGCTGCTTTTTTAACAGCCGCTTTTTTCTTGGGCGCTGCTTTTTTGGCGGTTGCTTTTTTGGCAGCCGCTTTCTTCTTAGGCTCTGCTTTCTTCGCGGGTTTGTTCTCTGCGTCTACTTCTACGTACTCATCATCACTGCCGGCATTGATGGAAGCGGACTTACCTTCGATAACCGCGTCGGCCACACCTTCTACGTATAGTTTGATAGCACGGATCGCATCGTCATTACCCGGAATGACATAATCAACGTTATCGGGCACGTTGTTAGTATCAACAATACCGAAAACCGGAACACCCAGAATCTTGGCTTCATGTACGGCAATTTTTTCATGACCTACATCGACGACGAAAATAGCGTCTGGAACACCGCCCATGTCCTTAATACCACCCAGGGTTTTTTCCAGTTTTTCCATTTCACGAGACAGGTTAAGACCTTCTTTCTTGGTCAGACGCTCGAAAGTACCATCAGTAGACATCTGTTCCAGGTCTTTCAGGCGGCGAATAGACTGACGCACCGTGTTGAAGTTGGTCAGCATACCGCCCAGCCAGCGGTGATTCACATAAGGCATGCCTGCACGAATGGCTTCTTCCTGTATAGTGCTACGGGCGGCACGCTTAGTGCCTACAAACAGGATTTTGCCGTTGGAAGATGCGATTTTGCCGAGAGCATTCAACGCATCATTAAACAGGGGCAGAGTTTTTTCCAGATTAATAATATGGATTTTGTTTCGCTCACCGAAGATGTACTCTGCCATCTTGGGATTCCAGAAACGGGTCTGATGGCCGAAATGAATACCGGCCTCCAGCATTTGACGCATGGTCGCTCTTGCCATTGGATAACTCCTAATAGGGTTAGGCCTCCACATATCCCATGCAACAACCCAGATATGGCTGTGTCAGGTATCGATCAAGCCGGGTATGGGCACCCAGTTACATGTGTCGATATGTGTGAGTAATTAAAAATAAAAAATTATGTTTGCGCTTAGCGCGGCGGCTTTATACCATATCCAGGTATTCCAGACAACAAAAACCTACTTTTCATAGATATTTTTCGCTGGTTAAATCACCGTAAAATATAACCATACAGGCTATAGATGAGCATACATATTAAAACCCCCGAGGACATTGAAAAGATGCGCGTGGCCGGTCGGCTGGCGGGAGACGTACTGAATATGATCCGCCCCCATGTACAGGCGGGCATTACCACCAACGAACTGGATCAGATTTGTCACGACTACATTGTCAATGAGCAACAGGCCATCCCTGCCCCATTAAATTACCGTGGCTTTCCCAAATCCATCTGCACTTCGATAAACGCCCAGGTCTGTCATGGCATTCCCAGCGATAAGACACTGAAAAATGGAGACATTATCAATATCGACATCACCGTCATTAAGGATGGTTTTCATGGTGACACCAGCAAGATGTTCTATGTTGGCGAGCCCAGCATCAAAGCCAGACGCATTTGCGAAATTGCCCACGAGTGCATGCTAAAAGGCATAGAACAGGTGAAGCCGGGGGCCTTTCTGGGTGATATCGGCCATGTAATTCAACAATATGCAGAATCCAATAGCTGCTCGGTGGTACGGGAGTACTGCGGCCATGGCATAGGCCGGGAATTCCATGAAGACCCTCAGGTACTCCATTATGGCAATCCCGCTACCGGTGTCAGGCTGGAAACCGGTATGATCTTCACCATCGAGCCCATGATCAATCTCGGAAAACGCCAGGTCAAACTGCTCAACGATGACTGGACCGTGGTCACTAAAGACCGTAGTTTGTCCGCCCAATGGGAACATACCATCCTGGTTACCGAATCCGGGCACGATATTCTAACCCAGTGCCCCGGCGATGATATTTAAGGTCAATGCTTGCAGTTGCTGCAGCCCACTTATAGCCGTGGGCGTTGCAACGCGCCCATGATTCTGGTTCGGGCCAGGCAGAATTACCATATAATCAACCCATGAGCCATTAACAGAGGTATACAGCTTGACCAGTCTGGCAATCCAGGATATTTCGATTTTTGATGACCAACAGTTTACCCGTGCTATCGCCAGTCAGCAGGATAGTGCCCTGTTATTATTCAAACAGGCCTTAAATGAAGGCAATCAGGCACTGAAAAAGGCTTTTGACGAGGGTGCCGATACCATCGAACTGGTCCATGCCCGTGCCAGTTTTATTGATTTCATTCTGTGCCATGCTTTTACCTACTGCTTTGACCAGTGCCAGCAGTCTGTGGCGCTGGTGGCCGTCGGTGGCTATGGTCGTGGAGAACTGCACCCGGCCTCGGATATCGATCTTATGCTACTGCTTGGGGAAACCGAGTCCGCAAGCACGAGATCGGCCATTGAACGCTTTCTAATGCTGCTGTGGGACAGCAAGCTGGAAATTGGCCACAGTGTACGCACGGTGGAAGAATGCATCGAGGAAGCCAGCTCAGACATCACCATCGCCACCAATATCATGGAAGCTCGTCTGCTGATCGGTGATTTGTCGCTCTATGAGGCCATGCGCAAAGCCACAGGCCCCGATAAAATCTGGGACAGCCCGTCGTTTTTCCAGTCCAAGCTGAATGAACAGATCTCCCGGCATCGAAAATTCAACGACACGGCCTACAATCTGGAACCCAACATCAAGGAAAATCCCGGTGGCCTGCGCGATATCCAGATGATTGGCTGGGTGGCCAAACGTCATTTTGGTGCCGAGACCCTGAAACAGCTGGTAGACCACGACTTCCTGACCCAGGAGGAGTACCAGACTCTGATTAACGGCCAGACCCTGCTGTGGAAAATTCGCCTGCATCTGCACTACCTCACTAATCGCCGGGAAGACCGCCTGCTGTTCGACCTGCAACGGGAACTGGCCATCCAGTTTGGCTATGAAGATGGCAAAAGCAACCTGGCCATCGAGCAATTTATGCAGAACTATTACCGGACGGTAATGGACCTGGAACGGCTCAACGAATTACTACTGCAATTATTCAGGGAAGCCATTCTCTACGCTCATCAACCCGTCGAACCCGAAATCCTGAACAATCGATTCCAGCTTAAGAATGGTTATATCGAAGCCCGTTATCCGGATATGTTTAAGGAACACCCCACAGCCCTGCTGGAAATATTCCTGCTCATGGAATTACGCCCGGACATTTGTGGCGTGCGCGCCCAGACCATACGACTGATGCGCGAAAACCGATACCTGATCGACGACAAGTTCCGCCAGAATGAGACCGCTCGTCAATTATTCATGGACATCATGCGCCAATATCGCGGCGTCACCCATGAACTGCGACGTATGAACCGTTACGGCATACTGGCCGCCTATATTCCTGCGTTTGAAAAAATTGTCGGACGCATGCAGTACGACCTGTTCCATGCCTACACGGTGGATCAGCACACCCTGTTTGTAGTACGTAACCTGCGTCGCTTATCGGTGCCTGAATTTGCCCATGAAAACCCCCTGGCCAGCGGCATCTTCCACCACTTACCCAAGCCTGAGCTGATCTACCTGGCCGGCCTGTTCCATGATATCGCCAAGGGCCGGGGTGGCAACCATGCCGAGCTGGGTGCCGTGGATGCCAAAGAATTCTGCCTGCAACACAGCATCAATGAAAAAGACAGCAAACTTGTGGCCTGGCTGGTAGAGAACCATCTGCTGATGTCCATGGTGGCCCAACGTAAAGATATCAGTGATCCGGAGATCATTTCAGGCTTCGCCAAACAAATGCAGACCCAGACCCAGCTCGACTACCTGTACCTGTTAACTATTTGTGATATTCGCGCCACCAACCCCAAACACTGGAACTCCTGGAAAGACAACCTGCTGGCCGAGCTCTACCACAAAACCTCAAACACCCTGCGCGCCGGCCTCGATAACCCCATCAATCGTGACATAGCCGTTAAGGAAACCCAGACTTCCGCTCTTAGACTGTTATCGAAACAGGGTTATACGCCGGAAAATGTCAATGCCCTGTGGCGTGGATTCACTGATGACTATTTTCTACACCACAGTCCTTATGAAGTACGCTGGCATACCACAGAAATCCTGTCTGCCGATAAAAGCACCTATCCACTGGTCAATGCACGATTAAGCGACAAAGGCCGTATAGAGTTGCTGATTTTCACCCATGAGCAAAACACCCTGTTTGCCAAGATTGCATCCACTATCGACCAGCTTGGCCTCACCATAGTTGAAGCCCAGTTAATGGCCACCGGCACCGGCCTCAAGCTGGAAACCTTCAAAGTACTGGAAGAAGATGGCAGCAGCCCCGAAACCGATTACCGAATCGAAGAAATCATTACTCGAATCAGGAAAAATCTATCCTCGGAAAACCCTGAAAAACTCACCATCACCCGTCCCAGAAATCGGGTACAGAAACATTTCCAGGTAAAGACTAAAATTCGCTTCGAACAACTACCTGGCAAAGATCTTACGGTGATAAACATAGTCACCAATGACCGTCCCGGCTTGCTGGCCAGAATTGCACTGGCGTTTGTGGAATGCGATGTTCGCATCCATAATGCAAAAATCGCCACCGCCGGTGAAAAAGCCAACGATACTTTCCATATCACCGACACTAAAAATCAGCCCCTGCTGGATGTGGCACGCCTACAGCAATTACGCAATTCATTGAAAAACCACCTGGATAATTAAGCAGCCCCTGAATCACAGGCCCGAATTTGATTTTCGTCCAGCATTAAAACATTTCTGTACTACACTAAAATGCAGGGCTTAGCTTTAAGGAGCACCTGATTAATCTTTAAAGATACTCTGATTAATTCGGATAATGTCGTCCCGAACGTAGTAAGGGGTCTGAAATGTTTGATATTAGAAAACTTTTTCAGCATTAGATTTCTCCCTTTGGTCGAAATGACACATCGGAGCGTCCTTAAGCATTTACACGGTCCATCATACTAACTCTGATTCGTGGCTTGTCAGGATGTTGAAAATAATAAAACGACACCCCCTTTTATATTGCGCTCTGCTACTTGGTCTCCCATCTCCGCTATATGCCGACAAGGAACTGCCACTCGATGCTGTCGTTATTATGGACAGTTCCGGCAGTATGAAAAAAACAGACCCCAGAGAACTGCGCAAACCGGCAGCCAAACTGTTCATCTCGCTACTGGGCGATGAAGACCGCTTAAGTGTGGTCAGTTTTAGTGATAACGCCTACCCCATCACCTTCCTCACCCAGCTCAATAGCGAACGCAATAAAAATCGTTCCCTTAATGCCACTGAGCGAATTTCTTCAAAAGGCATTTATACAAACATTTATGCCGCCATCAATAAAGGCATTAATTTCCTCAAGAAAAGCCAGTCTCTGCAACGTGATCCGATCATAGTACTGATGTCTGATGGCCAGATGGATGTGGGCGACGACATCCAGTCCCAGGTGCTTCGAGAACAGATTAAAACCGAATTGATCCCTCTATTACAGCAACACAAAATCAAAATATACAGCATCGCCTTCACCGAGCAATCGGACCAGACATTATTACAGGAAATCGCAGATGCCACAGACGGTCGCTATGCATTAGCCGCCAGTGATGATGTATTGCACAAGGTTTTTGCAAAAATCTTCGAACAAAGCAAACAACCCAATATGCTGCCACTGACTGAAAACAGCTTCACCGCAGACCCCAGTATTCGTGAAATCACTATTCTGGCAAATAAAAAGGATGAAAACAGTCAGATCCTTCTGCAATCACCCAATGGTGAAAAATTCAATTCCACTTTCAAATCGAAACATCTGAAATGGTTCGTCTCCAGCAGCTTTGACATGATTACCCTGAGTAAACCCGAACCCGGCGAGTGGAAAATATTACTCAGTGACAATGACAATAAGGCCTATATTATCGCCGACGTAAAACTACGTACAAAGTTTGCCTACAACACATCAGCTTACTACCCGGAACTGAGCATTGACACCTGGTTAATTCGTGACCAGGAAACCATTACCCACGATGCATTGCTGGACAATCTGGAGTTGAGCCTGGAAATCGAACACCCTAATGGGGAAATTGAAAATCTTAGTTTTGACAAAGCCAATACGGAAAGTATTTTTAATGTTACTTACACACCCACCATGGATGGCATTTACAGTGCCAGCGTCATTGCAATTTCCAAAACATTTCAACGCCAGCAAACCTTTTCCTTCAGGTCCGTGGTGCCAAAACAGCCCGAACCATTACCATTGCCATTGCCAGCTACACAAACAGCTATTAACCCCGACCCATTACCAGTTACAGAAACAACTATGGACCCCGAGACCGAATCCTCAATAACGGGTAACAACAGTCCTGCACAAGATCCAGAACAGGACAAGCTGACACAAGCACTGATCATTTTCGCTATCATCAATGTGATTATTATATTTTTAGCGGTGAATGGTTATTTTACTTACCGTATTCTGAAAAACAAAAAATAGCTAACCGATATGTATATTTCCAAAATATATTTAATGTTCACCGCAGAAATATTGCTCATATTACTGGCCATATGCACAAGCCTGATTATCTTCATTATCAAACGCCCCGGCAGTGCAAAGACCAATGACGCCGAAACTGAACCCACTACAGCAATGGTGGCTAGTTATAGCGAATATCTGGAAAAAGAAATCCTTCGAAATGAATCCAAAACCGAGCAACAGACTCGCCTGGAACAGGAAAATACAGAAGAAACCCCGGAAACACCGGATAAAAAACAAAGTCAGCTACTAAAACTTCGAGAAATGTTCCTCAAAACGGAGCGAGCATCAACCGAACACACAGAAAATGAAAACAGTTTCTGGGACACACTGTATACCGGGCTGGAAGACATACAACAACAGTTTAAAACCACCGAGACAGAAGTCGTCATCGAGACCGAACAAAACCATGTAAAAACAGAACAGCGTTCAGAAAAGGTTTTTTATATTGAAACCCAGGGTAAGAAAGTTGATAGTGAAATCAATCGACTTAAGGATATCCTATATGACCAGGACAACACTTTAAGCAGTCTGAAACAGGCACTGGATGGCGCCAGTCATCATATCTCCGATGACAATGGCGAACTCGCCACATTAAAAAACGAAATTGACAAATTCGAACAGCAGCTAGGTGATTCGAAAATGTGCATGGACGTTCTGGAAATGGAAAACAGCCGCCTGCAATCGGAAATCGAAAAACTGGAACATCAGGTTGAGACACAGAATATGGCTACTGTGGGTGATACTACAGTCATAACAGCAAACGTGAATCAACTAAAGGAAACACTCAGCAGCCAGGAACAGCAAATCACAGAAATGAATAATATCATGGATGCCCTGAAACTCGATGCCGACGATGCAGAAACCCTGAAAACCACGGTCCAGTCATTCACCCAAGGCAGTAAAGAAATGATGGGCTGTATTACCATTCTGGAACAGGAAAATGACAATCTGCATCAGAAAATTGAAGATCTGAAAACGCAGCTGGAATCCACAAATACCGAAGAGAATATTCCCGGCGATGAACTAACACAGAAAATATCTGCACTGGAAAAAGACATTATAAAAAAAGATGTTGCCTACGCCAAATTACAGGATGAATACTCGTCCATAGAAAAAGAATACATGTCCATGTATGCACAAATTCATGGCGATGATGATGCATGATCATGGATTTAATACGAAATTGAACTAACGTTCTACAATTCCGATATTAGCCATAAGCAGATTGATCAAAAAAATTAAAACTTTGCCACAGAGTCACAGAGTGCGCAGAGAAATATATATTATTAAACACTCTGTGATCTCTGCGGCTCTGTGGCAAATCTTCAAAATTCAAATCCTTTCTGAACTATTACAATTTATCACTGCAAACATCCAGCAACAGCCTGTATAATGCGTTTTCATTGTTATTACTGATTTTGAAAAATGTCTGAAACCATCGATCTTGCCCTGAAACTGATATCCACCCCCTCCGTAACCCCTGATGATAAAGGCTGCCAAACCATGATGGCCGCCTATCTTGAGCCACTGGGTTTCAATATAGAACACATGCGTTTTGGCGATGTGGATAATTTATGGGCCCGGCGCGGCACTTCAGGGCCTTTATTTGTATTTGCCGGACATACCGATGTGGTTCCCAGTGGCCCTGAACAGCAATGGCGAGTACCTCCCTTCCAGCCAGAAATCATCGACCAGCAACTGTATGGTCGTGGCAGTGCAGATATGAAAGGCAGCCTGGCCGCGATGTTAACCGCGAGTAAGCAGTTTGTAAGCAAACACCCTGACCACAAAGGCTCCATCGGCTTTCTCATCACCAGTGATGAAGAAGGCCCTGCCGTCGATGGCACGGTGAAAGTAGTGGAAACACTGCTACAACGTGATGAACGCATTGACTGGTGTCTGGTTGGCGAACCGTCCAGTACAACTAAAGTTGGGGATGTGGTGAAAAACGGCCGTCGTGGTTCAATTTCCGGCAACCTGGTGATCCATGGCAAACAGGGACACGTTGCTTACCCTCAGCTGGCCGAAAACCCGGTACATAAAGCAGCCCCGCTACTGGCGGAACTCAGCAGCATTGAGTGGGACCAGGGCAATGAGTTCTTTCCAGCCACCACTTTCCAGATTTCAAATATTCATGCCGGTACGGGCGCCACCAATGTTATACCCGGTGATCTAGAGGTGCTGTTCAACTTACGTTTTTCCACAGCAATTACCGATGAACAGATCAAACAAAGAATATTGGCACTGCTGGACCGGCATGAGATTAATTATGACATTGAATGGACCGTGTCCGGCCAGGCATTTCTCACCCCTGAAGGTGAACTGGTTGATGCCACATGCAAAGCTATAAAAGAGACCTGTGGCTATGACACAGAATTATCCACCGCAGGCGGCACCTCAGATGGACGATTCATTGCCCCCACAGGCACCCAGGTAATCGAACTGGGTCCATTGAACGCAACCATTCACCAGATTAATGAGCATGTGAATGTTGATGACCTGGACAAATTGTCTGAAATATACGAAAAAATACTGGAAAACCTGCTGCTCTTATAGGCTAGAATCGGATTAGCAGAATAACAAAAGGCATGCACAATGAATCGCGAAAAAGTTGTCTTCAGTTTTTTTATGATTTTGGCATTAACCCTGAACTTTGGATTCTATACCGGCGAAGTCGATAACCCTGCACACCACAATGAGTACGAACTGTTTGCAGTCATAATCGTTAATCTAATTGCCACCATACTCAAATTTGGTGACCGCTCGCAAATGGGCGCCATGTTACTGGCGACCAGCCTGGTAGCCGTGGTGCAATTGATTTCCGCCTCCATTGTATGGACTTATGCGGTACATGTCAGCGGCGCCGGCCTCA
>JBLYYN010000115.1:0-18318 GCA_048550535.1 Gammaproteobacteria bacterium
ATTTTAGCCTGATTCTCTAATAAATGGCAGCGGCTTTATGCTAATAGGCCCCCCTCATGGGCAGATAAAATTGAGAGATATACAGTGTGTTTATTAATCTGAATGACTGCGTCTCTATAATACATCTATCGAACTAACTGTAATCCGATATATTTTAGGATAGGCTTGGCTATTGATATTTCACTTTGAAATGGATAGTTTGTTTTTGAGCTCGAATAAGCTAAAGTTCTTTTTCAAGCATAATATAGACTCAGTTGACTCATAAAAAGACCAGGTATAAAAGCATGGAATCGACAAATCAGTATAAGCAGATCATACAACTGGCATTTGATACGGTAGCCCCGGGCTATGATCATCCTTCGCTGGCCTTTTTCCCGGAAACTGCGGCCCATATAGTGCAACAGTTAAAGCTTGAAGATGATCTGCATTTACTGGATGTATGTACAGGTACGGGCATGGTCGCTCTGACTGCAGCCGAGCAGCTGCCCCGGGGCAAGGTAACCGGTATTGATTTATCTTCAGGCATGCTGCAACAGGCACAGCAGAAGGCCGCCCAGAGAGGCCTGGAAAATACTGAGTTTATACAGATGGACCTGGATTACCTGGATCTGGCGAGTAATAGTTTCGACGTGGCGATCAGTAGTTTTGGCCTGTTTTTCCTGCAAGACATGCAGTCGGCGCTCTCCAATATTGTTGCTACGGTAAAGCCGGGTGGCCGAGTAGCTATTAGCAGTTTTACTGGCAATGCCTTTGATCCTTTCTCCCGGATTTTTCTTGAACGCTATCAGTCATTCGGCATGGAAGTCCCTGACTTGTCCTGGAAACGGCTGGCTACACCTGACAATATATCCGCTTTATTTGAATCGGTAGCTCTGGGCAATATCCAGTATCATCATTTACCATTAGCTTATGCTATCGAGCAGCCACAGCAATGGTGGGATGTGGTGTGGAATGCGGGTTATCGCGGTTTACTCAATCAGCTTTCAGATGAGCAACAGGAACAGTTCAAACAGCAGCATTTCGACGAGATTAGGGAGTTATTAAAAGCGGGTAAGCTGTGGATGGAAACCGAAGTAATACTTGCCATCGGCCACAAAGCCAACGAACATTAGTCTATGAATAAATCCGTCAAGAATGGCATTATCATTGTTGTTGCTCTGCTGGTGATGCTGGCTGCCCAGTTAAACTGGGTGGACGAGATTGGTGAGAATTATACTGAGCAGGGATTCAAGAGAGCGCTGATTACCTATGGAATTGCCAGGAGTTTGAATGCGGTAATCTCTGTGGCTCAGGGCACAGAGGTTGCCATCGAGCCGGTGGGTGTCGGGGTAACCTTTACCCCAGGACAGATTCTTGACCCAATTAACGATATGGTGGAACGATTTTCCTGGGTGGTGATGGCCAGTGGTGCTTCCCTGGGTGTACAACGGATACTGTTGCAGATGACCGCCTGGCAATGGTTTAGTGGCCTGGTGTCACTATCCCTGATCCTGGCCCTGTTCATATATTTTAAACAGAATAGTCTATCTCCCTCGATTCGAACGGGCTTTTATAAATGGGCACTGGTGCTGGTGATTATTCGTTTTACCGTGCCCATGATCGCCATCGTCAATGAAGGTATCTACCGGGTTTTTTTACAGCCTCAGTATGAGACTTCAAAACAGATGCTGGAGCAGGCTACAGAAAGTCTCGATCGGGTCAATCAAACAGACAGTGAAGCGCCATCTCCGGTCGCGGACCAGTCTTTTATGGAAAGATTACAAAGCCTGTATCAGTCGGCGGCTAATTCCATGGAAGTCGAGAGTAAGCTGGATGCCTTAAAGAACAAAGCCTCAGAAATCAGTGAATACGCATTGAACATGATCGTGGTATTTGTTATTCAGACCTTGCTGTTCCCGTTGCTATTTTTGTGGCTCGCGGTCAAACTTATTAAACGAGTGATCAGTATTTAATATTTAAGGTTCAGTATGATGGAAATCAATCCTCCCACCTGTTCAATACCCCAGCCACCAGATTATAGCGGTGTAACGATTGTTGAGATCAATCCAGAATCTCCGTTGCTAGATTATCTGGAGGCAACCCGAGTGGCCAATACTGAGGCTGAAAAACGACTGGGGGATTATATGCTGATATCCTGGTACGATCAGGATCGTGATTTTGAATCACCCCAGCATTCCAGTGAGTGTCACGAAAACAGTGCGGTACCCGGCTATGTGGATTATGGCCTGTTTCACGGAGCTACGCTTAAAATCGATATCGAACAGGGCCGGTTTGTGTTCTTTTATTTGCCTGTTGATTTCTAGTTAGCCTGGCTGTAGCAGAAGCGGTTATGAAATATGGCGTTTTTGACGTACTACGCTTCTCTGTTCGGTTTGTTTGTTCAGTTTTTTCTGCTCTTTCACAAACCCAGCCTGGCCTTTGAGGCCTGATGCCTGGAAGTCCTGCATTAAGTATTCCCTCACCATCGCTATATCGAGATTGAAACATTCGGTTAAGGCCTGGTAAACCAGATTGATCAAACGGCTGAGTGAAATCTTGTGGGTCTGGCCAGTTTGTTCATACAGCCAGTCGCTGATTGTCAGAAAGTGTTCAAAAGGGGTGTCGCCCAGTATCAGATGTTTGCTGTATTTAAAGCGTCCGGAATTGATAATCATATCCCAGTAGCGGGCAAAGCGACTCAGACGCTGCATGGTTGGGAAATCGATCAGGCCATTACTCAGAATATTAAATGGAGGTAATGGATTGTAACGGATATCACAGTCCTGGGTGTGTCGTATGATGGGTGTGCCTTTCAGGCGCTTCAGAATACCGACCTGTATTTCATGGGGATTCATGGCATACAGCTGATTCAGGCCATGGGCGAAACTATGGATATCTTCACCCGGCAAACCAATAATCAGATCGGCATGGATATGGGCGTGGCTATTGCTGGTGATCCACTCCAGGTTTTGCCGGGTTTTTTCCGTATTCTGCTTGCGACTGATCAGCTGCTGAACTTGCGAATTGAGGCTCTGGATACCAATTTCAAACTGCAGGCTGTGCTGTGGAAACTGGGCGATCACCGATTTGAGTCGCTCGGGTAAATGATCGGGAATCAGTTCGAAATGTAAAAACAGCTGATCGTCCATGCGCTGAAGAAAGAACTCCATAATACGAATACTGCTATCTACCTTGAGATTGAAGGTACGGTCGACAAACTTGAAGTGGCGTACGCCACGATCATAAAGTTGTTGCATCTGTTCCAGGAAGGCGTGCAGCTTGAAGGGGTATACGGTTTTATCCAGCGCCGACAGGCAGAACTCGCACTTGAATGGACAGCCCCTGGAGGCTTCCACATAAATGATGCGGTGGGCTATATCTTCATGAGTGTAATATTGATAAGGAAACTCTATCTCATTCAGATCAAACGGCAGGGGATGAATAATGGTCTGCAGTATAGGTCTGCGTTTGAGAATGTTTTCACACAGCTCGGCAAAGGCCTTATCGGCCTGACCGGTGATTAAATAGTCTGCAGCCTGGACTATGGCCTGATCATCGTATTCATAGCTCACTTCCGGGCCACCAATCACCACGGTTACTTCCGGCGCTACGGTTTTGAGTAACTGGATCACCTGGGTGCAGGCTTCAACATTCCAGATATAGACACCAAAGCCGATAATTTCTGGTTTATGACTGAGCAGGTCTTCAACTATATCTATCGGTCGACTGTTGATGTTGTACTCAAGCAGTTGTGTGTCCTGTTTGAGTCGCCCCATATTTGCCATAAGGTAGCGCAATCCCAGGGAGGAATGGATGTAACGGGCATTGAGGGTGGTCAGTAATATTGAAGACATGGTATTGGTCAGAATAAAGAGGGCTTATTTTACCCTAATTATAAAAAATGGGGTGGCTACCTATATAGCGAACCACAACTCAGTGATTAAATCACATACCCCCCGAGTTGCTTGTGAAATACTGGATCTAAATACGGGGATTGAATATGTGTCTTGCAATAGGCCATAAAGATTATGCACATCGAGGTATTCTGGCGCGACAGTGGTGGAAAATAGCCTCAAACCCTATAAGGTTATTTATTTTCTCTGCATTGTTTCACAGTGCAGTTTTGTTGATGCTATTGCAGCTGGATACTGTTTCATTGCAACAACTAAAGCTATCATCGTCTATGCCTGTACTGCTCATTGCCATCCTGGGCGGGCTGATGCTGGGCGTACTGTTCGAGAAAGTCCCCGCCATATTAGCAACCTCAGCTATTGATTATAATGTGTTCGGAGCCAGTTATAACCTGACCTTTCTAGGCCTTATATTGCTTGAGTTCAGCTGGTTTTTTTATTCATTTTTATCTGTGGTGGCCACAGTTATGCTATTGCTTGCCTGGATCATAGCCGTGCGTGCTTTTTACTGGAGCCAGCAATGGGCCAAACGTTGTCCTGTTTGGTTAGTTTCTTCATTTATGTGGAGCCTTTATGCGGTGTCCGCGATGCTGGCACTGATTCTGTTGGCACAACTCGCCCAGCTGAGCAGTGTGTTCCATCTGTTATCCGTCTTCTCACTGGTGTTATTGTTTTCATTGCTGTTGCAGTTCCTGTTATTGCTCAAACTAAGAGACTGATCGCTAACTACTTTAGTTGCTACAGGATAAATACCTGCTATTTTCTACTGTAGCCTAATGCTATATTGAGCGCATTAGTCATTACTGTATGACATCTATGCTGGGTTTTTGAATATCGGTCAATCTATTTTTTCGGTGAATGAGCGTATCTGCTCAATCGACATTCTCAAGCTGAGAAGCATTAGCTAAATAAAAGATAATCTAGGCTTATCTCAGCTTGATAAAATGCGCTTCGAGTTCAGAGATTGATGAGATGAAGGGGGATGAAAAATGAAATATCGTAAACTGGGAAACACTGATATAGACGTGAGCGTTATTTGCCTGGGCACTATGACGTTTGGGGAACAGAATAGTGAGCAAGATGCGTTTCAGCAGCTCGATTATGCCGTCTCAAAGGGGGTGAATTTCATCGACACTGCGGAACTTTATCCGATACCGCCAAAAGCAGCAAGCTATGGTCTGACGGAAACCTATATCGGCAACTGGTTGAAAAAAACCGGCCAGCGCAAGGATGTGATACTGGCAAGCAAAGTGGCAGGGCCGGCCGATCAATGGCTGCCCCATATCCGGGATGAGAAAACCCGGCGCCTGGACAGGAAAAATATAGAAGCCGCTATCGATGCCAGCCTGAAACGGTTGCAGACCGATTATGTGGACTTATATCAGCTGCATTGGCCTGATCGCAAAACCAATTTTTTTGGTCAACTGGGTTATACCCATGTTGATGAGGACGGCTGTATTGAAATCGAACAGACGCTTAGCATCCTGGCTGATCTGGTAAAGCAGGGCAAGGTCCGCCATATAGGGCTGTCCAATGAAACGCCATGGGGGGTCATGAGATTTTTACAGCTGGCTGAAAAACTGGATATGCCATCGGTGCTATCGATACAGAATCCCTATTCATTGCTCAACAGAAGCTTTGAAATCGGCCTGGCAGAAGTGGCCATACGCGAGCAGGTGGGTTTACTGGCTTATTCGCCTTTGGGTTTTGGTGTCTTGTCCGGCAAATATTTAAATGACGAGAAACCACAGGGCGCCCGCTTAAGCCTGTTTCCGGATTACAATCGCTATAGCAGCCCGAATGCACAAAAGGCAACAGAAGCTTATGTCAGTTTGGCCAGGCAGCATGCACTGGATCCTGCTCAAATGGCATTGGCTTATGTAAACAGTCGTCCCTTTTTAACGGCTGATATCATAGGTGCAACAACCATGGATCAGCTTGAATCCAATATAGCCAGTATTAATCTTGAGTTAAGTGAAGAACTGCTACAGGCTATTGAACAGGTCCATAGCCGGTACCCCAACCCGGCTCCCTGAGTTTTAAAGCTAAGGACAGGTTTTCAATATCAAGCCTATTCCTGCTATAGTCTGAAAATATGCAAACCAGACAAGACAATATATATTATGAAAGGCATAACGGTCGATAGTGATTCCAAAGTGGTCGAAGTGCGTTTCGCCGTGGTTTATGCGCCCAGGCGTTCTCGCGGACGTTTTTCTGAAAACTGCGTCCAGGTGGTTGATTCGCCTATGCAGGCTATTGAGCTGGCCGATCCGGACAATAAATATTTTGCCGCTAAAGTGATTGGGCCATCGAAGTCTTCAGAGGGACAGAGAATTTATTATCTGGATGACTGGTTAGAATGAGCAGGTATCAGATCTATGGATATTACTGCGGAATTTTTTCAGTCTGAAGTTGAGAAAAAAGATAAGAAGCAAAGACAACAGCAATTATCCAGTGATCATCCGAGCTATAAATTGTGCTGTGCTATCTGTGGCAGAAAAATTACCGACCATCAGCAACAGGCTGAAATCGAAGGTAGCCACACACATAGTAAATTAAATCCTGATCAGCAGTCGTTTATTATTCGTTGCTTTGTTTCGGTTGAGAATTGTAAAGTGAGTGGTGAAAAGACCGCTCTCAATAGCTGGTTTACAGGATGCCAATGGCAATTTGTGCATTGTAACCACTGTTCGACTCAACTGGGCTGGTATTTTTCGGGTGTCAGTTCCTTTTATGGTTTGATTGAACAGCAGCTAGTTATTTGTGATGAATGAACAAGTTCGGTCTACTAACATCAAGCTTTTACAAAAATAAAAAATAGATAATTTTATGAAGTCTCCATTTAAATCTACCAGTGAATTCAGAGAACAGTTCAACAAAGGTCTGTATGAGCTGGCAGAACAGGCTGAACTCGGGCCTTTCATACTGGCCTGCGCCAATGCCACCAGTCATGCTGATCTGTTTGCCAGCATGAGATCTACACTGGAACAGTGTTATCAGGAAATATATGAACATTGTCGTCACGCCTTTATGGCTGGGCGTGATCTGGATGTGGTGGATGAAGACTTGCTGGTATTCCTTAAATTACATGCCATAGGATTTGAGGCGGTTAAACCCAATGAGGTTCGCTATCAAGGACTATGGCAATTACAGTTCAATCATCTGAGATCTTTTCGACCCAGGCGTATTACCCAGTATGTGCATGAAGGCATATATACGGCATATGACGAAGATGACTTTAATTTTAATAAACCGTTCATGGCCAAGGAATGTTTCTGGAAAGGCAAGTTGCTGGGGCGACAGGTTGACCTGTTCTACAATAAGTATCCCTTTGCGGATTTGCATGGCCTGCTGGTGGTTGACAGCCTTGACTGTAAAGCTCAGTTTCTGCAGCAGACAGAACATGAATATATATTTGAATTAACCAAGTATCTGGATCAAACCATCGCCGGCACAGGTTTTGGATATAACAGTTACGGGGCATACGCTTCAGTAAATCACCTGCATTTTCAGATGTTTGTGGACGTGGATGGCTTGCCTGTGACCAACCAGGTCTGGAAACACAATGGTGGCGATAGAGAATATCCTGCAGAATGCCATGCATTTGAAACCGTTGGCGATGCCTGGCATTTTATTGAACAGCTTCATCAGTTAGAGCAACCCTATAATATTTTATATTATGGCGGCATGGCCTACATCTTTCCCAGGAAAACCCAGGGTACTGTAGAAGTACCCGAATGGAGCAGTGGTTTTACCTGGCATGAGTTAGCCGGTGGCATAATCATGTTTAATTATGACGATTATAATCGTTTGCATGATACCGCTATAGAAAGTTACTTAAGCCATTTAAAGGTCGATGAACTTAGTTAACTGAGGTTGCTGTGTTTCTTGTTGCATTTTAATATTTAGTCTAAATATTTTTCTTAATAATATCGGCTACTCGGAATGAATTTGCATAAATGGTCCAGGTGTAAGGCACACTGCCGCCGGTGGGCATGAAGCTGCCATCGGTAACGTAGAGGTTATCCACATCATGAGCACGGCAATCAGCATTCAGTACCGATGTCTCTGCTGTATTACCAAAACGGCAGCCCCCGGCCATTAGATTCTGTGGTGGTGAGCCACTCACATTGGAGCGAATATTCTCAGCGCCCATAGTTTTCAGAACCGCTTCGGCTTTGTTGGTCAAATAACGGCCGATTTTAAGGTCGTGTTCATGGTAACCGATGCGTACTTTGGCTACAGGGCTGTTCCATTTATCTTTTACCGAGGGATCGAGACTGACAAAGCAGTTGTCGGTGGGTAGCCAGTCGTTGAATACTTCAAAACGCAGATACTGATAATCGTGAAATACGGATTTCAGTTGTTGCTTGAGTGGTTTGCCCCACACCAGTTTGTCATCATTGTCCCAGATTTGTGGCATGGCTCTGGCGATAGGGTTAGGGTGGCGCATAAGAAAGTCGATGGTACCGCCTTTTAGTTTACCGCCCAGGTCTTTGTCATCGATGAAGTACCAGTCCTGTACTCCCCTGTTTACAAAGGGGCCCAGGGCTTTCAGTTCTGCGGCGGCTGATGGGCTGAATTTGCTGTAATCGAAATCACCGGTGCCCGTACCCCCGGCTGAGAACACCAGGTTCTTGCCAACCTGGCCATGGTTATTGGCCAGGCCATTGGGGTGCTGCGGTCCTGTAGAGGCCAGTAACAGTCGGCTGGTTTCCACCGCCTGGCAGGCGACGACGAAGATTTTC
This sequence comes from Gammaproteobacteria bacterium, assembly GCA_048550535.1. Lineage (GTDB taxonomy): Bacteria > Pseudomonadota > Gammaproteobacteria > SZUA-229 > SZUA-229 > CBDULX01. Next base: position 8,639 of record JBLYYN010000115.1, read on the forward strand.
GCTCGAATTTTGTGTTTTCGCTTCTGCTCATCGTAATATTCTGTGGCTATGACCTTGCCTTTGGCATCACTGATCAGCTTGTGGACTTTGGCATTGGCTTTGATCTGGCAATGGCCGGTGGCTATGGCATGATTGAGCAAGGCGGCTCGTGAACTGCCTTTGGCCCCCGAGGCGCAGCCGTAGCTGCCGCAATAGCCGGAGTATTCACAACTGCGACGACCCATGGCCGGTTGCGTCAAAATTGACCTGGGCGTGGGTAATGCGGTTACGCCCATCTGTTTACAGGCCTGGTCGATATAACGGGCCAGTGCATGTTCCTGGGTAGGAGGGAAGGGGAAGTCTTTGGTGGATCTGGGTTCCAGATTGGCATGTGGCAATACCTGGCCGGATATTCCCACCACCGACTCCACCTGGGTGTAATAGGGTTCAAGGTCTTCATAGCTGATGGGCCAGTCGGCGATGTTGGCGCCCTCAATGGGGCCAAATTCGCTGAGCAATCGAAAATCTTTGGGCTTGAGTCGGTAAAAGTATCCGCTCATGAAATTGGATGAGCCCCCCACAGTGTTGCCGTTCCAGAAATCCCAGCCGGATTCTGAAGTGGCTTCACCACTCCAGCTGCCATCCTGGTTCTGTTCCTCAAGTACGTGCTGTTCGTCTTTCAGGTCTGGGGTATAGCTGCTGCGTCGGCAGCAGGCCAGCTCATCCTTGTAGAAGTCCTGTTCAGTCAGCCAGGGACCTTTTTCCAGTACCACTACCGAATGACCTGCCTGGGCCAGGGTGAGGGCGACCGGACCACCCCCCGCGCCGCTGCCAATGACGCAGACATCGTAATCTAGGGTGCTCATGCTTTGGTACTCCGGTAGCGGGCTTTGCCCAGTTTGTAATACATTTTGTCGATACTCGGGGTAGGGTAACCGGGCTGATGTTTGAGCCAGTTCCAGCCGATGCCGTTGGGATTGCCACCGTAGACCGGGTCGCTAAGCAGGGCTTCGATCAGGTAACCGAGCTGGGTGTATAACCAGTTTTCTCCGGCCCGACTTTTCTCTATCTGGCGCAATACCGTTTCTTTTTGTGCGTCATCCAGTTCAATGAATTTTCTGGCATGGGTTTTCAGGGCAATACCATTCAGCCATTTCTCGCCATTGATGATGAAATCTCGTTCTTCCTGATCGATATCCGGCGCCTGAATCATGGTTTGCAGGTAATGCAGGGCGTTGATATCACTGGCCCCGGGAGAGGTTTCATCAGCCGGGAACAGGTGTTGCTGCACGGCAGCTATGGTCAGCCAGGGGTCAACCAGGGTTTCCGGGGTCTGAGTAGCGGCCAGCTGACGTTTTTCGGCCAGGGCTGACAGGGGGTAACTGGCCGCTGCTGTAAGTAGCAATTTCATGAACTGCCTGCGGCTGGCTGAAATATCATGCTTGGTCATTGTTTTGTGGCCCATTGGCTGAAAAAGTCGAGAAACTGTTGTCGTGAATATTTGCCATTGTTCAGGAAATCGGCGGTATCTTTGGATAATAGTATGTTGCCATTATTCTCGGTGATATACATGTGTGGATAACCCAGAGGCTTGGGGAAAGCGGCCAGAAACCGGCTGTTGTCATTGGCATCGCTGACATTCACTTTCAACAGCACAAATGTCTGGTGCAATTTCTGTTTAATGTCCGGGTTCTGTTGCAGAAAGCGATCCAGCACATGGCACCAACTGCACCAGTCACCACCCACTTCAATCAATACGTGTCGATTTGTGGCCTCTGCCAGTTTGATGGCGGCATGTCCATCCTGGTAAGGGTCTCGCTGGGGATCGTAGTGAATACTGTATTCTGGCAGTTGGCCAGGCTCCGTTTGGGCCAGCAGGGCTGAGCTGGCAGAGATGCTGATGAGCAATAGTAGTGCAAACAGGGGGAGTTTCATATTTATATTGGGTTTTAATAATTTTGTTTTAGAGAAGTGCTTATTCAAATGGTTGCATTTTTTTCACTCACATTGAAGCTGAGTTATTCCTGGTCAGATTGGATTGTCATCATTATATGTTGCAAATGATCTATAATTATGTAATATGATGCATATGCACACTATTTCAGGTGGTTTATGAAAGCGCAAATACAAACCCAGCCCGATGAAAAACATATATTGGCTAAAGCGGTGGTCAAGGCCGGAAAATCCCTGGGATTGAGCAAGGAAGAGGTGGGTAATGTGATTGGCCGAGATCGTACCTCAATTGCCCGCGGAGTAGACCCACACAGTAAATCCGGTGAGCTGGCGTTGTTACTCATTCGATGTTATCGCAGTCTGTATGTGTTGATGGGGGGTAAAGATAAAGATCTCAGCCACTGGATGCACACCGCTAATCGTCATATTAATGGCATTCCTTCCGAACATATCATGACTATCACCGGCCTGGCTCAGGTGGTTGAATACCTGGATGCCATGCGAGGTAAGATTTGAAATCCATAGACTGGGATGTTTACCTGAAAAAGACAAAACCGGTAACACTCAAAGGGCAACTATTCAGAGTTGTTGAATCCCAGGAACAGATAGCCACCAGCCAGCTGGTGGATGATTTCGATGAGCAGGCTGTTCTGGAAAACCTGCTGGAACAGACCAAACCATCAGTCCCGAAAGCCGCTGTAAAATCATCCTATTTACTCTATACGCCCTTTCGTTATCCTCCGCTAAAATATGGCTCTCGATTCGGGCAACGCTATGAACCCAGCCTGTTCTATGGTTCCAGGAGCCTGCCAACGGCCCTGGCGGAAACCGCCTATTACCGACTGTATTTCTGGTATGGCATGGAAATACCGCCTAAATCCAGTCATCTTACCACCCAGCACACCGCTTTCACGGCGGATATCTTTACTTCGACAGGCTTACACTTGCAGCAACTTCCGTTTGCTCAACATCAGCAACAGCTGACCAATAAATCCTCCTATCAGCATACCCAGCTCCTGGGCACAGCCATGCGAGAGCAGGGTATCAAAGCCTTCGAATTTATTTCGGCCAGAGATAAAGACGGCGGCATAAATATTGCGCTGTTTAAGCCGCAGGTTTTAAAAAGCCAGAAACCCACTTCCATGAATGCGGTACTCTGTGCCACCTCCGAAGCCGGGGTGGAATTCATTGATGAGGATAAACGGGTGTACCAGTTTGTCACGGAGTATTTTGAAGAAAGTGGGCATTTTCCGTTTGTACAGGCTTAATTTTAGATACCGTATCTTTATGCTTTAAACTTCCTTTACCACCTGCTCGTCACTGCTATCCAGTAGTGGGGCCGCATCCAGGTCACCAGCCTGCATCATCTCAGCCACGCGCTGTAACGATGAAAGGGTGAGATTCTGCTCCCACTCCTGCAGACTATTGAAACGAAGAATAAAGCTCTCCTGCATCAGTGTTGGTGCTTGCTCAAGCACCTGTCTACCAGCCTCTGTTAAACAGATATATACCTTTCGCTTATCTTCCTGGCTTCGCTCACGCCGCAGGTAGGCCTTCTTCTCCAGGCGATCGAGGATTGAGGTTACTGTGGCCTGACTCAAATTCACATCACGGGCAATCTGACCCGCTGTAACAGACTCAGCATGTGAAATGGTTTGCATTACTAACAATTGTGGGCCAGTTAGACCCGATTCACGCTCTAACTTCTTAGAGTGCAAATCAATTGCTCGGATGATCTGGCGTAGTGCAACCAGGACTTTATCGTGAATTTCCATAGAAAATAATCGCCTCTCAGCCTGTAAAAGCTATTAAACAGTGTCTTGGTTCTCTATGATGCTATTTTTGCATTTGTGAAGCCATACTTGAATTAATTAGTTTACATCGCTAAAATTTAGTACACTAATGAATTTTGAAGTTTGTAAGGATTAAGAATGCAATCAGGCCTGAGCGAGTACGATGTAATGCTGCGCAAACCCCAGTCCGGTGATGAATACGCCATATATCGGCTAATCAAACAAAGCCCACCACTTGACCCCAATTCGATCTATAGCTACCACCTGCTATGCCGGCACTTTAATGATACCTGTGTCCTGGCAGAACAACGGGGAGAGGTCGTGGGTTTTATCTCTGCCTACCTGGAACCCAATAATCCGGACACACTGTTTGTCTGGCAGGTGGTTGTGGCTGACAGCCAACGGGGAAAAGGACTCGCCAGGATGATGCTCAATGTTTTGCTAGCGAGCCCAGCATGCACTGATGCCCGGACGCTAGAATCTACCGTTAACCCATCCAATCACGCTTCGCGCCGATTATTTGAAAGCTTCGCTCAGCAACATAGCTGTAATCTGAAAGAGTCTGTTTTTCTTGATGAGGAGCAATTTGGCGATGAAGAACATGAAAAAGAGATTCTGCTATCCGTAGGTCCACTCAATCCCGGAAGCAGTCATCAGGAGAATAACTATGCACATATTTGAAGAAATGGAGTCAGAAGTCCGCGGCTATGTCCGTGCTTTTCCAGCAATATTTGATACGGCCAAGTGTGCCCATCTCTATGATGAGGATGGCAACAGCTATATCGATTTTTTTGCCGGCGCGGGTACCCTAAACTACGGTCATAACAATCCGATCTTTTCCAAAGCACTGATCGAATATTTGCAGCAGGACGGTATAGTCCACGCCCTGGACAAGGCTACTGTGGCCAAGCGTGCTTTTATGGAAAAATTCCGCGACACTATTTTAAAGCCCCGCGGCCTGGACTACAAAATGCAGTTTACCGGTCCTACCGGTACCAATTCAGTGGAAACAGCCCTGAAACTGGCGCGTATGGTAAAAGGACGCTCCAACGTAATCGCCTTTACCAATGGCTATCATGGACTGACCATGGGTTCCCTGGCGGTGACCGGTAATGACTTCTATCGTGATGAGTCCTATGGCGCTCGTAATAATGCCGACTCGGTACCCTTCGATGGTTATCTCGGTGACGATGTGAATACCATTGATTATTTGCGCAAGTTTATCGCAGACAAGTCGAGTGGCATTGACCTGCCTGCTGCTATCATTGTCGAGACGGTGCAGGGCGAAGGGGGTATTAACGTTGCCTCGGCTAAATGGTTACAAGAGCTTGAGACGCTATGCCATGATTTTGATATTCTGTTGATTGTCGATGATATTCAGATGGCCAATGGTCGTACGGGGACTTTCTTTAGTTTCGAGGAAGCAGGAATTAAGCCTGATATGGTAACCATTTCTAAATCAATTGGTGGTGGCTTGCCTATGGCGTTATTGTTAATGCGTCCTGAACTGGATCAATGGAAGCCTGGTGAGCACACGGGCACTTTTCGTGGTAACAACCTTGCCTTTGTTGCGGCTACCAAAGCGCTTAGCTACTGGGACAATGACGACTTCGCAGATTCGATTGCATATAAAGGCAAGATCATAGAAGAAGCCTTACAGGGTATAGTCAACAAATACCCTGATCTGGAGATCAAGCTGCGTGGTCGTGGCATGGTTTGGGGTCTGGATTTTGGGCCTACAGGTTTTGCTGGAGAGATCTCTAAAGCAGCTTTTGAAAACTATCTGCTGATCGAACTGGCGGGCTCAAAGGACAATGTACTCAAGTTTTTACCCCCTTTGGTAATCGCGGAAGAGACGCTACGGGAAGGACTGGCTATTATTGATCGTGTGATGGGTGAGCTGCTGGAATCGAATCAGCTAAGGCCGAAAAGGGCTGCCCTGTGATTGTTAGAACACTGGATGATATTATTGGCGGTGAACGTGAGGTTCATGCCGAAAATGGCAACTGGGTTAGCCGACGCTTCGTACTCAATGACGATGCTGCGGGATTCTCTTTTCACGAGACCATTATTTTTGCCGGGACAGAAACCCACATCTGCTACAGGCACCATATCGAAGCGGTCTACTGTGTCGCCGGTGAGGGTGAGATCGAAGACCTGGCAAGTGGAAAAGTGCACCCAATTAAGGACGGCACGATGTATCTGCTCAATGACAATGATGAGCACTACCTGCGAGCCAGTAAGGAGATGCGCCTGATATGTGTTTTCAATCCACCCCTCACCGGACGAGAGATGCATGATGGTGAAGGTGTTTATCCACCTCATCCTAAGCAGACCCAATATGATGAGGCCCGCAAGGGATAAGGAGCTTCTGAACAAACGTAGAAAAATAACCGATGATCACTATTAGCTTCCTGATTTTCATGCTCGTATTTTTAGTCATTGGTCTGTCATCGATGCTAAAAAGCACAAAAACACAGGAAGATTACCTGGTTGCTGGCAAGTCTATGCCAGCCTGGTTAACAGGGCTTTCCGCCGTTGCCACTAACAACAGTGGTTATATGTTCATCGGTATGATCGGTGTGACCTATAATATAGGACTGTCATCGATATGGTTGATGATAGGCTGGATTATTGGCGACCTGTTTGCCTCGCTGCTGACCCTGGAAAAAATTCATGCTGCTTCACGCTCTGTAAAGATTCACTCATTCGGTGGTCTGCTGGGTCACTGGCATAATACCGATTATCGCCTGCTACGGCGTATTGTGGGTATCCTCACCGTATTTTTTCTCACTCTCTATGCTGCAGCACAATTGAAAGCCGGCAGCAAGGCCACTGCAGTCTTACTGGGTTGGGAACCCTCGTCGGGCATCCTGATCGGAGCTATTATCGTCCTGCTCTACAGCACTGCTGGCGGATTGCGTGCTTCTATCTGGACCGATGCAGCACAATCCATCGTCATGATCGTCGGTATGCTCATTCTCATCTTCGGTGGTATACAAATTGCGGGGGGATGGGAAAGTGCATTACACAGGCTTGCGCTGGTCGAACCTGGCTACCTCGACTGGTTCCCTGATACTTCAACTCTGGAAGTCATGTTATTCATTACAGGCTGGTTGTTCGGGGGAATAGCCGTCATCGGGCAACCCCATATCGTGATTCGTTTTATCAGCCTGGATGATGCGCACAGCATCAATCGTATGCGTATTTATTACTACAGCTGGTTCATATTGTTCTATGCTGCCACCATCAGCGTTGGGCTGTTAAGCCGCATTGCATTCCCGGAAACGGCCAATTTTGACGCTGAACTGGCGCTACCGACTATGGCACAAACCATCATGCCAGATATTTTTGTAGGGCTGGTGCTGGCTGCACTGTTTGCTGCCACCTTATCGACGGCCGACTCATTGATCCTCTCCTGTTCAGCAGCACTTACCCGGGACTTTTTTCAACACACAGGGAAGGCGCATTCGTTGATTGTTGCTAAACTGGCCACATTGGTTGTTCTAGCCCTTGCGGCAACCATCGCCCTTACCGGGTCGGGATCGGTCTTTGCTCTGGTTCTCGATGCCTGGGGGTTGCTCGGTTCTGCCTTTGTGCCACTGATTATTGTCTATGCACTGGGCTATCGCTGTCAGCAATCACTGGCCATTGGTATGATTATCATCGGTATTGCGAGCTTTTTAATATGGCGACAAATGGGGCTGGGCGAGGTGCTGTACAGTGTAGCACCCGGTATCCTTTCCGGCTTGCTCTGCTTTACTGTGGGCAGGCTGCTGCTTGGTAAACCTGAAGCGGTTTAGTGAAGGGCTGCAAACAGATTGTACTTACCGGCAGTGGGCATCGGCATATCGACAATATTGCCTGACTCAAGGCCATTATTACTGGTGATTTTCCTGGCGTAATTTCAGGAATTTCGCTTATAGTCAATAAACAGCCATGAGCAGTCACTCATCATGGGTTAATTTTTAATTCCTGGCCCTCTTATTTTGCTCATTTCCTGTTTGTGCATGCTTGAATTTGACGGATTTGACGCAAATATAGAAATACTCAAAGATACTAAGATGCAGTCATTCAGACTCAATCTGACAGCCTGACCTGAAGCTAAATATCTGCTAATATTCGTTTGCCATCATGCATACAGAGAAGACTGTATTACCTTATCAATTACGCTAATTACACAGAACTAACGAGATAAACCAAATGAACAATCCGTTTCAAGAACAACTGCTTAAAGCAGGTATAGCCACCAAGCAGCAGGTTCAAAAGGCACAACAGGACAAAAATAAAAAGAAAAAACAACAGCGTAGTAAAAAAGAAACAGTTATAGATGAAAACGGCCTTAAAGCTAAACAGGCTGCTGAAGAAAAAGCTAATCGTGATCGTGAATTAAATAAAAGAAAGCAGGAAGATGCTCGAAAAAAGGCCATTTCTGCAGAAATAGATCAACTCATCATAAAAAATCGTATTGAGCGAGATGAAGGCTGCCTTGTTGTTTACAATTTCGAGCATAATAAAAAAGTTAAGCGCATTTATATTAATGAAGATATGAAACAACAAATCATGCGAGGAAAATCAGGCATTGCTCGCATAGAAGGCCGATATGAACTTGTACCCGCCGCCATTGCTGAAAAAATACAGCAAAGAAATGCGAATCGCGTGATTTTATTCAATGATAATGATCAACAAACAATAGATGAAAACGATCCATACGCAGAATATCAAATACCTGATGATTTAATGTGGTAAATTGGTACAGCTAAATCAAATTATTATGTGCACAAGAGGGAGTACTAGAACGGTTGGCGAGCATTAGAGTATAAGACTTGCCCAGAATATGACTTAATAGTTTTGGTTTGCTGTTTCGTTATAGAGTATTCGATAAAATCAGGTTGTAGGGTTGATGAGACTTTGGGGATTTTGTTGCTGGCTAATCATTAGCACCTTGCTAATGCCGGTGGCATTTTCGCAACCCGATGTTGAGTGGGATACACTCACTTTTACCCTTGATAATGATCTTTTTATCCTGGCCCATAGCGACGGGTATTACACAAACGGCTTGCATGTTCGTCTTGAATCAAAGCCATTCGATGAATTCAACAAAAATAATAGCCCTTTTTTTCTATTGCCGTTATTACCGTTCTTCCCAGTTGTGACAGATGTATTTGAGCAGCGCACCCTGGCCTATGAATTTGGGCAGGCGATGGTTACACCCGCGGACATCACAATTTCCGTACCCCAACCTGATGACCTGCCCTATGGAGGTCTGTTGTATGCAGCCGCTGATTTAAACGCCAGAAATACACGTTATGCCGACACTATCAGGTTCATGGCCGGTGTCGTTGGTCCCTGGTCTCAGGCCGATGAAGTACAGCAGCAAATACATCGTGTTACCGGTTCAGATGAACCAAACGGCTGGGAATATCAGTTAGAGAATGAATTTGTAGTAAACATGATGTATGAGCGTCGTACATCTTTTCACACCGGGCAGTTTGAAAGTGGTTTTAATTACCAATGGGTCAGAATCCAGATGGCTGAGTTAGGCACCATTAATACCGGTGCGGAAGTCAGCCTAGCATTATTGATTACCGAACAAGACATGAAGCATTCCCATAATCTACAGTCTTCGATTGCACACAATGCTTATTTATTCAGCACAGATATAAATCGGGGTTTTTTTGCCATGTTAGGCGTCACCGGCCGACTCACACTCAGAAATATTTTCCTGGATGGAAATACATTTAGTGATAGTCCCAGTGTAGAAAAAGAACTGTGGAGTGGCGGTATTTTTTATGGCATTGGTTATGCGACAGGAAAATGGAATTTCTCGGCAAGCTGGGTCAGAGAGACTAAGCGCTTTGAAACCCAGGAGGGAGGTTTCAATTATGGTTCTATTACGGTGACTTATCGATATTGATAGAATGACTGAGTCACCTTGATTCTCCTGAAGGCCCA
>JBLYYN010000116.1:0-26149 GCA_048550535.1 Gammaproteobacteria bacterium
CAGAAGTTTAATAGAAATTTAAATAGGAATCTTGCTATGAGCGCAAAAATTAAATTAGCTGCAGAACATTCTGTAGGAAGTTCTCACTTTAAATTCAAAACGCCAGCCAAAATTGAGGATTTTTCTAACGATCCAATCCTGCAAGAAAAAATGAATAACTTATGGAATCAAAATTTAAATGGATTTACTCAGCAAGGTATGTTGAATAATCGTTGGAATACGACCAATACACCGTCTACAACGAATTATTATAATCCGGAAGACGATAATTCAGCCAGTGAACCCGCTCCAATTACCTGGTCCCCATTCCCGGGAAGACTGGCTTATAACTTCCCGACTGCAACACAGAGCGCCTTAAGTCAAATGGCCGATAGCGGGATCATGCCCGGGGAAATTTCAGATAGTCCATGTGATACGAGTGAAAGATCAAACGTTGCTTACTTTCCCTATGGTCCTAGAGGTTGGCAGGATGAATATTGTGAATGGGCCGTTACCCGAGACACAAATAATAAAATTACCAGGGTACAATTTACCTGTGAAAACCCGGAGTACTGGAATAGTCTCTGGAAAATTGATCCTAGTAAGGTGCTGGAACTATATCAAACGTTAACAGGTAACACCGCCATTACATTACATGATTTAAGTATTCCTGGTGCACTCGATCCGGTGACTTTGTTACCCGTTTACAATCCTTTGAACAAATGGAATTCAGGCACGGAAGCGAGTTCATCTAAGGGAGGTGCAATTCATTTAACCAGTACGCCGAATACGCTGCAAACAGAAATAGGTCTCGCGACCTCATCTTCAATTTTAAGAAACAATCCTACGGGATCAACAGGAAATACCACCTGGCTATCAAATGAATATAACGCACTGCTATGTGACGGCCAATTTGGCCAAAAACACAGAAACTCAGACCCTAATATTGGTGGAGCGGTTAACAGTTTTGTAAATAAAACCTTTAATGTCACATTGGCAAATCCTCCCGGTCTTTATATTCAGACGCCTGATTTCAGTAATTATGTTACCCCGGATAATACACCAGCGGCAGACTTCTGGACGATTGTGAGAGGGAGAGAAAGTCTTACTGGCGATAATGGGACCAAATTACCCGGTAACTTTATTTTACATGCGGTGTTTGAAGTACCTGCTGATAAGGGCTACACAGTGAGTGATATTAAGATTTCTGGGGAGTCGATTGACTGGGGTTCTCAAATTACCAACACATTTAAAATGCAAATTGTAGCCAGTGCCTTTGTGGGAACAAAACCTGACGGCTATGATGCTGTCGGCAGTTCCGATCCGGCAAATACCTTCGCCATGCCTTTGCAGTTATTTCATGAATCGAAATTTACGGCCATGTATGATATTAAGGTACCCAACCCTGTTAATAGACCAATTTCCTTATTAAGTAACAGCACTTACATTCCGCCGCGATTGTTTATTGGGTGCAGTGAGGCCAAAATGGTAATCACATCTGATACCTGTACTGCAAAGGAGAATAAACCGGATACGTATCCAGCCGTTTCTTTTACAGATCCTTCCATTACGGTCGAAGTGACCAGTGTAAAGGAAAATGTATATTATGCCGTTCCAGGTAACAGTTCACCCAACAATAACACGGCAATTTTCATTACACTAAAAGTGGAACAATCCGTATTGCCGGGTGTGATGGGGGCAATGATCACCAATGCTGGTCAAACTGTCCAAAACGCTTTGCCTGCAATGCTAGTTATTGAGCCCGTGACGGTAGAGGCAAATGTCGCCTGGCAAAATACAGGGATTAATATTTCTGCCACAGAAGCAGGAGTCATAAGCTACAAAGACGGATTATGGACAGCAAACCCCAATGACAATGGCGGGAATTTATATAATGCCAATGGTAACCCTGTTTATATTGATGCAAAAGCAGGTTATACCTTGCCAGGTGTTAATGAAGGCGCATTAATCGGAAAAGTCGGCGACAGGATATTCTTAATCGGAGAAAACGCGAGCATTCCTGCTGGCGTTAGTGGGGTAATTGAACTTTGTATTAACGATGATTTAACTGGCGAATATGGATCTGGTTTAACCGACAATCAAGGTAGCATCGCTGTCACCATTAACATTACATAATTAAATTATCATCAATACAGGGTGTGACAGCCCGGAATAATATTCAGGCTGTCATATTTTTCTGACACTTACAAAGAAAAATAAAATGATTCTAAAATTCATAGCATTACTAGCAGGGATAAGTATCGTATCTGCATGCTCCATTAATGAAAATAAAGATGGAAATGATACATCTAATACGACATCCATCGAACATGTTGTTTTGCCTGCTGAGTCGACAAAAATGACGACACTCCCGGTGGCACCTATTACCACTCCCTGTTACTCACAATCGAAGCTCTACAATATTCCGATTATGTTTAACAATGTTGTTCCAGGTGATCTTGACGCGTTTAACAATCAGTCTCAGGTCGACTGTTTTGCGTGGCAATCTTTCATCGCTTTGAACTGGCCTGAAGATACGACTAAAAGATTTGGTGATCCGGCGGACTTATCTTTTGTTCAATGGGAAACTTATATTCCTATCAATGTCCTGTTTCCTGCAAAGGGTGTGGCACCACCGGCATGGGGGAGCCTGGTTTCAGATAAGTATGCAAAAATGTTTAATACACAGAATATTATTCTGGATAAAAACAATACGAAGTTGTTGACGCTTCCCAGTAAAATAACGAGTTCAGACACTCTGATCGAATTCGGCACGGGTCAGGCAGCACCGGCTAATGGTCCTAGTTGGTTAGGGGCTCAAAACTCGACCAATGTCTGGTATGAAATAAAATTGAACAAAGACTACTATGATTATGTGGTTGAGAACGGTTATTACAATGCAAAGACTCAACATGCGGATGCAAAAAAAAATATTCCAATGGTTTTTCCTAAAGGTAATACGAGTGGAACCGTTGGGGCTATTGAATTAAAAGCGGCATGGATGGAAGTTACTGATACCAGCCTGGAAAAGTGGAGCCGATATAAGCTTTCGAAGGCAGCCGTACTTGATCCATTAACTGATGAATTAAGAACAATTACTGTTGCATTGGTCGGGCTTCATATATTACATAAAACTGAAAATCAACCAACATGGGTCTGGGCAACCTTTGAGCAAGTAGATAACGTTCCCGGTTCCAGCACACCACCACATGGTTACAATTTTAAAAACGACCAGTGTGTAACGCAGACGGTTGATCTATCAGGGGGAGGGACAACGACCGTTACCTGCGTCGACAATACATCACCGCCTTATGAATTAACCAGCGCAAAACCAGTCCCAATCCAACTGAGTAGGCATAACGCAATTGACATCGTTGATGCGGGACCAATTAATACGAAAATGCAGAAAACTATTAAAAAATATTACCCGGATTCCGTATGGCAATATTATGAGTTGGTTGATGTTATCTGGTCACAATCGTTACAGGCAGATCCGACAAAACCAATTCAGATTCCGCGGAAAATTAACGCATCCAGTATGCAAAGTGGAGCACATATCGTGGCTAATACAACTCTGGAAAGTTATGTTCAAGATACATTGACCTGTTATCAATGCCATGTCTTCAGTCATATAGCAGACTATCCGCCTGATTCTAAAAATAACACTGTATTTGGTGATTTTAGCTTTGCGATTAAGTCTGCCAAATATGATCCTGACGATGTAAGCCCCCATTGATTGGTGACTGCCATGCATGAATTAAACTCAGTATAAAATTCATATAAATTAAAAGCAAGGCCGCTAATTATTTGCTGCAGCAGACTGGAGCAATCAATCAATAATCAAAGTGAGGTGACAAGTTATATTTATAAGGAAAGCGTATGGTCAACCTCGTATAGTCAAGGCACATTAATCCCATTAAACTGATGCCTCTATAAACATAATAGGCATCAGTTATGGTAAGTAATAAATATCGCAGGTAGTCAGAATGGCTTAGCATCATTAAACAATATATAAAAAACGAACCTATGCCCACTCGGTTTTTCCAATACTAGAAACTGGGTATGGAATATTTATTAGAACAAAAACGAACATTTTTGTTAAACAAGCGGATGTCTCACCGAACGGTGATTGTGTAAAAGTAAATACGTCATTCTCGCACACTTTTCTAACTTGATTCTACACTGTCAATCTGTGCAATTGCATCTTGCCTAATGTATCAGTCCGCAATGGCTGAAACACGTATTGAAAATGCTCGTTGATGTAAATGAAATTTACTTTCATCGTAATCCAGTCGAGTTTAGAAACGACATCAAAAACCTGGTGCTGATTGTTAAGTAACAGATCCGGTTTTTACTGTTTAGTGAAGCCTTGTTTGTGTTTTGTAACTAGTCGCGTGGCAAACTCAAATTATTATAGTAATATTAATAGGACAGCTATCTTAAGAAATAATGTAACAAATAAATTAATTAATATATAAATAAATGACTTGCACATTTATAGCTGTGTGTGTCTGGGTAATTATCTCTAATGATTTTCTAGTGCTGCAAATAGTCACCATACAAATCGACCTCTGATAATATACAAATGAAACAAGCACGGTTTTAGGGTAAGTGATGAATCAACTCAAAGTCACCTGCCACACTAACAACACTTCAGCTTGTAATGATGCATTATTAAACTGAGGACAACAGCTTTATACTGATAAACTCATCACCAGTTTAGGTGTACAGGCAAATATATTCGCGAATCTCTTGAGATTAAAATACGGGTTCAGTATGCTTCAAAGTGTGACGCCGCTATTACATTAAGAACTTGGGGCTGTCTGAACTGGTGGCAAGATGTACATAAAGCAGTTTTAACCGCCGTGGTACGTGACCCGTATACCCTATGGTGTGGAAGGGTAGAATTATGAGATGCCACCCTCTCCCTATTAGCATAAATAAAGGAACCAAATGAAATACCATAAAATCATAGCAGTTTGTTTAATTTTATTACCAGGAGCTGTATCCGCTGGTAATTTTGGCATTGGAGTTTCACTCAAATCTTCGGACAGTGCAATATATTTTCCATACAAGCTAAATGAGACATTAATATTTGAGCCATATATATCACAAAGAAGCAATAAAGTTACAAACGTTGACTCAACAATAAACTATACACAAACGTTAATAGGCTTCGGCTTGTTAGCCAATAAATCAGTTTATGAAAAAACTCATGTTTATTATGGCGTAAGGCTTGCTTATATAAAGGATAAAAACACTATTGAAGCAAACTTCAATATTTTATCTCCAAACAATGGGAGTACTAGTGGCTATCAGGTCGAACCGCTAATAGGTATTTCATACAATGTCACAAATAATATCGCTCTAAGAGGCGAAGCAGCATTATTTTACAACAAAAGAGATGGCGAAGAATTCAATACTGTTTCTAATCAGAATCAAGATATTGAAAAAACTGAAAACGGCACTATTACACGGATATTATTATCATACTATTTTTAAAAATGGCTAACAAAACGTTAAACAGGTTCGGCGCAAAGAACGCGCCTTTCCGGTTAACTCGGGTTATGCGCAGACTTGAGTCCCGAGTATCTATAAAAAATCGGGATCAGATCAGTTTCGTCTAATATTTGCAACCATTGTGTTCAGCTCACCCACTTGTTAATGTTTACATGAATAGTGGCTATAAGGGTTGATTCCGCAGTAAAGTTGTATAAGTCGTCTTCTTTGTTGTGTTTGTCCGAATCAGATGTATTTCTTTTTTAGCTGTGACGCAATACTAGTCAGGCACCTGTCTTAGATAATCCAGAATATAATGCTTGTTTTTGTAACTTCATATTGATTTATAGCAAATTATTGAAGTTTGATCGGATAAAACTATACATTTGTCTAAATTAGGGCTCAATTACAAAACTTTGTTTCCAGCTCCTGGCGGTCAAAAAAAGGGGTGGTGACAAAAGAGACTCATTTACATATAATCCTGTCTGGCTTAATTTTTATAATGCCCAGTGGTCGCTTAGAATTAATGGCATTATTATTTGTTAACGATTCCGTTAATAAATCCAAAAATGAAATAATCGATTAAATTTTATACTGTACTTTTCGTCTTAACTAAATTTTCAGTTGAGAAGAATATAGTCGCAGAATTACAGCTATGACATTTTTGAAATGTTTTCAGCGCGTGGTGGTTTCAACATGTCTATGCCGAATTTCATACACAGGATCAATTTTAACAAGAATTAAGAATGCCATGCTTGGAGACAATATGAAGTATCATAATTTATTAAGTTACTCACTAAAAAGTGTAGCGATTGCTGCATCATTAGGATTAACCGCCTGTGGTGGTGGCGGAGGAGGTGACGGCGGCCCCTCTTTGGTTACCCTGACAGGTACAGTCGCAGATGGTTATCTAAGCGGTGCCACCGTTTGTTTGGACCTTAACCAGAACCAGCTGTGTGACACGGGTGAGCCATCGACAACGTCCACTACTGGTGGTAGTTACTCACTGCAAGCTACCCAAACCCAGGTCGATTCCTATCCGGTAGTTGTGAAGGTTATTGCCGGACAAACCATTGATGAGGATACAGACACTGCGGTTATAAAATCCTACACTCTGAGTGCGCCCGCCGGTAAAGGTCTGTTCGTTAGCCCATTGACCACCATGATTCAGGCGCAAATGGCGGCCACAGGTAGTAATATTGATAGCATCGAAAGGCAGATTTTGATCAGTCTGGGCCAGGATCCAACGGACGTTTCCTTATTTGATGATTATGTTGCCAATGAAAATGACCCGGCGAACACTAATCAGGACAATTACCAGAAAATGCATCAGCTGGCCCAGGTCATCGCAGTTCATATTGCAGATAACCTGGAAATTATTGAAGAGGCGGTCGCTAACGCAACAATTACTATTGATCTCACCACATCGCTGGATTCTGTCATTCAAAAGATCGCAGCACTGGTGATTGCGGAACTCGCAGCTATTGATACGGCCATTGATGATGCGGTAGATGCGGGTTCTTTTGTCCCAGTCGATGTGGCAGTTGATGTCGTTGTGACGGTGGATACCGACACCATCGAAGCGGATGTCGCTGCAGCAGAAGCGGCCGATAGTGCCAGCATGGTAGACATCCAGACGCTGTTTGAATCAGGGCTGAACTGGATATATGTAGATTACGATGAAATAGATTACGATGAAATCGCTTACGGTTATTTTAGTTCAAGCGTAGATACAATAACGGACATTCGTTATGAGTGGAATTTCGACACCAGTACATTTGTTGAGGTATTACCCGGAATAAATGAATATGTCCTGCAGTCAGATGGTAGCTGGTTAGCTGGCAATGATGGCTGGAACAATGCCTCAATCAGCTTTAATGCTCTAGCCGGAACAGCGACAATCATCAGGGGCAAGGGTGGTGAAGTATTAAGCAATCTACAGTCAGTGGACTTGTCGGGTATAAATATTAGTACCTCGGTAGCAACTATATCACCTGATATAGCCTCATTTATTGATCCAGCGGCTGAATTTAACGCGGGAGCTAAGGCGTATACAGGGGAAATAGCCTATACATCCGACGTCTATCTACTGGGTTTCTCGGACGACTGTACAAGTGCTGAGTTAGAGTACACAGCCGATAGTGGCAACTGTAATACAGTAGTAGATTATTCTGCTAATCCTCCGGCAGCGATCACTGCCTTGGCCGATATGTTAAGTGAGACTGCCTGGGTCGATCCGGGTGACGGTAGCAGCCCACCAAATCTGTTTGGCTATATAGGTAGTGATGACTCAGAATTATCTGTTGTTGGCTATGAACTGGTCGGTTCTGGCACTTCAGGAGCCGTAAACTACTACCAGCAAACTTGTAGTGAAACTTCAGTCCCATCATGCACCTTGACCATGGTGGGCACAGGGAGCTGGGACATCGTTACAGTAAACACTACGGATTTGCTAATGGTGGATCACCCCAATGAGCTGTTGACGACATACCTGGGTTTCACTGATCAGGAGTCTGTGGTGAATCACTTCTTTGCCGTTCACGAAGCTGTGGTGCGACAGGGCTGGCATTTACCAGCAGGCTTTACAGATTCCCTGGCAGATGATGGCGCCATGACTAATGTGCAGGCACAAGAGGATATTTTAGCGGCTATTGACCCTGAGCTATTGGGAACAGATGAACCAGATGTTTCAATGCCGGTGCCGGACTGCTCTTATCAGACTCCGGTAGATATGAATACTGGTGTACCAATAATATTCGATAGTTACACCTTCTTCGAAGAAGTGGTAACTGCGTGTGGCGGCAGCATGACCATAACAGATACTGATGTTATGGGTACATGGATCGATGGTGATGGTATTTTTTCAACTACTACCGTATTCGAAGGTACCCCAAGCGGTGTGGCAACAACCAGTGGCACAGGAACGGTTACTGAAGCTGAGAATGGCATTGAGTCATTTTCTGCAGATTTTGACTGGACACTGGAGAATGATCGCGTGACCATATCTATAGTTGATTCAGTTAATCCATTGCAGGTAGTTCAAAAGGAAATCATCGCCATAGTAGATATTGATGGCTTTCAACAGCGACGGAGCTATGCTGAAGATGCTGTATTGTCTGACATGAATTTTGATACTGCTGATGGCTTCATATATGGTAGTGCGCCGATCAAGCAATAATAAAGGTCTAGTATAAGACGGGTTATTAATTAAAATTTCTGTTTAAAAGCCACCCTACTGGGTGGCTTTTTTTATTCTGTAAAATAATAATTGGCTGGGTTCATTTGGAATTCCCATTAAAAAGACAAAAGGCAAGTCCCAAATTATGCAATTATGTATTAGAATATTTACTTATAATTAATATATAATTCTTAAAATACTGACACTATTTCAATTTACACAACTACCTATTGAATAGTACTGTTGTACAGTATGCTTATTTATATAACTATTTATTCATCAACAATTTAACTCTCAGTGTTAGAGGCCTAGAAAGCTTCGTGTAGCTATTTTTAATATACTCAACAATAGCCAGGACAGACCACGGAGAATTATCACGGAAAATATGGTTTATACCCGCGCTTGCTTTAATATTAGTTAAAGTTGTGGTCTGGTCCTGGGATGGCAGGTTGGTTAGTGGGTGTGCCAGGGTCGGGTATTTAGAAAAGGGCTATTAGTCTTGCTATGCTTAAAAAGGCGATATGAATAACAAAAGGACAGGTAATTTAAAGAACTTATCATTTGAGTCTCGGATTTCGCTGACTGCTATGTTGGCAGTACTTATCCCGCTTGTGATATTTGCTGTGATCAGTATTTACAGTTCATCTCAGGCTTTGACTGATGTCATCAAAAAAGAGCTGGAGGATAAATCAGTACTGGTTGCTTACAATATCGATAACTTTATCAGCGAACGCATAATCGATGCCAAACTTCTTTCTCAAGCTGATGTTCTGGAAGGTGGAATTATTCCAGATATAATTCAGTACCTGACTGAAATTGTTGAAGAAAATAAATGGATTAATGATATAGATATCATTGATTTATCAGGCAAGATAATCGCCAGCTCAGGCGAACAAAATGAGAAAGGTCAGTTGTTTGTGGATGCGCACCCAGGGGCGAACGCATTATATTTGGCCACAAGCAAAGCCAGGCAAGGCGAGGTTTATATTTCTGAAGCACAGTTTCTGGACACCGGCCCGGGCATTCTTCTCATGACTCCAGTGACCGATGATAGCAACAGGCTAATAGTGGGTGTACTGACACTTGAAGTTAACCTGAGAAATATTGAACGGATAACATCGCTTTTTGATGAGGGAATTGTGGGTGATAAGCATGTCTATATTGTGGACAAAGACGGCAAGGTTATCGTAACTAAAGACCCTTCTGTAGACGTTTTTAACACTTTTCCAGATTTACTGGTGCATCCGAAACTGTTGAGTGCTTTTTCCCGCCAGGGGGATATGGGAAATATTATCTATACAGATATCGCAGGCGATGAAGTTATGGCTGGATATTCTGATATGGGTGAATTTGGTGTTAATAATGCGTTGGATTGGAGCATTATTGCCATTGCCCCATTAGATGAAATGAACGCACCTGTGCGTATGATGCAGAACTGGCTCTTCACAACAGGCATCATCATTGCTTTTATAGCCATGGTAATAATTTATCTATTTATCAATAATACTAAAATCGTTCTTCAGAAAATGGCAGCACAGGCTGACAAAATTTCTCTCGGTGATTTCTCACAGCAATTGCCGTTTAAAACGCAGGACAAGGGCGCACTGGCTACTTTTGTAATTGCATTCAACCGAATGGTATCCAACACCAGGGAAACGATGGAAGCGCTCAGAGGTCGTGAACAGGACCTTGCTATTACACTCGATAGTATTGGTGATGCGGTCATAACGACAGACGCCAAAGGTTATATCAATCGTATGAACCCAGTGGCCGAACAACTCACCGGCTGGTCTATGCAAGAAGCCAAAAAACAACCATTACAATCCATCTTTCCTGTCATTGATGCGACTACTCGAGAGATAACTGAAAACCCTGTTGAACAAGTTCTTGCTACGGGTGAAACTGTTTATCTTAGCAATCACACAACATTGATTGCCAGGAATGGTACGGAATATCAGATTGCATATTCTGCCGCGCCCATTCGTAACAGTGACGACAGCATCACAGGTATAGTGCTGGTATTTAATGATGTGACAGAGCAATATCATTTACACAAGAAGGCACAATTAGCACAACAGCAATTGCTGGGCCTGTTTGATGGCATGCAAACCATGGTGGGTGTTTTAGAATGTGATGGCACCGTGATCTTTGTTAACAATACACCGTTAATAGCTGCCGGCATTGAGCTGGATGACGTGCGAAACAAGAAGGCCTGGGACTGCCCCTGGTTTAATTATGACCCTAAAATACAGGATCTCATTAAAAGCGACGTCGCCGAGGCAAATGCCGGTACTAATGCATGACATGCAAGTGGCTATGGCCGATGGTTTATTATGGATCGAGTTTAGTATGCATCCTGTGTTTAATGCTGAGGGCAAGGTTATTCAAGTAGTGGGTGAAGGACGTGATGTCTCTAAACGTTTGCAACAGGAAGAACAACTACGGCGTAGTCAGAAAATGGATGCCCTGGGCAAAATTACAGGTGGTGTTGCCCATGATTACAACAACATGCTTGGGATTATTATAGGTTATGCAGATTTATTGAAATTCGCACTAAGTGAACAGCCTAAACTTGAAAAATATGCCCATGAGATACACCATGCGGCTGAACGTAGTGCCAAATTGACCCAAAAATTACTGGCTTTCTCTCGGCAAAAAAGCAGTGATGCAGAGGCTGTAAACCTCAGTGCATTGCTTCGCGAAAATCGGCATATGATTGAAAAAACATTGACTGCACGGATCAAGCTGGAATTTGATCTAACGGATGAAGTGTGGCCGGTCTGGCTAGACAGTGGCGACCTGGGGGATGCTCTTATTAACTTGAGTATTAATGCAATGCATGCCATAGAAGGTAATGGGCTGCTAAGCTTCCGAACCAGTAATGAGCAACTTAATGCGATCGATGCGAAACAACTGGACCTGGATGCAGGCGATTATGTCCTGCTCAGCATTACTGATACCGGTTGCGGCATGGAAAAAGAAATTCTTGATAATATTTTTGACCCTTTCTTTTCAACCAAGGGCGAACAGGGTACTGGACTGGGGCTAAGTCAAGTGTATGGGTTTATGGAGCGTAGTGACGGTTCGATAAAAGTCTATTCCGAGCCTGGCCATGGAACCCGAATGTCTCTGTATTTCCCCAGGTATACTGAGTATGCCAGAGATAATAATGCGATAGCAGACGTGGACTCATCAACTGACTCAAGTGGTAATGAAAGCATTCTGATAGTTGATGATGAACCTTCGTTACTCAATTTAACTGCAGATGTACTGGAGCAGGAAGGCTACAGTGTTTTTTGTTCAGGAAGTGCTGAACAGGCACTGGACATACTCAAGGAGGAAACCATTGATCTGCTGCTTTCCGATGTCATTATGCCGGAAATGGATGGCTATCAACTAGCGGCCATAGTGGCAAAAAAATACCCTTCGGTAAAAATTCAATTGATCAGCGGTTTCTCCGATAATTATCATGCGAATTTAATTGATGATGGTGTACATCATCGGCTGATTCAGAAACCTTTCAAATCACAGGTCTTGCTTAAACGTGTACGGGCATTGCTTGATGATGAAAGTAATTGAATGAATCGGAGTAATCGGGAACAGACCCCAATGTTACTTACTTAAGCGCTTGCAGTAATAAATTCTGTCATTCCCGCATGTTATAAGCGGGAATCTAATGCCTGAAGTCAGTGGTTTCCGGCTCAAAAATATAGCGGAATGTCGCAGTACATTAATATTTTGTCTTAAGTAAGTGCCATAAGGATCAGCCCCTGAGGTGCCGCCACAAAAAATACATTAAAATCAAAGATAAAAAAGAAAACACAAATGTTTGTTGATTCAGCCGGAAGGAAAAAACTTTAAACGGTTTTTAATTCCTGTTGTGCGTTGATAGCCCAGTGTTTGGCAGGAATGTGCAATTCGCTGTCATCGCTTTTGCGATAAGCAAGATAATTCATCCGACCCGACAAGTTTGTTCTGCCGCAGTGTTCACTACCAACAACGTCAGACTATTTGGGACTTTCTCATTAGACCCTATAGCTAGCTATTCATAAAGCCTATAGGTCCTGATTCATCACTGGCAGAATAAAAATTTCTGATATTCGGAAATATCATCTCCAGGTTTGCATCATTAGGAACGCCAAACCAGCGAGCAATTTCAGCATGGTACTGATCAACCGATGTGGTTGGCAGCAAACGTCCTCGACCAACGTCAAATGGATTTCCAGGGGCCAGTGATTCGGGATAGCTGCCATAGACGTCTGTACCGGAAACATCGCCACCCATAACAAAGTGGTTTCCTCCCCATGCGTGATCACTTCCATTCCCATTAGTGGTAAGGGTGCGAGCAAAATCGGACATGCTAAAGGTGACCACATCTTTGGCCACACCCAGCTCCACTGTCGCATCGTAAAATGCCTTTAGAGCTGAGCTAACACCAGGTAACATAAGTGCCTGTTTGTTAATTACATCATCATGATGATCCCACCCACCTATTTGAATAAAAAAGGTTTGTCGTTTCTGTCCGAGGGCAGTGCGAGACGCAATTGTTTTAGCCACCATTTCAAGCTTCTTTCCTAGCGATGAGTCAGGAAAACGAGTTTGAATAACTTCGGAGTTTGTCGCCTCATTAAACTCCATCGCAGCATCGATTGAGACTCGCTGTCTGGATGCCGCAGCCTTTTCTAATAGATTGGCGTAATTTGCGGCTAGCAGACTATCTAATGATTGACTGACTATTCGGTTGAGCGCGCCGTTACCGTTATAACCCTTCAATAAGGTCGCGCCACTGTCCTGGATTACATAGGGACTAACCACTCGACCGGTTTGTAAAATATTTACACCACTAAGTGCGATATTCATGGAGACATCGCTGTTGTTGTTACTGGCGTCTGTAAGCACATCAGCCATACGCCCTGCCCAGCCGGATATTTGTGCGCGTGATTGAGGTACGGATGTTTGCCAATGCTGTTGTTGATCACTGTGTGAGAACAAACCTAGCGGTAAATCCTTTTCGCCAAGGTATTGAGCCAGCGTAGTGGGTTGTACAAGGGTTCCGACATTCGCCTGAAAAGCCAAAACTCCCAAGTTATAGAGGTTCTGCATTTCACCCAAACCAGGGTGAAGGCCGAATTGACGCCCTGAACTATCACTGATTGGCAGAAGATCTGATTGTGCCAGAGCAAGGTTTCCACGAACGGTCTGATAATCTGTGTATTCTTCATTCTCATAAGGCGTTAACAGATTGAATGAGTCAATGCCTCCAGCCAACTGGATGCAAACCATGGCCTTATAGTCACTCATCGGATAGGCTGATGCCATGGCGCTGTTTGTCATATTCAGGCTCAATAAGGCGGATAAACCTGGAAGCGCGCTGATGACGCCACAACCACCACTTAATTGCAAAAACTTACGTCGGCTCAGGCTATCTTGCTTTGTTTGCGCTTGTGTTTTGCTGCGCTTTATAGTGTTTGACATGATCTTTATCCTTATTCGTGCACAGCACATTCAGGTGAGTTTAACATCACGATAATTGAGCCGCGGACGCGGGTAATGGGGTCATCCGTTTCTTGCTCAATAATTTTGGCTAGATTAAGCTTGGATGTTTGTGAGAAAGTCCCGCTACATAACAATAAATCTAAATGACCAAGCAATGAAATTATGTCACTCGCCAAAGACTGTTCATATGAAAAGTCCAGAATAATATCAATAGGTGAAACACTCTTGTGTGGCTTTAGATCGACCTTACTATCAATCACATCTGATCTAATTCTATTCGCGAACCTGTTGTTCATTACAGAGGTAAAAATCTGAAACTCAGGTGCATAAATTTCTCCGTTGGGTAGTTTTGAACTGGGAACATAATCCTGAAGTTCGCCTGACGGGAGATGGTTCGGTAAATAAAAATTAAATACGCTTGGAGATTGGTATGGAGCCTGATTTAATTGATTGCTAAGCGCGGGAATCATCATCCTTCCAGTAACATGAGTCGAAATCGGATGAAACGCCCGCAACAGTGCGGAATATCTCAGTACGGGTTCTCTCAGCTTTGACCACTCGGTGTTTCTTTGCTGGACATCCAGCCTGGCCGGGTTTCTCAGCTTTTTATAGCGTAGTGATTTCTGCGCTTCTTTGTCTAACAGTACGGCCTTGATAACGGTTTTTAGATCACCACGAACCCCCTGGCCATTATCTCTGAACGCATCCCCAACTCGTCGAATATATCCCTTGCTGGGATTTGATTTTACAAATCGTTGAATTAACAAGCGCCCTATAAACATGGGTACATTCTGGTGATTTGAGATATTATCGAGTGCGTCATTAATATCATCTAAACCAGTCTGTCCCGCCGGTAGGACTACACTATTTAATAGCACTTTTTCGTCGACATCATGATACTTCTCAAACATATCCATCGGGTCATGATAGTTCCGGCCTCCTGAATTAAATTTCTTGTGCCCACCGTAGCTTAAGCCAGTGAAAACTCGTGCAAACGACTTGATGGTGTCGTTATTGTAGGTTGGAATAAGATTCCCGTTTCTGTCTTTTTGGTAGACGCCATTCTTTCTTAACTGATAAAGACCTGTTGAGAAAAGCTGTAACACCTCCCTGGCGTAATTTTCATCTGGAAACTGCCCAATAGAAGGATTTCCCTTTGGGTTTTTCAGGTGGCTCAAAAAAACGCCCATAATCGGATGTAATGTTACATCACTTAGCAGAGTCCGATAGTTTCCAAATGAGTTCCTGATCAAATCATCGTAGTAGTCGAGCAAACCTAAATATTGCGGTGCTCCGGATTTATCATTGGCCAGCCTACCAAAGCCCGCCCCGCGCTCATTCACTACAAATATCTGTGCAAGTGCCCAGGCCATACGCTGTCTCAGTTGATCTGGCGCGGTTATGCTCGCCTCCCACCAACTATGAATACGGTATCTTGTCGCAGATATTCCGGTTTGATTGGGGGTAAATCCATCTTCACTGATGAGTTGCAATGCAAGTGAATGGTGATAGGTCGGAGTGATTTCAAATTGACTATCAATCCACTCTTCCATCGCTTGTAAACGACCAATCTCTGACATGTGATTGGCTAAGGATTTTATTTCATCAATGTTTGGTCCAAAAGTTGCGCGAGTCAAAAACTGGCTGGCCACTACGTTATTTTTTAGTGTCAATATTCCCGTTTTTTTGTCAGCAATAAATGTTCCCGCGTTGAGCGAGACCGAAGTCAACAGGATAAAAAAACCGACAATCCCTGGTAAACCCAAGCGTACCCATGGCTCATCTGTGCGATTGCTTAATAGTAGTGTCATATTACCTCCCTTAAATGACGTCTGGATTATATTAGGCTAGAGCAAGAATAAACCCGCTTTTAGTCCAGGTCCACAGGTGGTTTTCCTTCATTGGCCTTTTTGATTTATTTATAATGGATACCTGGTTAAGCTAGTTAAGTCACGGTTAAGACTGCTGGTAAATCCGTTGTAGAATTTAAGGGTTGCAAGAATCAGGTAACGAATAATTTAAAAAAGGGTACAGTTAGTACCCTTTTTTTTATGCTGGTTATGGCGTAGGCCGATGTTACCTGGCTTTATGCCCAGCTCCACCTTCAACAGGCGCAGGTTCTGGTGCATGTTCTGGTACTGATCCACTTCTACCAATATCACTTGGATCTTCTACCTGAAATGCATTGTTGATTCCATCGCCAGCTATATCAGGCTTGTAGCTGTTGTGTTTATCCTGGTTTTTGGGTTGGCTGCTTTCTAATGAGTCTGCATCATTGGTATCGACATCATTGTCATTCAACGCAAAAGCCACAGATGTACAAGATAGTAAATACATAACGATTATTGAATGTAAAATTTTCATGATCTTTTCCTCTTTATGTTAATGAAAGTAAGTAAACTAAAGTCATTTTATTTCTTCTTCTGATAGTGAATAGCAGATTAACCTAAGCTCTATCATAAAGATTATCATGCTATATACTCTACAAACGTAGCTGGCAAATAAAGGGTTCCTGTTGAGCCAGGCATTATGTTAACTAGTTCTGATTATGACCTAATATAGGGTAGTGCCCCGATCAAACCATAATAAACGGTCCAGCATAGGACTGGTTGTTAATTGAATTTTCTATTTACAAGTCACTCAATCGAGTAGCTTTTTTTAATCTATTGGCTAGTGTGTATGAAGTAGTCAGGGCAGGCTAAAAAAATTATGATAAAAACTGTGCTCAGGTCACATAAAAAGTAAAATGAGGTATAAATAATTTAATTGATGTGAATATTGTCGGTCCAATTGACGATGGCTAATCGTGTACCAGCAAGCTTGGAGAGGTTTTTTAACAATCCGACCTGACTACTATACATTATGCTAATCACGATATATTATTCAGGTCGATTGATTGTTTAAATTGAAAAATGAAAGCTGTAGACGCGATCTCCATATCGAGATATTCGCACTCTGTGTGTTGCTTATATTTGAGTTCGCATTAGTGCTGAGGCTTCAGGGCATTTCAACAGGACAGTAGCAGGCCTCTAGATCCCGATTTCCGGTGTTGCATAGGAGATGTTCTTAATTAGAATTATGCTAATGCCTTGCCTGATATCGAGAACAAGCATTAGTAACATAAATTAATGCTGCAATACCATTTACAATCGATTGGCGTTAACACCTGCGTTTATCACTGACCTTATCATTTTTCGTCCAGCTTGCAACTGATAGGTATTGCTAATAAACACCTCGGCGCAGATATGAACGTTAAATTTATGTCTGGCCGAGGTGGAGAGGTCATATTTAATACAGACCCATAGTCGATAAATCCCTGCTCTGATAAAGATGTGCGTGGGATTAGCCGTGGACTCATAGTTTTTTTCAGCTGATTAGTTGCCTGTCAGTGGCATGCCTGGCTGGCCTGACTGAGCTCCTCGCTGTGCATTTTTATCGGTGTAAACGATGCTGTACAAGCCCGTGCGACAACGGTTGGCATATAGCTTCAGGTTTTTATTTGAGGCTTCGGAGGATTGATTAAAACTAAACCATTCTCCATTCCAGCCCTTGCCTCGCGGTTTTCCATAGTGGGTTTCCAGTTCCTCGGCCAGTTTTTTTACCGTGGCTTTGCAGGTTGATCGAACCACCTTGGCGTTCTTCACTTTACCCATTTTTTTTCCCTGCGCCGGCTCAACCTCATACTGGTAACTTCCCTTAATGGCGTAAATGATGCCATCCTTAGTAGTCTTTATTGAATAATCCTGAAAATGCTCATCCGGTTTGCTGGGTTTTACCTGATAAATATTTCCCTTCTGATTCACGCCTTCCGTTACACGGTAAGTGTGTTGCTTTTCGCTTAACACACTGGCCACCATAGACGGTTTGAAATGCTCGCCCAGCTGGATGCCAAAAGCGCCATTAATAGACTCGACTGCCTTTTCAGGTGTCGAGTCTTTTTTGATATTCGTCGAAGTGGCAGGTGCCTGCTTCGTATTTGATGCCAACGGTGGCTGGCTAGCCTGATTGATGTCGGTCTGGGCCCAAACGGAGCCGAGTGGAAAAATAAACAGGGTCACTATCAAAATTGCCAATTGTTTATTCATGCTGTCCTCATACTGTCAAAAAAAAACCGGGGAGAGAGTAACTCCCTTCCCGGTTCATTATATCATTGCCTTTAATGTCACATCGGGTCTGCGTAAATAATGACCCGATGTTGGTTAAGCACATCCCTGTGCGTTTCAGTTAACTACGGCTGCTGAGTACCGGGTAGAGTCCAGGCTTCAGTATCAGAGATGTAGTCATCCAGATACCAGACCCGACGGAACATGGTGTCACCGTCGATGAACTCATGGTTTTCATCCACATTGAACTGCCCCCATACACCGTACAGGAAGTCGCCGTTGGCACTGGAAGTGATGCTAGCCTCTTCAGACAATGAGTCCTGGAAACCTTCCAGGGTATCGAACTCATTACAGAATCCGGTACCTACGGCCCAGTCAACGTCCGGATCATCATGGGCGTTGTTGGGATAGCAATCCGCGAGACCGCCACCAAAGCCAGTATCGATTTCCGCCCATACGGTGAAGTGATCACCGAACAGCTCGGCACGACCATAGGCCAGGTTCAATGGCTCTGCTTCACCTACCGCCACCGTGGTATTGTCACCGTCTTCATAGACCACGAAGTTACGCGATGGATTACGCTCATCGGTTGGAAGGATAGGCTCAAACAGACCCCAATCCAGATCACCTTCAGTTGCCATACCTGCAATAGTAGGTGAGTAGCGTGGGTCGAGGATAGTGTTCCTCATAGACTTCAGCTGCGACACGTTACGGGACTGCTCGGGATCACCTGCAGCATACGCGGTACACAAGTGCGTATCATCCTGAGATGTTGCGCCGTCACGCATAGTTTCACAGGTAGTAGTGCCACTACCGCTGTAGGCTAAACCATCGCTAGCGGTGAAGCTGGTAGGTGTAGTCGTCCAGGTGATACCACCGTCGAAGGAGCGCCGTGTAAACAGCTCGTAGCGATCGCTGCCGACCCTGTTGAGCTTCCAGTTAGGCGACCAGGCGTAGATCATGAACGCATGATTGCCATCCAGGAAACCACGGTGGGCCTTGGAGACCTCAAGTGGCATATACCAGGACTGGTCATCCAGGTTGCTGGCGAGCAGTGCGCTGTCAGGCTCGGTACCACAGGCTGCCGGGTTCACAGCCGCATCGTTGCTGACATTGTTACCGTTCCATCCGGGACATTCGTACCAGCTGAGCAACTTGTCGAATACCTGGTTATCCTCTGGATTGGTGGTAGAACTACAGAGTTGACCGAAGGTCGCATCGTCCACACATTCCATGTCAGCTGCACCCGGGCAGGCACCGTCACTGATACCACTCACTTCACACTCATAAGGTGTACGTGCTGAGAGGTTGATGGGCGCCGCCATACACAGGCCGTTAGGATAGTAAGGGTTGGTACCGTCGGCGAAGTACACAACGCCTGGTTGCTCGAGACCTTCACCGTCGTACCAGGCACAGACCATGTTGCTGGCTGCGTAGGGGTTCTGGGTTGTCTCATCCACATCTGCAGGAGCCACGATACGGCGGGTGCTGATGTCAGCAGGTCCACCCTGATTAACAATACCCTGCTTCCACAGTGGCATGGCAACCAGACCATCCTGTGTGCCGTCGGCCGTTGCTTTCGCTGTCGACTGGGACATCATGCTGGTACGTCTTGCAATCTCGGTATTGAAGATCAGGTAGTTGAGATCACCAAAGTCCCACATGTCCGCAGTATCCATCGGTGGATAGTAAACACCGGTGCGCCAGTTGACTTCAGGCTGGTTGAGTTGAGCGCCCTGAACCAGAACATTGCTCACCAGACTGTAGTCAACACCAACACCTTCAGAAGTAGAAGGCGAACCCATGTTAAAGCTGGCCCAGAACACGTCCTTGCCGACATCGGCCTTCTGGCAACCGGTTTCTTCATCAGGGTTATTTGGTGGATCCTCACACATTTCCTGCGCAGTATCGCTAAGATCACCCAGAGTCCACTCTTCGGTATTAATATAACCGTAACGACCCAGACCCTTGTCCTCTTCGGATACAACGATAACCCAGGCGTCATCGACGACACCATCACCATCGGAATCACGTGGCTGCATGTTCAGACGTGGGCGGCTGGCGGCGGTATTAGCCAGGTTAGGCATATCACCGGCATCCATAGTGCCAGACTCATTGGAGTCAACCACACAGATTGGCTGCAGCTCGTCCTGCGGTCCCAGAGGGACGTTGACGGTACCTACACATTGATCCTTGATACCATAACCCAGAGCGATATCGGAGCAGTAACCATCGACTGCATCGGTTTGACACTTTGCGTTATTGGTCAGACGTACAGCAGACATCATCGGTACATAAGGGCTAGGACGGCCGGTCTCTAACTCATTGTCAGCCAGCGGCAGCGGTTCGCCATCGTCATCAACGATATCGAAGTCTTCCCACTCAATGAAGCTGTACCAGATATCGGTCTTGCTGGCAGTAGTCGCACCTGCCCAGCCGGTTCCCGGACCTTCACCTTCACCTGGGCGGGTACCCTCGGGGTCTTCCTGCCAGGTAATGGCGCAACCCGCACCAGCAACACAAGCAGTTTCAACGCGATTGACGTCACGCCTTCCAGAAGTTAATCGCTCGGCCTGGAACCAGACCAGTTCGGTGGTACCTTCTTCTTCAGGATTCTCGCGCAATACACCACGAGCACTCCACAGACAGCTGTAAGGCACTTCACCTACTGGAGGATTATCGACATAGGTAACCGAACCTTGAGAGCCACCAACGCTGAACATGTCAGTAAGGTAGAGGTCAGTCGTGTTGTCGATGCCGAGATAACCCGCCACATCATCACGAGGGAAGGTATCACCAAATACCGGGCTTCCGGCAGAGCAGAATCTGCTTGGCCAGGCGGCAATAACTTTATTGCCTGCGATCGCATGAAAGACGTTGATGACGTCACCGGGATAGTCGGTGATCAAAGTATCACCACCGGTGTCAATGCCAGTACAGTCTTCGGGTGCATCTTCGACTGCAACTGCAGGACCAAACACACCGTCAACTCCTGCCTGAACATAACAGGGTGCTTCACGCACACGGCGCTCTCTTTCAAACTCGCCATCACGATCAGAACGGGTAGTAAACAGAACATCCTGGGTGACCGCGTTACGGATTACAACCCGCTCCCGGCTGTCAGTCCCCGTGTCACCCTCTACTTCTAACTCGCCTCCACGGCGTCTCTCTTCATACTCGGCTTCTTCAATCACCGGACCATCGGGATCAAATTCAATGACGCTGCCTTCGCCTTCTGCAACACCCGGATCCAGAAGTGGGATAGAAACTTCAAATGAGCTCTTATCTGCGGAATTGGACAGGTTGGTTCTCTTCCAGGTTTCACCATCGTCCAGGCTCACTGCGGCGTACGCGTCACGCCGTCCGTGGCCGACAAAGCCGGAGGCTTCCGGGTTGTCAAAACCGATAACAGGCCCATAGACATAAGCGCTGATGAGAGGTTTAGCTTTTTCTTCGGTCTTAACCAGAACATCATCGATGTTATAGTATTCAACGGGTACCAATTCGCCATTAGCTGACTGACTTGGCACGTGGAAGTTCATAAGTTTTATAAAAGCGTGCTCGCCTTCAGGCTCTGGATTTTCGGTAACCCCCGGTGCACTGGATACGCTCCTGACCAATCTCTGGCCATCGTCAGCAAACGCCACACTGCCTACCATACTGGTAAGCAGTATAGACGATGCTAACACCCCTAATTTTGTTGATTTGAGCTTCATAATTGCCTCTCCTCATTCATTTTTATGTCAATGTTTGCACACATGAGTAATAGTGATTGAGTTTGTGTTTTAGTCATTTAACCCTGCCTTTATATTTTGCTTATTATAAAAATGTCTTGTTGATACGCTGATTGTCCCTCCCCTCGGTGGCCTGAAAAAAAGCATTACTTAACATGAACTTGAATTGAAATTAAGTTCAGAAATCGATTAAA
The DNA here is from genome assembly GCA_048550535.1 of Gammaproteobacteria bacterium. GTDB lineage: Bacteria > Pseudomonadota > Gammaproteobacteria > SZUA-229 > SZUA-229 > CBDULX01. The sequence continues at coordinate 22,184 of JBLYYN010000116.1, forward strand.
ATATTCTTTGTATAAATCGTTATTCGTAGCGATGAAAAAATTAGGGTAATAGTGAGAACCACATAACGCCTAACACTTCACTTTTTTGTTTTTACCCTGACCCAAATAATTATGCCCGTGTTATCGCCTCCAGAATGCCAATATTTGTTAGCAAATCCTTATGCGTTATCAAAAACATTTTAGTTTGAAATAATATTATATTGTTCTTTAAGTGCTTCCTGTATCGCAGGACTTAAACAATGTAAAGGCATTGCTGCAACTAAAATATAATATTTTTTTATTAAAAATCCCGTCTCAATAAATACACAAAATATAAAACTAATGCGTAGTTGATCAATACCCAAACAAACTATTCTTACTATAATAATCAGGCAACAAATGAAAACAAGCACAATCTATATGATAAGGAAAAATGCCCATGCAGTTCGTTTGAATTCCTGTTGCACGCAAAAACAGCCATCATGATATTTTCTCTTAAAGTAGACGATGTTTGTATTACAGTGTTATGACGAACTCTAAAGCATGATGTTTACGATGTTAGGGGAGGCCCTAAAAACGCTAAACAGAAAACCATTACTAGTGAGTAGTTAATTAATACAAAACTAATTATTCATTCCATGATAATCAGGCAGAAATTGAAAACAAGTGCAATTTATACGATAAGGAAAAATACCCATGGAGATCGTTTGAATTCCTGTTACACATAAAAATTCCCATCATGATGTTTACTAAAGCAGACGCTATTTTTATAACAGTGTTATGACAAACTAAAAATCACCGACATAAAAATTTTAAAATTATATATTTAAGGCGCCAGGTAATTTAAGTATATAAGCAAGTATTTAAGTGTTCGGTAAAAATTGAGAATGATTTGTGTTATAAATTGAAGGGATTAGTAATTACTGAGAATTATTTGTGTTATCGTTTTAACCGACAAGATTATAGATAATGAATTAAAGTTAATGCAGAAGTAAGAAAATATGCAGATATAATTTCATAATTATGTTTGTGTTGTCGTGACGCACATTCCAGTTATGGCGATGTTGTGATCCATCTCAGTCATTCATTATGGGTTAAGCTGCTTTGGCTGATGTAGGAGGTAGAGCGAACAATCTAGTTATGTGATTTGTAGCTAAATACATTATCAATGATTAGCTAATTCAGGAGCATGTTAAAACATTAGGTCAATATGACGAGTCAATTATTTGAAAAATAATTGTTTTAGTTTCGTACTGATATAATTGTCAGTTTGCACTGCTGGAGCCATTCATGCGTAAATAAAGTATTTCTATACCAGGCAGATTATGATGTTAAAGATTTGCTAACAAAACAGAATCTGTTCGTAAGCCATATGCAAAGCAGTCAAGGCGCTCTACATAAACTAGACTTTAATGAATAAGAAGAAAATCAGGCTCGATTGTATCTGCAGTCAAGCCATGGAATAATCAGGAGTTCTGGTTAATTTTTAATAGCAGTTTTTCTAAAAGTGCTGTCGTAAAACTAAAAATGCAATTTCATTATTAAGCATGCCTGATGTTGATTCAGGGTCAGTTGTTTTTATTTGCTAAGTTTGTCGGTAGAAAAAGGCAGCATAATTAATGCTACTATTCCTGTCGAGTGGATAAAATAATCTAAAAAACTGTAGAAATAAGTGAAATAATTAGTCAGGCTTGGCATAGTGGAATATGGGCCTGATAACACGCGTCAAATTATTTACTATCGCTCACTGAGCAGGCAAAAAGCGGCAGCCCTTTATGCTATTCCTTAGTTAATAAAAATATGGGAATAAATATCAGTGATAAATATATTGATGGGCCTACTTCAATCTATTTAAGTATTTATTTTCACTGTTAATTATATTTTTTAGTTCTATCGATGTATATTCATAGAGCCAGGTCGTGGTTGTGAAGCCATGGTTCTTACTATAATGTATTTAAATAATTATTCGTAATTTTTCTGGTTGCAATATTTTTTATATCAAATTAATTAGTCAGGAATATGATATTTATCACATCTGTCCTGTTTACACGTGATTACTCCGAGTTCCTCGAAACGGTGACGGCTTGACTGGGTCGGGCCAGGGTAAGTGGTTGATGAGTTTGTGTAAATATTGAAAATAAGGCAGTATTTACTGCTTTGAATGATGTTTTTTTATATGAAATGGCTGTTTAAGTGTTTTGAGCTAACTGAGCGTTCGATATTTTCATGACAGTGTAAGTTTCATATGATCATAAGGAGATAATATGAAATTTCTTTTCGATCGATTTACTACCCCCAGGATGATGAGTAAACCGTATTGGCGAAATGCCAAAGAAATTCCCTTGTCCCAATCTTTCTTATCTGAAATTATGGGTAAAGCCAGGGAGAAATACAAGGTTCCTGCTGTTGCAGTAACGGTAATGAATGCGGAATCGGTTTATCTTCAGGAGGTGCAGGGCCTAAGGGTATTTGATAAACCATTGCAAGCCACGCTCGATGACTATTTTCACATTGGATCCTGTTCAAAATCCGTACTTTCTGTCATGGCGGCAAAGCTTATGGAACAGACACAGATCACCTGGAAAACGAAATTTTTCGATGTTCTTCCGGAGCTAAAAGAACATGCCGACGATGTTTATAGCGCTATTACCCTGGAAGACCTGTTTCTTTGCACCGCAGGAATCAAAGCCTATACCAATGCAGAATCAGAACCATTTCCAGACTATGACCCATCGGTTAGCGATATGAGAATGGAGTTCGTAAAATATTTGATCACGCAACCGCCTTGCTCTAAAAATAAAGATGGAAAATTTGAACATCTATATTCCAATGCAAGTTATACCATGGCTTCTGCCATGCTTGAACGAGTTTCTGGCACGAAATATGAGTCTCTAATCAGAGAAACACTAATGGATGATTTGGGCATGTCCGTGCATATCGGATGGCCCAATAGCTTCAGCCCGGATCAACCCTGGGGTCATATCATTACTAAAGACAAGGTCGAGGCATTTCCGCCTGATCATAACTACAAGCTCCCCTGCTTGATTACCCCTGCAGGTGATTTGAGCATGACACCCAGGGATTATGCAAAATATACACAGCTGCACTTACGAGGTCTGAGGGGTAGCGACAACTACATTTCCACGGAAGCGTATCGCTATATTCATTTCGGTTACCCTGGCTTCTCGCTTGGTGTGGCTAACGGAGTTTTAGCGGGTCACCGATACTCTGGATTTGATGGTTCTGCAGGGACGTTTTTCTGTCGATCAATTATTGTTGCAGAGAAAGATTTCGCGTTTACCATCATGACGAATGCTGGCTCAAATACAGGCACAGGTTCAATGGAGGCTGTGGATTGGTTAACCATGCGGATTGTTAAGAAGCACTTCAGATGGTGGTGGAAATTCTGGCTATGAAGTTTTGTGTAAGGGGTTCAATGAAATGATCGGTGACAAATGATACTCATCAATATTTGTCACCGATCCCTATAGTCCAATGGCCTTATTCAGGTAATGTAGTCATCACATTTTCTAGCAGGTCAATTGTATCTACTTCATCTGCTGGATCATCCGGGATACGGGTTTGTTCAAATGGGCCACGTAGGTCAGCAGAGATTTCCCCGGTTTCTTCGCGAGCTTCATTTTCTGTACCCATTTCATCACGGGATTCCATAGCGGCATCCACATCTTCACGGGATTCCATGGCATCTCCTGCTTCATCAACATCACGTCCCATGTCATCAAAGGTCATATCTGCGTGGACATCGGAAACATTTTCTTCGATCATTTCATAGATCTCAGGATCTACTACATCCGCCGCTGGATGATGTGCAAAGGCTCCTGTGCTGGCAAAAGCCATAACCATTGCAGATATTAAAAGTTGTTTTTTCATGTCTATACCCTCTAATTAGTAGCTTGATTACTAATCAAAACGAAGGATAGACAAACAAGGTTCCATCATTATTTGAGGAATGCCCGGGTCAGAGAG
>JBLYYN010000117.1:0-25163 GCA_048550535.1 Gammaproteobacteria bacterium
CATAATTTCTGAAAGGGCCAGGATAGCAGGGTCACCCCATTCTTACTTCGCATCTTCCAGGCAGGAATGCTTACTGCCCAGGTCACAGTAGTACATATATTGAGGCTTCTTTAAGCTTAAAACAAAGCACTATTTCATCAACTCTTTTTTCCGCCTATCAAACTCCTCATCATCTATTTCACCACGTGCATAACGCGGCTTTAGAATATCCATTGCAGACTCATGAATAACTTTATTAGAGGCCGTGTTATTAGTAATAAATTTTATCGCCATCAGCAATACCACAATTATCAATATCCAGAACAACCACATATAACCGCCTCCCGAAACACCCCACTATCATGACCATATAACATATCATCCTCCTAAAGACTCGCTTTTCGTAATCGCAATGCATTGGCAATTACAGAAACCGAACTAAAGCTCATCGCCAGGGCCGCAATCATCGGAGATAACAGTAAGCCAAAAAATGGATACAGTACACCTGCCGCTATAGGTAAACCTGCTGAGTTATATACAAAGGCAAAAAACAGATTCTGCCTGATATTGCGCATGGTGGCATGGCTCAAACGACGTGCTCGCACTATGCCACGAAGATCACCTCTGACCAGCGTAACCCCGGCACTTTCCATGGCCACGTCGGTGCCAGTACCCATAGCAATGCCGACATGAGCCTGGGCCAGCGCAGGAGCATCATTGATACCATCACCAGCCATGGCCACCGTTTTTCCTTCTGCCTGTAACTGCTTAATTACAGAAGCTTTCTGGTCCGGCAATACTTCAGCCTGTACTCGGTCAATATTGAGCTGGCTGGCTACTGCTTCTGCTGTTTTCTGGTTGTCGCCGGTGAGCATGACAATTTCGATACCTTCATCATGCAACAAACGAATCGCTTCCGGACTGGTTTGCTTAACCGGGTCGGCTACTCCTATCAATCCTGCCGCTTTGCCATCAACCGCGAGCAGCATCACCGTCTGGCCTTCAGCTCTAGCGACATCCGCATTGTGTATTAGCTCACCCACATCGATGCCAGCATCTTCCAGCAGCCTTCTATTTCCCAATGCAATACTGCGACCGCTAACCTTACCGGTGACACCTTTACCCGTCACCGACAGGAAATCATCGGCTGATGTTTGCGCTAGACCACGTGCCTCGGCGCCGCGTACTATAGCTTCTGCCAGCGGGTGTTCACTGGCTCTCTCGATGCTGGCTGCCAGAGCAACAATTTCATTTTTTTCAAAGCCTTGTAAAGCCGTTACGCTAACCAGCTCTGGATGGCCTTCGGTCAGAGTGCCGGTTTTATCCACTACCAGAGTATCTATCTTGCGCATGATCTCCAGCGATTCAGCATTCTTGAATAACACCCCCATCAATGCGCCCCGACCGGTACCGACCATAATCGATACCGGCGTCGCCAGTCCCAATGCACAGGGACAGGCGATAATCAGTACCGCCACCGCATTGATCACGGCATAAGCCAAACGTGGTTCAGGCCCCCACTGCCACCAGACTATGAACGTAATCACCGCAATGATCACAACTGCAGGTACAAAATACCCGGATACAATATCCACCAGTTTCTGAATAGGTGCTCGTGAACGCTGCGCTTCCGCCACCATTTGTACGATTTGCGACAGTAAAGTGTCGGCTCCTACTTTCTCCGCCCGCATCAATAAACTACCAGTGCCGTTAACGGTTGCGCCTAGAACAGGATCACCACCGAATTTATGTACCGGGATCGGCTCACCCGTTACCATGGATTCATCAATACTGCTGTCACCTTCGATTACCTGGCCATCTACGGGTACTTTTTCACCCGGCCGAATCCGCAGCTTGTCACCTGGCTGCACCTGTTCCAGTGGGATATCCTCTTCGTTGCCATCATCCCGCACGATACGTGCGGTCTTCGGCGCCAGTCCCAGCAACATTTTGATCGCCGCATTGGTCTGACTACGTGCTCGCAGTTCCAGCACCTGACCCAGTAACACCAGCGCAGTGATAACAGCGGCCGCTTCAAAATAAACAGGGACTACACCAAATTCATTAAAAACAGCCTCAGGAAAGATACCCGGAAATAAAACAGCAACCACGCTATAGATCCAGGCCACGCTGACCCCCAGTCCAATTAAGGTAAACATATTCAGACTGCGATTAATCAGCGACTTCAGGGCACGGACATAAAAAACCCAGCCCCCCCAGATCACTACCGGCGTTGCCAGAATCAACTCCAGCCATTGCCGAGTCTCTGGTTTAACAAATCCAACCATATACTCTGGCCAGAACTCAGCCATCATGGCACTTAGAAACACCGGAATTGCCAGCAATGTACTGAACCAGAAACGCAGGCTCATATAACGTAGCTCGCTATTATCCTCCTCGACGTCCACAGTCTTTGCTTCCAGCGCCATGCCGCACTTTGGACAGGCACCTGAATGATCCTGCACTACTTCGGGATGCATAGGACAGGTGTACCGGGTTTTAGTAGTTGCAAGCGGGACACCCTTGACCTCCAGTGCCATGCCACATACGGGACAACTTCCAGGATGGCTCTGTACAATTTCAGGATGCATGGGGCAGGTATAGATAACATCTTTGTCTGTTATGTCGCTTGCATCCTGACTCACAGACTCATTGTTATTTTTTTGTTGAAAAATTTCAGGTTGTGCCTGGAATTTATGTAGACAAAATTCACTGCAGAAATAATATTTCTGATCGGCATAAGCTAAATTATATTTTGTATCCTCAGTCACCTGCATGCCACAAACAGGATCGATATAAACCTGATCACTCTGTTGCATTAGCGTCATCCTTATTTCAAAGGCCCATCTATAAACCCATTCACAACTACAACAACACAACCGATTCGGTTTTCCTCAACTGATAGCTTTTCCATAATAAAAATACTGCGGGTAAAACAATCAGGGTCAATACTGTCGCACTGACCATGCCACCAACCATAGGAGCGGCTATACGACGCATCACTTCTGAACCTGTACCGCCACCAAACATAATAGGTAATAAGCCTGCGATGGTTGCAGACACCGTCATCATAATGGGTCGTACACGTAATAATGCACCATTGATCACTGCATGACGGATATCATCCAGGTTCATACTCCGCTTTTCAGTTACTGCACGTTGGGCATAATCTTTCATGGCCTGGTTTAAATACACCAGCATCACTACTCCAATTTCAACAGCCACTCCAGCCAGGGCAATAAAGCCTACTCCCACGGCAACTGACATGTTGTAATCCAGTATATATAACAACCAGAATCCACCAATTAAAGCCAGGGGTAAAGTGCCCATAATAATCAGCACTTCAATCAGGTTGCTGAAACTGAGATACAGCAATAACATAATAATGACCAGAGTCACCGGCACTACAATAGATAACCGCTCTTTGGCGCGTACCATATATTCATACTGCCCTGACCAACTGATGGCATAACCGGCAGGTAATTCTACGGCATCCAGAACCGTTTTCTGTGCTTCAGCCACATAGGATCCGAGATCCCGGTCGCTGATATCGACAAAGGTCCAGCCATTGGGACGAGCATTTTCACTTTTGATCATCGCTGGCCCCCTTTCTATGCGAATGTCTGCCACCTCATCCAGCGCAATGTGGGCTCCGGCCGGTGTCACTATGGGTAGTTGACGCAATTCAGTTATGGAATCCCGCAGATCTCTGGGATAGCGAATATTCACCGGATAACGCTCACGCCCTTCAACCGTTTGCGTAATACTCATTCCCCCCACCGCTGTACTGATGACTTCCTGCACATCAGCAATACTTAAGCCAAATCGAGAGGCGATTAAACGGTCTATGTCCACCGTAACATAACGACCACCGGCAACACGTTCTGAATAGGCTGAGACAGTCCCTGGCACTTGCATTACAGCGTCTTCGATCTGCTTACCGATGGTTTCGATAACGGTCAGATCCGGCCCCGACACCTTGATACCCACCGGCGTTTTTATACCGGTGGCCAGCATGTCAATACGGGTTTTGATGGGCATAACCCAGGCATTGGTTAATCCGGGAAAATTGATCAGTTTATCCAGCTCCTTTTTTAATTTCTCCATGGTCATGCCGTCTCGCCATTCCGATCTGGGCTTTAACTGTATGGTAGTTTCGATCATGGTTAGTGGTGCCGGATCGGTAGCGGTGTCCGCCCGACCGATTTTCCCGAATACGCGTTTCACTTCTGGCAAAGTACGAATCAGTTTATCGGTTTGCTGTAACAGCTCCTGTGCCTTGCCAATGGACACGCCTGGAAATGTGGTAGGCATATAAAGCAGATCACCCTCATCAAGATCGGGCATAAATTCCGAGCCCAATTGGCTGACCGGCCATAAAGTTAACAGCAGCAAAACAGCTGCCAGTGCAATAGCCTGAAGTGGCGATTTGAGCACCCAGTCAATAGCTGGCCGATAAGCTGCAATGACCCAGCGATTAATCGGATTTTCATGCTCGGAAGTCACTCGACCACGAATGAAATACCCCATCAGCACCGGCACCAGGGTAATGGCCAAACCGGCTGCTGCTGCCATGGCATAGGTTTTGGTATAGGCCAGCGGCGAAAACATGCGCCCTTCCTGAGCTTCCAGAGTAAACACTGGCATAAAACTCAGAGTGATGATCAAAAGCGAGAAGAAAATCGGCGACCCAACTTCTGATGCAGCCTGCTGCACCATTTGCCAGCGATTGGCATCGGTCACGACTTCGCGTTCCATATGCTTATGCATGTTTTCAATCATTACAATGGCGGCATCCACCATCACACCAATCGCAATGGCAATTCCACCCAGTGACATAATATTGGCATTGATGCCCTGGTAGTACATCACGATAAATGCAGTCAGTATGCCTATGGGCAGTGCCACCACAGCCACCAGAGCAGAACGTAAATGGAACAGGAACACTGTACACACCAGTGCCACCATCAGCAGCTCTTCCAGTAGTTTGCCACTCAGAGTATCCACCGCACGATGAATCAGGGCCGATCGGTCATAGGTTTCGACCAACTCCACCCCAGCAGGCAGGCCCTTACGCAAAGTATTGAGTTTGTCTTTCACTTTGCTGATGGTGGTGAGTGCATTTTCACCCCAGCGCATCACCACAATGCCACCCACGACTTCACCTTCGCCATCCAGTTCGGCAATTCCTCGGCGCAGTTGCGGCCCCAGCCTTACTTCAGCCACATCCTTCAGTAATACTGGGGTACCGGCTTTGTTAATCCCCAGAGGGATATGCATAAGGTCGTCTCTATTTCTGAGATAACCGGTGACCCGAACCATGTATTCGGCCTCCGCCATTTCAATCACCGACCCTCCCACTTCCTGATTCGCTTTCTGAATCGCTATACGCACTTTAGACAGGGTCAGTTCGTAGGCACGTAATCGATTAGGATCAAGCACCACCTGATACTGTTTTACCATGCCGCCGACAGTAGCCACTTCCGATACGCCGGGTACAGTTTGTAATTCAAACTTGAGGAACCAGTCCTGTAATGCTCGTAGTTGCGACAGATCATGCTGACCACTACGGTCCATCAGAGCATACTCATAGATCCAGCCAACACCCGTGGCATCCGGCCCCAGCTCTGGCCGAGCCTGACTGGGTAATTTTCCGGACACCTGACTTAAATACTCCAGCACCCGTGCCCTGGCCCAGTACAGATCAGTACCATCTTCGAAAATGACATACACATAGGAATCGCCGAAAAAGGAATATCCTCGCACACTCACTGCTTTAGGCACGGATAACATGGCGGTGGTCAATGGATAGGTCACCTGATCCTCAACCACTCGTGGGGCCTGTCCTGGATAACCGGTTTTGATAATGACCTGTACATCGGATAAATCGGGAATGGCATCCAGCGGTGTATTCTTGACAGCATACATACCCCACAGGGTAAGCAGAGCCGCCAGTACCAACACCATAAAACGATTTTTGATCGACCACGCAATAACATTTGATATCATCGATCTACTCCTGCATCCGCATCAAACTGGCTTTCAGACTGGCCTCAGAGTCAATGAGGAACTGCCCGGAAGTAACCACGGTATCGCCTTGCTCAACACCGCTGATAATTTCCACCCAGTCGCCAGACTCCATACCAGCATTTACATTACGGGGGATAAACCGTCCCTCACCCAGTGCCAAAATGACCCGTTGTTCCAGGCCCGTCCTAATTAAAGATTCCCGGGGTATCACCAGAATATTTTTACGGGCTCCGCCATAAATACTGACATGGGCATACATATTGGGCTTGAGTTCTTCGTTCGGATTATCAAACTGTAAACGTACTTTCAGAGTGCGGGTTTTTGGGTCCAGGCTGGGATAAATATATTCCACCTTACCTTCCCATTGCCGACCCGGTAGATAACTTAGGGTGACATCTGCCAACTGACCTAACTCTACCCAGTCAGCCTGATTTTCAAACACTTCGGCCAATATCCAGACACTGGATAAATCCGCCAGCCTCATCACTTCATTGGCGGGCATCACATACATACCCTCACGCACAAACAGATTCGACACCACGCCATCCTGCTGTGCATAAATTTCCACTGACTGTGGCACCTGCTTGGTGGCTTCTAGTCGCTTGATTTGATGACCCGAAATACCCAAGGCCAGCAGACGGTCCTGCGAGGCCTTGATTAAGCGTCGATTGTTGGCCGAAGCGGCCTGCACATATTCTTCCATGGCATTCACCAGCGTTGGTGAATACACGTTGAACAAACGGTCTCCTTTTTTGATCCTTTCACCTTCTGAACGTACATTTAGTTTTTCAATCCAGCCGTCGGTGCGCAAATGGATATGACGCAAACGGGACTCATCATAATCCACCGAAGCTACCGTATCGATGCGACGCCATAATTGACTGCGTTCTACCTTGGCCGTACGCACACCAAGCTTATTGATTACCGAAGGAGATATATTAACTTCCGGGCCATCATCACCATCGGCATATACCGGCACAAGGTCCATTCCCATCGGAGACTTGCCCGGTTCATCACGGCGATAATTGGGATCCATTGGTGCTACCCAGTAAAGTATTTTTTTCTGTTTTGGTTTTTCCTGTTCGACCTCTACCAGATCCATACCACAGATAGGACAGGTTCCTGGCTCACCCCGAACAATTTGCGGATGCATGGGGCAGACATAATTCGGATCCAGGTGTTTTTGTGCATGCTCCAGGGCAGTCTCCTGCACCGACTCAGTAACTGACTGACTTGAATATTGTGCAATCCAGACACCGAGGATAACTGCAACCAGAACACCACTTATTATGACTATTTTTTTCATTAGTTATCTTCCCCAATCAGGAAACGAATTTCCGCATAAGCCAAGGCCTTTTCCACATCCAGTTTAAGCCTTTGCAATTGTGCCTTAAGCTCGGCACTGCGGGCTCGAGTTAAGGTAAAGAAACTGACGACACCAGACTGATACCCATTCATGGCCGCATCCGCATTCTGTTTGGACTGAGGCAATACTTTCTGATCATATAAACGTAACCGCTCATTCAACTGTAACCAACGCGCGTGGACAGATTTGAGTCGCGCAACAATCTGCAGGCGCATGTCACTGATGTCATATCTGCTGGCCTGTAGCTTTTTTTTCTGCGCCGACAACTCCCTGTCCTGTCGTTCATCAGTAAATACAGGCAAATCGATACTGGCTATAGCCGATATAAAATCTGCACGTGACGATCCATCCATATTTTCCCCATCGCGCTTACCATAGCTCACATCAAAGCCCCATTGCGGTTTGTATTTCTGACGGGCCAGTTCAACCCCTTCCCGGCTCACTGCAATCATGGCCGCCTTTTTCTTCAGTTCAGGGTGATCCGACAGCATGGAAATCAATTCATCGAGTTGATAGGGTAAACGACTGTGTAAAAAACCCGGCTCTTCCTTTAGTGGACGATGAGCCAGTTCATAGCCCGTCCACTGTGATAAATTTGCTCTGGTCTCCTGTTTGCTGGAGGCAATTTGCTGTAACTGATCTTCCAGCAAGGACAATTCCAGTTCGGCTTGCAACACATCCTGCTGCTGGTTCTTGCCTGCGGCATACAGCGACTGACTCACTTCCAGTTGCTGTTTAAAAAGACGCCGATTCTGGCGGATGATTTTCTCTGACAGGTCCTGCAGATACACCTGAAACCAGGCTTTACGCACGCTCAATAAAACCTGGTGCTGTCGAAGCGCCTGTTCACTGCGTTTGCTCTGGGACATCGCCTGTTTTTCTGCAGCCATATATTCCAGGCTATTCCCACGTGGCAACATTTGCTGGTAACCCACGAGCAACTGGGTCATGGGCTCCTGATCCATATCAAAGCTATCAGTGGGTACCGACAACAGACCAAATCGCAGTTTAGGATCTGGCCACTGACTGGCGGCAATTGCCAGCTCTTCAAATGCCTGAGCCTGCTGCTCAAAAGAACGAGTCAGTGGATCATTTTCTATTGCCTGCCGTTCGGCCATAGGTAGACTCAAAAACTCACTGGCCAACACCTGTGTTGACTGAGTGGCCATAAAAAATACTATGAAATATATAAACTTGGAGGGTTTCATCACCCAATACCTCTGTCAAAAAACCAAAATCACAGGCTCACATACGCCTGCCCACTAAATAGCAGGATGGTCTAAATCAACAGCACGGTTTTGAGTAATAGAGGTGGTGGACTGGTTTGCCTATATTGATGCGTCTGGAACTGCCAACGCAGCGAAATCAAATCTGTGACGGGCTGGATATCTATCTGAGCGATAAAGGCTACCTTAAAATCCAGTGACATAGATAGCAGTGTAGATAACGCCTCATCTGACTGTTGCTCCATAGACAACACCGTGTCGCACAGTTTAGGTTGACAATGACAGGACGTATCTTGCTGATTCTGCTTCATAGCCGCATGAACCGGGGCCTGTATAGCCAGATTAACCCAGGCCAGCACAAACAACACCAACATCCATCGGGCGATGGCTTGCATATGGTTATTGCTTATGGCGGATAGATTCATATTTATTCGACTAGAAACAATACTATTGAAGACCAGTATAAGCCTTTACAAGTTCCAATGTAAATTCGACTTAATTTAACTCGTTAAAAATATTGATAAAACTCAAATATATTGCTGAATTATATTCCCCTAAGAACACCATATATTAGACCAACGGCGTCACACCAGCAGTGGCATTTTCTATACTTGTTGTATTGCTTAACAAAAAAACATCGCATTGAGCACCCTGGCTGGTGCCATTGCTCGATGTTATGCGCATGCTACGAGATGGATTTTAAGGTTATTTTCAAAAACCATAGGCAATACAAATCCTCGACTGCATTTTTTGTGCATATCAAAACAAGAATAAGCGAGGCTTAAAATATGAAACTGGCAACACTTCGGCAGGGTGGGCGCGATGGCAATCTCATTGTCGTAAGCAAAAACCTAAGCCATGGGGTAAAAGTCCCGGATATTGCAAAATCATTAATAGTCGCACTGGAATCCTGGGAATACTGCGAATACAACTTGCAGCAGGTTTATCACGACCTCAACCATAAAAAGATAAAAAATAGCTTCAATCTTGATATCGAAAAGCTCGCCCCTCCCTTACCTAGAAGTTTTCAGCGTTTAATGACTTATGCATATCTACCTCAGCTAGAGCGCAGTTACTCCGTCCATGAACAGAATTTTCCGGACCAGCTTCGTCAAACCCCAGAAATTTACCAGGCCGCCTCGGATAATTTCCTCAGCTGCCGTGAGTCTATAGCCTTATCAAACGAAAGCTGGGGTTGCGACATGCAGGCACAGATTGCCGCAATTACCGATGATGTCACCATGTCCACAGATGCTGAAGAGGCCCAATATCATCTCCGTCTGTTGCTGGTGGCTAATAACATCGTATTAAATAATATATCCGACCACAGCCAGGAACATGATCTCTGCAATTCCGAGCATAATCCCTGCACCGGCTTCTCACCGATTGCTGTTACCCCGGATGAACTCGGTGAATACTGGCAGAACAACAAGTTACATCTCAGGCTGATAACAAAACTTAATCAACAAACGCTCGGACAACTGTCCACTGCTATTGATATGCAGTTTGATTTTAGCCAGCTAATCAGTGCAGCATCAAAAACCCGTGCGCTTTCTGCGGGCACTATCATATGCAGTGGCCCCATAGCAAATGCCGACACCAGTAATGGCGTATCCAATATACAGGATCTGCGCAATATTGAATTCTTGCAGCAGGGTGATTCAGCAACCCATTTTCTTCGGTTTGGAGACAGGGTTCAGATTGAAGCCCTCGATGAACAGGGGCATTCCATTTTTGGAACGATTGACCAGTCAGTCATCCAGTGGTAGCCATTTCGCTATCAGTATTAATCTTGCGACTGTTGATAATAAAAATGGACACCAGCTGTAAGCTTAAGACAGAGGGCACAATCAGTCAGGAATCTACCAGACTTAGGCCTGTGGTATCGGGAGGAGGTGGCTCTGCCTTGTTTTTAAGCTCCCCCAGATCGCTACCCGGAGGAGCCATGCTTAAACCCGTCAGGTCCAGTGCCGGCTCAGGGATATCCGGTTTGGCATCCTGCACATCACTGCCCACCGGTGCTACGCTGGCTGACAAATCCGATATCTGGCCACCGGTAATATGCAAGGGATCGGTGTCTGGTACAGGCGGCACATCTCCGCTGGTAACAGCTGCTGGCCTGGGTTGAGGACGACGCGCAGGGGCGGATCTTGTGGTCTGCGCTGCAGTGACCTGGGCAGACGCTGGCGAACTGGTTGCCGCAAGCGCCTTCACTTCACAAATGGCCCCGGCTTTTTTCATCGCTGCCTGGTATTTCATGGCCGTTTGCCGGTCGATATTTTTTTTAATTACCACTCGACTACCGGAAAACAACTGGTTCAACTTGGCTTCATCAGCCTTGAACATTTTTCCAATATTTGCCCTCACCTGTGCTGGATCTGCACCATCTGCGATACCACCACTGAAAGCAACTTCAAAGAGATCGTTACTCATAATCTATCCCCTCGTTCTAATCGCCCAGTAATTAACATTCAGCATAAACTATTATTCATATACAATCCAACCACCATACACACCGATATCATTTTGACTCATAGGGCGTATAATTAAAACTATAGTTGAAAATAATAAACCATGCTTATGAACAAACAAAATACCACACACCGAATTACCCCCAAAGGCCGACTGGATATTTTATCCCAACAGGAAGTAAATCGTCTGAAAAAAGCCAGCGAAGTTGGTGGCTGCTATGACGTTTTCCGACGCTGCTCACTGGCCGTACTCAATGTTGGCAGCCTGGTTGATGATGCCAAAGAAGTCCTGGAAGCCTATAAAGACTTTGACATTCGTGTCATCGAACAGGAGCGAGGCATCAAACTGGAACTGGAAAATGCACCTTCACTTGCATTCGTGGATGGGCAGATGATTAACGGCATCCAGGAACATCTGTTTTCAGTTTTACGCGACATTGTTTATGTAAAAAATGAGATAGAGCTAAGTGGTAAATTCAAGCTCGATCAACCTGAGGGCATTACCAACGCCGTATTCAATGTGCTCAGAAACGCCAACATCCTGCAGACCAACCAGCAACCCAACATGGTGGTTTGCTGGGGTGGTCACTCCATCAGCCGCACCGAGTATGACTACACCAAAGAAGTGGGGCATGAACTGGGATTACGTGGCCTGAATATCTGTACTGGTTGTGGTCCGGGCGCTATGAAAGGCCCAATGAAAGGTGCCACCATTGGTCATAATAAACAGCGCATTTATAACGGTCGTTACATTGGCATGACCGAACCCGGAATTATCGCCGCTGAATCACCCAACCCCATTGTCAATGATCTGGTGATCATGCCGGATATTGAAAAACGCCTTGAAGCTTTCGTGCGTACTGGCCATGGCATTATCGTTTTCCCAGGTGGTGCAGGTACCGCAGAAGAAATTCTCTATATCTTGGGCATATTATTACACCCGGACAATGCCGAAATCCCATTCCCATTAATTTTTACAGGCCCCAAAAGTAGTGAAGCCTATTTCCGCCAGATTAATCACTTTATTGAACTGACGCTGGGGTTCGAAGCGCAACAACGCTACCGTATTATTATCGATGATCCAGCCCTGGTTGCCCGAGAAATGAAAGCCGGCATGAATGACGTCATGAATTTCCGGCGTAGTACCAGTGATGCTTATTATTACAACTGGGTATTAAAAATTGAGCACGAATTCCAGAAACCGTTCTATCCCAGCCATGAGAATATGGCGAAGCTGGAATTACATAAAAATCAGGACAGGCACTTACTGGCCGCCAACCTCCGTCGTGCTTTTTCCGGTATTGTTTCCGGCAATGTTAAAGACGAGGGCATCCGAGCCATTGAAAAACATGGTCATTTCGAAATCCGAGGCGACAATGCGATTATGCAACCACTGGACAATTTACTGGAATCTTTCGTACAGGACCAACGCATGAAACTACCCGGTTCAAAATACACACCTTGTTATAAAATTGTCACCTAAAGCGAATATGGTGTACTCGAATCAGACAAAATAGCTTGAAAACCCGCTATGTGGCACGATTTCAGCTGGCTTTTTAAGTCATCACAACTATACTTACAAACAGATTAATAATAAGAATGAGTATTTGCATTAATTAGTTTAACCAAAGGGACGGGCTATGAATCCATCTCAACCTATGCCACTTATTTTGACTCTCGACCATGCAGGCAGACCCATCGACTGGCTACACTGGCAGGATGTGGTCAATCTATATGTGAGAGAACAAATTGCCTGGACGGCCAGCGACACTATGATTCGCGTTTACGGGGGCATTAATCAGCTCACCGGCCTGCAATCTTATCTGGACTTAAACACCATCATTGCAGTACGCGGGGCCAATGCCAGCAAACTAAAAAAAGAAATTCCGCCTCTGACCAATCGCGCTCTGTTCAGCCGCGACCGACATACCTGTCTTTATTGTGGCAGCAATTTCAAGTCCACCCTGCTCACCCGTGACCACGTCAAACCTAAAGCCCAGGGCGGCAAAGATAGATGGAACAATGTGGTTACCGCCTGCAAAGCCTGTAATGTAAAAAAAGGCTGCAAGACACCTGGCGAAGCCCGTATGCCATTACTGGCCTTGCCCTATGCGCCGAATCGCGCAGAGGCGATGATTTTATCCAACCGTAGAATTCTGGTAGACCAGATGGATTTTCTACGGGCCCATGTTCCCCACGACCGTCGCGATTCGTTTAACTAAACCGGTAGTGTTTTTTTACTGCCTGCCGAATTTCCCATCGACATGACATAGCTTTAGGGAAAATCACCAGATCCCCCTTCCCCATCGTTACCGCTTCACCTCCGTCCGGAGTCACAATGACATCACCCTCCAGGAAATAACAAATCTCTTCAGCATCATAGGTCCAGGGGAACTCTGATACTTCACAGCTCCAGATCGGCCAATTATCTATGCCCAGACTATCCAGTCTTTTTTGATCCGGCTTGCATTCAATTTTTATTTCACTCACTATCGAAACCTTAAATTCAGGAAAAGCCATGCAAGTCTATTTCATGCGCCACGGCCAGACAAACTTTAATATTCTAAAGCTATGCAACGACAAGCCATCACCAGACGTACATTTAACTGAAACTGGAAAACAACAGGCTCAAGTACTGGCAGAAAAGTTTAAATCGATTGATATCCAGCGCATCATTACGTCAGAATTACCACGTACCCGAGAAACCGCCAATATTGTCAATCAATACCACCATGCCCCGATTGACAGTCATCCAGGCATCAATGATATTCGCTCGGGCTTTGATGGCCAGCCCGTTGTCGATTACCAGCAAGCCATAGCTGCTGATCCATTACACCTTAGCATCAACCATGGAGAATCCCTGCTTGATCACAAAACCAGGGTGATAGCTTTTTTGCACTGGTTACAACAACAATCCGAGTCAAGCATACTGGTGGTGGCCCACGAAGAAACACTTCGGGTTATTGCCGCCTATACCCAACAACTGGATGATGACACCATGATCCATCTGGCCTTCGACAATTGTGAATTTCTAACTATAAACATGTACTAAGCCGAAGGTTGTTTAGCCGACTCTCAGATAGTATGTGTGCCCGTTGACATTTTTAGAGCCTGGAGACCCGTATCAAGGTCCGGGTACTGCAATTGATAATGAAAATCACGCAGCAGTTTTTCGTTGGAAATACGTCGGGACTCTGCCATGTAAGACAACATACCAGCCGATAACTGGCCTTCAGCCTGTTGTAGACTGATCGTTTCTGGCAGGACTAAATCCATCACCTTTGCAAGCCGTGCAAAAAAATCATACATGGTGCTTGGATGGCCATCGGCACAATTATAAATCCCTTCCAGCTCCATACGACTCAGGGCTTCCACACAGACAGCAGCCAGATCTTCGGAATGTATGCGATTGCTAAATGGCGAATCCTGCTCCCGGACGATCGGCTCACCACTGCTGATGCGCTTGATCGGCAGCTTTCCAGGGCCATAGATACCGGGCACCCGTAGAATCATCCAGGGTATGCTCCGTTGGTCACAATAATCCAGCAGTCTTAACTCAGCACTCCGTCGTCTTAGCGCCCTGTCAGCCCGTGGATTGACCGGGGTCTCTTCTGTTACCCAGTTTCCAGTACAATCACCGTACACGCCCGTGGTACTAATGAGTACAAACTTTTCGATTTTCTGGCCATCGAGTATTTGGAGAAACCGGGCCATTCGAGTGTCCTCCTGGCCACGCCCCGGCGGAGGTACCAGATACAAGATTCGGCTGTTTGCCAGATGCAGGGATGTTGGGATAAAACAGGCTGCATCGTCAAGATCCAGCAATCCACATTCACTGACCCGGCCCTGACACTGTTGCTGGCTGTTCAGGCTACGCACCAGGGCCTGCACCTGGCCGCTTAAGTGCTGGGCTACCAGTTTACCTAAATAACCACAACCCACTATCAGGTTATTTTGCATTGTCCACCTTGGTCATTTTAAATTTAACGACACACTGATTAATAGTTATACCAAATATCAATACAAATTTCCCCGCATAAAAAAGCCTGATTCAGGACCAGGCTTTTTCTGTGGAAATGTTTTCTTAGCTAGAATTTATCGTTACAGACAGCTACACGAGCATCATAGTAACGCTCACAGGTATAGGCATCACCACCACGTGAATAACACAGAGTGCGTTGTCCGTACGCATATTCACGACAACTTCCCCAATTATTGGTCAACTGTTGTGAATTATTCTGTGCACTGTTATTTTGTTTTTCCTTCCATGGATTGCTATTCAGATTTTTGCTGGTTGCAGACTTACGCATATTGAATTTGCTATTGAACTCAGCAACCATTTTTTTCTGTTCCCAGTCTGTCAATTTATGCTGCCTGGATGACTTACCGGAAAAAATATTTTTATCAATTGCATTGGCAGATGCTGACATTACCAGTGCAGAGACAAATAGTAGAACAATATTCAACTTCTTCATGACCAATCACCTATATAAACTTTTAAATAAAAATCATTTCCATACATCGCACATAGTGCTGTTCATGGTGCTAAGCATCCGGGGGAAATGCATGAGCCAGGCCCTGCTGGCAGTGATTTTTTCATTTGAAAATGATTTTCAGGCTGCAGAGGCCAGAAATACATCATGTCGTTTATGAGAATCAATCGAAGTGCTGATCCGGTATTTATAATAAATATTATAGTTATAAAACAATGACTTAGCAAATATTAATTATTTCTTATAAAACATATACTTATATTCGCATACACTAATAATTATGGCTTGTAACTAGGCATTCCTCCCAAATACAACCCTCAGAGATCTGGTTTATCATTTGATAATAGTCAAACAAATTTCGACTAGTAATCCATTCATCAGCCCCATACACTTGCATAGAATAGACAAAACTATAAAAACATCATGCTCATACTCAGGTTACTCTTTGTGATTGGTCTGTCACTGGCTTTACCCTGGTCAGGCTGTGAATATATCCACCAGAAAGAACAAGCCATGCGATCGGTTGAGACCGATAAGCTGTTAGACCAGGCACAGAAACTGGCCAAGAAAATACAACCACAACTTATGCAGCATGAAGCACTACTCCAACCCACAAACACATCAAACAGCCTTTATCTGCACCCATTGGCAGAAAAAATACAGCTGGATGGCTACCATGACGATTGGGTTATCGAGTTAAATGATGGCCTGAAATATACTAATCAATTAAGTTCCAACCAGCCACCAGAGCAGAACATGACCATTCTGGCCGGTCTGAACAATAGCTACCTGTATCTGTTTATTCAGCTAACAAACGAGATGACAATCTATTCCAGCCTTCAGCCTGAAGAATACTCGGCTGATCATATTGTGCTAGACATCACTCATCACCCACTGGCTGGCCGTTATTTCCTACAAGTTACGGCACCAGGCCGTTTCGAAGCATTTACAAAAACCCAGGACCAGCAGGATAATACCCAATACATCCATACCACTGGCATACAGGGTTACTGGCAGGATACCGCCACAGGCTACAATGTGGAATTACGTCTTCCCCGACCCGAAGCAAAGACTGGCCTGGGTTTCACTGCATTGGACTATAGCTATTCTGCGGAAAAGGAAATCATCTTAGTTGGCCAGTACGGCAATCAGCTTTCAGAACTGCCTTCAACAGTGGATTTAATCAAACGCTCTCCATTTTTACAGAGCCTGCTTGATCAGTCACACATCACTGCTAGCAGAGTTTACATCCTCAATCCCGATGGCTGGATCCTGGCCAGTAAGCACAGTAAAGCACTAAATAGTGCTCCACAAGACCGTTCTCAACTCAATCAAACTCTGTTCGACATTTTAAGCCAGATATATATGTTCGTTTCCAATTTGAGAGATCCCCCTGCCACGACGACAGACTCGAGCAGCGGTCGCATCATTAGCCACACAGTCAAGACAGCGGCCAGAAAAGCCCCTGTGACCAGCTGGTACAAACGACAAGGCTCCAACCAGGCTGTCATATCGATTGCCTACCCAGTACAAGACTCTTCTGCAGCAGTGGCGGCTATCATTATCATGGAACAGAACAATTCAGCTTTTATGTCCCTGCAAAACCCCGATTTTTTACGCAACATTGCGTATAGTTTATTGATGATCATCATACTCAGTCTGTTATTGTTCATTTACACCTGGAAGCTAACTCGACAATTACTGAGCTCTGATCACTTGCAATAAGACTATCACTGCGCCGCAGATTTCAACCATTGTGTTTTGACCTATATCAGCACTGCGGCAACTTCACCACCCTCTCAGCCACTACCACCATTCATCTATATAACTGATATTTCTAGAATTATTAGACTTCAAAATCATTCACTTAGATTTTTTTATCGATAATCCATAATCACTAATTGGTCTAAATACCATCTAGCGTATATTATCGGTTTCACGATTAATCCAGTTATAAAGTATCGTATCTATGGAACAAATTCTTGAAATCCGTGATGGCTGCAATACTCCCAGCCAACTATTGCGCAGTCTCTCCTTTGCCCGTTTTTTAAAAATATACAAATCGGAATTCATTAGCGATCTCGAACAACGCAGTGATAACCAGCAAAGGGAAGCCCAGCAGAAAATTGATTTCATTAAACAGGTCAGCACCCGTGAAATCATTAAAGTACTGGAATCTGATGGATTTTCTTCCCATGAGGAAAAAGAGCGGGCAAGGGAACTGGTACGTTTTATGGATGGCGCCTTCCATCATTATCGCGGACGCAGCTACTCGCGCCTGGTGCGACTGCAAAACGAAGTGGTCGCTACAGACCAGGAAACACCTGAATCAGTCAAGGACAAGGTTACGGCCAAAGCTCAGATTGCGGCCGACCTGATTCTGGAGACGCGGCGCCAGTTATTGAAAAAAGTGGATCTGGAGCATGGTGTGCGCCGTACACCGGGTATGGATGCGTCACCCAATGTAACCGCTGGTGAAATTTCCGGTCATTACTTCAATTATCCAGCGGATTATTCCCTGTTAGCCCATGTACCTATGACCATTGCGGCTGACATGAAAACCGGTATTGATTATACGACCCCCTCCAACAAGCGTGCCAAACCTTTCTATGAACTGGACCATAACCCATTCAACTTCAAGGCGTTTGAACCTGAAGACTGGGTGTCTGTTCCACTTCAGGTCGGTACTTCGCTGATTGTGACCTTCATACATAAATCCCGGGGCTGTATTGAAATGGAACCCGGCCTGCTCAATCTTTTTCCCTTCGCATCTATCGACGACATCATCCATAATCGTCCGCCGGATGGTGTGTTTTTCTTTGGCATGCCAGATACTGATGTTTCCGAGCTGGGTTATTACCACGACAAACAAAATAATATGCTGGTGGGCCTGGTGCCCAATATTGATGAACTCAAATATTTTGGCTATGCCAAAAAACCCGTCCTGACCCTGCACAATGTGCTGGCCATTCTGAACGGTGACCTGCCCCTGCATTGCGGCTGCACCCGCTACGTAGTTCGTTTTAATAGTCAGGATGAGCCCTATATCGCCGAAATGCTGATCAAAGCCGACGACATGGGGAAAATCAGCCTGGTAAAGAGCCCCGACAAACTGACTCGACCGATTTTCTTTGGCACCGAAACCGGAGCCTTTGCCTGCCTGGATGGATTTAGCGATCAGGCCAAAATGCAAATGGCGGGTCGTGAAGTGGGATACAACAAAGCCACTGGCTCCAATGCACGACAAATAGTACCCGTGACTGATGTGGATGAATTATTCAATAACGATCCGCTGGATGTACTGCTTTATGTTAATAATTTTACCCTGATTAAACCTGGACAGCCGACCATACAGGCTGATATGGATATCGAAGCTGCACTGGAACATTTCAGACTCGGTGAACGCGTGGCTGCTGGTTCGACCCAGACTCACCGCGGCGCCAAGGAAAGCAGTTACTGGGCCAATCCATTCCCTCTACTAAAGGCGAATGACGGAACGGTCCTACACCCTCAGTTGTATAAGAAATTTTCAGAAAATGAAAAAGGCTTCATTGGCGATATGAGTATCCTGATTAATCGTGGAGAACTGCGAGTCGGAGTTGCCCATAGTCAGCTCATGGCCGGTGTTTATGAAAAGAATAGCGATGAGGATATACTGGCCCATGGCTTTACCAGTCGTAAAACTGTAGAACAGGAGGGTCCGGTAAGACTGGCGAATGATCTAATCGAATTAATAAAATCACAGGCCATTGAAAAACGTACACGCCTTAACAATCAATCCCATGAAGTGAGTGTCACGGTGGCACTGGTAGGCGACAGTCGTACCGGAAAGTCTGAAACCGCAGAAAAAATGGAGGGAGTACTTCGCCTGCATTTGATATAAGCTGAACGATTGTCACATTTCAAATTGTGGCAATCGAGCATCATCCAGTTGATAGGATCTATACTCTCCACTCAGTGGGCAATCGAAAGCCAGTTGCCAGGCGCATAATTGCAAATCTTCATGATCGCCCGACTGGCCATACAAACGGTCACCCACCACCGGAAAACCCATACCGGCACTGTGCCGACGGATCTGGTGCTTGCGACCGCTTTCGATAGACACTTCAAGCAAAGAGCGATCACGAACCAAATCATAAGCTATGCGACGAAAATGGCTGCAGGCAGACTTGCCATCGATACTGTCATTCACGGTCACCGCTTCAGATCCCGTCGGAAATTCACCATGCACAATTATCTGGTAACGCTTATCCAGCAAACGCTGACTAAACATTTGACTAAATGCAGCTGCTATCTTTTTTTCATGGGCCAGGATGATCAACCCGGTGGCCGCCCGATCCAGACGATGAACCACAAAAGCAGATCGTTGGGGCTGCAAATGCCCCTCAACCCAACGTTGAATGGTACAGTGATCTCCCCATTTTGAGCCCTGGCATAACATACCGTAGGGCTTATACCAGATGCTGTAGGCCTTTTCATCGGCTATTAATTCAGGTTCTGGCGGTGTTTTAGCCAGTACCTGCTCATCATAATAAAGATGCAGTTCATCACCCTGTTTTAATAGCTTTTTGGCTCTGCGCAGTCGCTGAGTGTGATTATTTCGAGTTAACCAAACAGCACCTTTCTGCATCGCCTGCTTGATTGCCACACGCGAAAGTATTGTGTTCTCTGATAACAAATCAATGGCGTGGATATCACCAGCTTCCACAGGTGTATGTTGGGTGAATTTAAGCATTTTACCGATGTATGCCCTATGATCGTGAACCAGCTCACACTATATCAATAATCTCAGAACAACTCAGATCTATATGGAACCAGAACAGCTGTTCTTACGTGTAAGCAGATAACCGAAATATTCAATGAGGAAAATTATAATGTTAGACAATCGATTTAATCTGGTAACTGCTGTTTTAATCGCAATTTTAGCCATTAGCGGCAATGCAATCGCCGGTAAAGGTAATCCGTCTGGATTCGCCAGTGGTTCGGCTCAGTTAAGTAAAAATGAATTTGGGAATACTCATCGTTACAAAAAACAGCTAGGGGATAAACCAGCCTACCAGTACAGGAACACCTATCGCCATGAGTACCAGAATGGGAAGTCTAATACGGATAAAAAATCAAAAAAATAACGGTGTATCAGGCTGCCCCGAGC
The DNA here is from genome assembly GCA_048550535.1 of Gammaproteobacteria bacterium. Lineage (GTDB taxonomy): Bacteria > Pseudomonadota > Gammaproteobacteria > SZUA-229 > SZUA-229 > CBDULX01. The sequence continues at coordinate 20,718 of JBLYYN010000117.1, forward strand.
GTGTTGTTCAGGGCTGCCTTACATCTTGTGTTTTCTTTACATATGGAGATTGCTAGAGTCGCTCTACTGACTTATGATATAGACACTGTCACGCCATAATATTATGACCTGATCACATCAGGTCATAACATTTCTACCAGCCACCTGGTAACCGTACCAGTGGCGTGGGCACACTGCTTACCACGATCCTGATCAAATTTCTGATATTCGCCTTCATCCCACATATCATAAGTGCGACCGGTGAACTGTTTTTGTAGCTCCTCACAGGTGACACCACCGAATTCATCACGGAAGCGTTCCACCAGTTCCTTGCCCTTTTTGAAATTATTTATAAAGCGGCCTTTATCCAGCTTATTACGGTCACGACCACGCTTGACACTCAATGCCATTAAACCGCCGGTCAACGCACCGCAGGCCCCATGCCCCATCAGACCACCTCCGCCGGAAAGGCCATGGCTGGCTTTAATGGTCTGGTCATCAATAATACCCACAGTTTCCTGTAAGGTCGCTAATACGCATTGGGGGCAACAGCCATAGTCCAGTTCATATTGCATGGCTTTGCCATAAGCCTGTTCTGCCAGGACCAGCTTCTGCTCTTTATTCATACCCCCTCCTAAGGATTAGCATGTAATAATAGTTTAATCTTATAAGCCACAAATCATATTGATCTAAGCCAAGATTATGCAAATTTATCCCTAGAGATAAATGTCACCCTGCGCTGAGATTACAGCATTCCCACCCACATTAATCTGACCAATATCAGCACCCTCGGATTCAACCTCCACTTCAATCAAGCTTTGACGCAATTTTCCCAGTCCACGCTGGATAGTGCATCGTTGAATACCATGTGAACGAAACAAACTCGCCGCCAGTGCAGGTACCGCAGGAGCCACGGCAGGGTCATCAGCCTCAGTAATACCTTTGCCCAGCATTCGGGCATGGTAATCAACATCAGGCACAGAATGATTAGCGGTATAGAGCAAAATTCGGCTGGCCAGTGAGGCCACAAATGACACTGTCCATTTATTGATATTAAAGTGTGCAGCTTTCAAAACCAGTTCATTTTTTACCGGTATCAATAGGTAATTATCATCACTTCCTGCAATTAGCGTCTGATGATCAAGCAGGCCAATATCCTTTTCATCCAGGTGTAAAATTTCTGCTAACTCCACCGCAGCGGGCACAAAATCATCAAACACTATTTTAGCTTTACTACAGAAACTTATTTTTTGGATACTGTCCGCCGATGACTCAATGCAGATCTGGGTAATATGGTTTCTATGCTCAAATTCACTTATCCCATTGCTTAAACGATCAAGCTTTGCCAGCAAATACGCCGTGGCGATCATTGGATGACCATGGCCATTGATTTCTTCCCTTGATGAATAGACCTTCAAGCAGAAACGCCTGTCGCTTTCAGACGACGATTGCACAAAAACACACTCATTCTGGTTAAGCTCCCGCGCAATCGCCTGCATCTGTAATTCACTCAGCATATCGGCTACTGGGCAAACGGCCACCTGTGCGCCCTGAAAATACTCATGAGTAAAGGCATCAATAAGATAATAATGTGCTTTCATCTGTTTCCTCTTTACAAGTTTTTCTCAACAGCTAGACTTTACCTATTCCAAGCCAGATTCCACAAACCTCTGTCTTAGTCTCAACTGAAGGCAACATGGTAATTGTTTCTATTGATGACAAGGGCCTCAACGGGCATATTCTACTGCAACCCAACCTATCATTGAGCTGGAGTCAGAATGCACATTTCCTGAGCGCCGTATTCCTGGCACTACTAGGTATTGCTGTGTATTTCAGTTCTTTACTAGGCTGGTTGGTACTGCCTTACTCCGGCCTGGCATTTATATTACTTGCTGTTTCTTTGTATCTTTTTTTTCGACAGCATAATTATCAGGAAGTGATACGCTTCAGTGAGGATCGTGTAATCATTGAGCGAGGAAAAAACAAGCCTGAAAAAACCTGGGTCTATCAAAGACAATGGTCGAAGTTTTACATACATAGTCAAGGGACCTTCGACTCCCCCAAAATCTGTCTGGTGTCCCATGGCAAGGAACTGGAATTGGGCGCTTTTCTCGGTTATGACGAAAAACTGCAGTTGATTGAAAACCTTAAGCAGATCACATTTAATTTTCAGCGTCAATTCTGAGCAAAATAATCTCTCAGGTATTCATCAAACGTCAAGTCATCTGACTGTTCCATCTCCATCTGCTTATTCTTTGATAGTACTGCCTGCTGCTGGAAAAATGCCTGCTGATCGGGCTCCAGGGTAATACTATTGAAATAATCAAAATGTTGCTGCGACATGCGACGCGCAAAATGATAGAAGCCCTCACCGTTATTTCGCATTTCATCCAGCATACGCGCAGAAGGCGTAAGATCTGGATCATGAATTTTATCACACTGCTTCTGCAATGCTCTCTGATAGGGTTTATCCTGGTAGGGTTTATCCAGCAGCTCACATATTCCCGCCATAGCATCACAGATTTCCAATGCCCATTCCTTTAAACTGCAAGCACTGGCATCACGTTGTAATTTTAATGAAGGGTCACGTCCGTGGTGCGCCACATTTAATTCATTAAGGTCAATTTCCTCGCGTTCACTAAAGCAAATTTGATGACTATCCTGGATTAGACAAAAAACCAGAAAGGCCTCAAGAAATCTTAACTGGGTTTGGTTTATACCCAGAGGATCAAAGGCATTAACATCCAGAGACCTCAACTCCACGTATTTAACACCACGTCGTTGAAGTGCCATAGTCGGCTTTTCATTACCTTGCAATATCTGCTTCGGTCGTACCGTGCTGTAATATTCATTCTCGATCTGTAGAATATTAGCATTCAATTGTTCATACACATCGTTCACTTTAACGCCAATTTTTTTATAGCCTTTATAAGGGGTATTAATGGCATCACTGAGACTCTGCACATAGGCATCAATATTTCTATAACAGGCTTTGATGCCGATTTCATTTTCCTGATTATTTTGATAACCAATATCACCCATACGCAATGATGTAGCATAGGGTTCATAATAAGTATTGCTATCGAACTCAGCCAGATCACTGGGTTTTCCACCCAGGAATGACTTACATACCGCCGGTGATGCACCGAACAAATAAGGTACCAGCCAACCATAACGCTGAAGGTTACGAATTAGAGCGAAATACTGTTCTGAAACAAAGGCCTGAAAAGGCTGATTATCTTCTTCAATGGTCTGGTATAACTGCCAGAAACTATCAGGAAGCGAGTAATTAAAGTGGACACCAGCGATGACCTGCATCACCCGACCATACCTGTGCCCAAGACCACGGCGGTAGGCCGTTTTCATTAAACCGGCATTGGAGCTACCATAATGGGCGATTGGAATACTCTCGTCACCAGCCACTACGCAAGGCATGCTGGTGGCCCATAAAATTTCATTATCTAACTCACTATACACATAGCTGTGGGTATCCCTGAGAAACCCCAGCACCTGCTCTGTATGGCTAAACGGTGGTGTAATAAATTCAATCAACGCCTCGGAATAATCGGTAGTAATATAGGGATGGGTCAGGGCTGAACCTAATGAACCAGGATGAGGCTTCTGTGAGATACTACCATCTGGAGATACCCGTAGACTCTCTTTCTCAACACCAATCTGACGCCCTTCAAGGATACGACTTTCCCCAGAATTCAATAATTTATTTAATCTGCGTTCGGCAAGTTTGTACAAATCTTTTCTCGATGATGGTTTGAAACTGTGAGCTATGAACTGAGTTTATACCATGTCACTTTACATTTGGATATTCTTATATATTAAAGTTATCTAGTATCCATACAAACATTATGTAATATACTTAATAACCTTAACTAATTTACTACTTCTAGCTTACTACAATTTATCTTCGCTCTCCTTGATTTCATTTTCCCCATACTTTTCCAGTCTAATTTGATCCAGATCAGATGTTCATATGCGGAGGCTCGTTCAATTGATTATGATCAACACCACACATATTTATTTCCCGTACTATTCCCCAGACAATTAACAGAGGATGTACTTCTTCATGGCACTGGTCAACTTTAGGCTCAATAAGGACATTCATTCTACAGGTGGAGGATTTTTTGTGACCGACAATGCCGAGATCGAACTCGTTCTCAACTGGTATGAACTCAAAGGCAACAACCTGATTGGTGAAGAACCTATTCACGGCATCAGTGTTAAAAATATTCTGGAATTGTTTGAAGCTCCATTCTGGAATGGCATTTACCACTGCTGGTCAGTTGACAATAAACACATCAACAGCCTTAATTCTCTGGTCAGCCATGACATCAACCCACAGCAGTACGCCTATTTTGTAGAAATCTACAAAAAACGTAATACGCACGACTAATTTTATTACTCTTGACCAGGTCTATTACAGATCATTTCTCTGCCACTCTGAACAACGCC
>JBLYYN010000118.1:0-4865 GCA_048550535.1 Gammaproteobacteria bacterium
AAGTCATAAGTCATAAGTCATAAGTCATAAGTCATAAGTCATAAGTCATAAGTCATAAGTCATAAGTCATAAGTCATAAGTCATAAGTCATAAGTCAAAATTCTATTGAAAAATCAGGCTATGACAAGTTAATACTATACCCATTTACATCAGTAATTATATAGAAATCAATCCTGAATAAGCCTGTAAGCCAGAGGCATGATATAATTTATCAGAGACTCCTTAATATTTATCCCTCATTGCATTGATTTACTGATGCTTTTAATTCTCAGCTTTGTGACCGGCTGATATCCCGTAAGGTAATACCCCGCAACAAACGCCCAAGAATATCGGTGCCTGTAATTATTCGTTTTTCTTTACCCCATATCAGGATGAGATCATGCTCGATTACATCATCGGCCCTGGATTTAGCATACACCTTGAAATCAGATATAACCTTTCCAAGTAAAGTACTGGCATCATCAACAATGATGGGGTGGTGACAATATTTTAAAGGATTGATCGCCCCTTCGCCGAAAAGAACATCCCGTAAGAAAGCATTTGCATTTAACACCAGACTGGGGCGTTGTTCGTCATCAACTATAATGACCCATTTCATGCCAGAGCGTTTTATATTGAGTAAAAAAGGATCCTGGGGATGCCTTTCAAATGCAGGGAATACCGGCATGCCCTGTTTCACCGGCAAGCTGACGACACTGTCGGGATGTAGATACTCGCCTTCATGGCTAACGGCAATATCATCCAGTGCCAGGAAATTCATCGCACCTATACCTTCCAGACGACTGACGTCGGACTCATCTGCCTCGATGTGTTTTTTAATCACCGCCTGTAAATCGCTTTCCCTGAAATAGCGAATATTTTCTTCACCTAACCACCAGTCCAGCACTTTGGCCGACGGTTTGGCAACCGGGTAAAGTAGCCACTGGTAAAACCGTATCACCGGTGCCAGCAGTGACCCCATACGCATGGCATGACGTGAGAAATAAGCCTGGGGGGTGATTTCACCAAAAAAGGTAATGAGAAAAGTTGAGAAGAAAAACGCAGTCAAGCCCGCCATGACGGAATTTGATAACAGGGTCAATAGAACATTTATCGCCACATTTCCCCAGAGAATAGTGGTCAACAAAAAATTGAAATCCTTACGTAGCGCCAGGATTTTCACTGCCGCAGGATTAGCAGAAGAAGCTTCCACTTCCAGGCGCAGGCGACTGATACCCAGTAATGCCAGGTTTAGCCCGGAGAACATGGCCGACTGGCTGAGACAAAACACTATGCCCACCCAGGCCAGGGCATTCATCGTCACGGTTTCCATTGGGTAATTCTCATATTAGTTATGGTTAATCGTTTATGGTTGAGGGTCAGTGGTTTAATTCCATAAACAGGCACCAGGAATGTCACTATCCCGGTATTATCAGGCAAAGAGCATGGATAACAAACTTAACTTATTCCTCAGACATTGTTTTCTGCTCTACAGTCTCAGCAGCCTCCGGCAGTCGTACGGCAACCAGGGTATAAAGCTCACTGAGTAAGTGAATGGCTTTGAACATCTGCCGCGCCATACGCCGGATACGGCTGTTTTGTTCCAGAAGATCGATCACCCCGGGAATGACGATGCGTAATTCGGCCCCCGCCAGCAGCAGTGCCTGTTTTACATCATCATAGGCCGTTTGTACCCGTTGCAGTTGCACTTCACATTCGGACATGGAAAAGCTGTCGTCTTCAGGATTGGCTATGGTCATCAAGCTGGCCACTTGTGCACGATAGTCAGCAAGACCTTGCTGCAATTGTTCATCAATCACCAGGTCCAGTTCAGCCTGTTTCCTGACCACCAGCATGGCCTGGTCCGCACAGGCCAGCAGGTGTTGTTCGGCCCGCAACACCCTGGCCAGTTGTTCAGCTATTTCGCCACTGAGTGAACCCTTTTCCAGTCGAGTGATAAACTCGGCCACCGCCTGTGATAGATTCTTCACCACCATGTGATCACTGGCAATAGCTTTTCCGGCAACCGATTCGGTACTCAAAGCCTCCAGTGACATGCGTCTGGCGACACTGGAAATGCGTGACAATTCCAGGGCCAGAGCATTCAGTGCCAGCATGGGGGATACTGCAACGGTTTTGTCAAGATAGCGGGGGCGGCCTTCAATCTCTTCCTGGGTGACAAAGCGTTTCTCCAGGAAATGCGTCAATCGATCTGTCATCGGCCACATCAGTAACACGCCGAGAATGTTAAATGTCGTGTGAAACAAGGCCAGGGTAACCGCCGGGTTTTCCTCCATGCCCAGAAACTTGCCCGCATATTGCACAATCAGGAACAGCACCGGTAGAATAATCAGCGCCACTATCCCGGTGACCGCATTAAATATCATATGGGCTGCCGCCACACGTTTGGCGTTAGGGGTGGCGCCAATCACGGCAATTGCCGCCGTCGATGTAGTACCCACATTGGCACCGACCACCATGGCGGCAGCGGCGTGTAATCCCAATACACCACCACTGGCTGCGGTCAGGGTAATGGCAATGGCGGCACTGGATGACTGGGTCAGCACCGTCATCAGAAAACCTATCCCCAGATAGAGAAACACTTCAGTAAAACCTTCCAGGGTAAACTTTTGCAAATCAATGGCCGCTGCCATCCCCTCGAAAGCCTCTTTCAACACATCGATGCCGATGAAGAACAGGCCGAACCCCGCCAGTGCCAGACCCAGCGGTGCTCGACGGCTTTCACCGCCGCTCAGGCGCAGCAACATGCCTATACCGATCAGTGGCAGAGCAAAGCTTTCCACATTGATCTTGAAGCCGACAATGGCCACCAGCCAGCCGGTCATGGTAGTGCCGATATTCGCACCATAAACAATGCCCAGCGCCTGGTACATGGTGATCAAACCGGCATTGACAAAACCAATGGTGGCCACGGTGACGGCACTGGATGACTGAACTATGGCGGTGATGGATAAACCGGTGGCGATGCCATGGGCTGGGGAACGAGTCCAGTTACCCAGCAGTTCTCGCAAAGCGCTGCCAGCCGCCAGCTTGAGACCATCGGTGATCATAGTCACCGCCAGCATGAACAGACCCAGCCCCCCGGCCAGCATACCTGTAGTTAATAGCCACTGTTGCATAGTTCTACAACATACCGGACAGCATGGTGGCTATGCCCAGAAAAGCAAAAAAGCCGACCACATCGGTCACGGTGGTGAGGATAATCGAGGATGACTGGGCCGGGTCCTGCCCCAGGGATGATAGTATCACCGGAATAATGACCCCTGAAAAACCTGCAGCCACCATGGCGATGACCATGGATATTCCAATAACCAGTGCCAGCCCAGTGGAAGAACTCCACACCAGTACGCCCAGTGCAGTGAGAATGGCAATGGCGATACCATTAATAAAACCGGCTCCGACTTCCTTGCGCGCAACCCGCAGCCACTGACTGGTACCGATTTCCCGTAGCGCCAGTCCGCGCATGGTTACCGCCAGGGCCTGGGCACCAGTATTACCAGACTGGCCGGCGACCACAGGCAGTAGCACCGCCAGTGCAGTGAATTGTGCAATGGTGCTTTCAAACAGACCCACTACCGAAGCCGCGAGGAATGCGGTCAATAGATTAATCGATAACCAGGGCAGACGTTTTTTTACCACGAAACCCACCTGTGACAGGGCGCGTTCGTCCCGGCTGGCACCCACCATGGTGAGGATATCGACACTGCTTTCCTGGCGCATCGCCTCCATCAGAGCATCATAATGAATAATACCGATCAGGCGACCGGCGATATCGACTACCGGCAAATCAGTCACGCGATGAGTTTCCAGCAGCTTCACCACTTCTTCCCGGGTGGCCGTGGCCTCCACCACACCTGGAACCGGTTGCACCAGTAAAGACAGGGGATGCGCGCCTTCAGCCAGTGCCAGTCGATGCATTTCCACCATCCCCTGCAACTGGCCATCAGCATCGATGATGTACAGCTGCCGGGTAAACCGGGGTTTGAATTTGCGAATCCGTTGCAACACTTCTCTGGCCGTGAGCGTTTCGGTTAGGGGAAGAAATCGAGCATCCATTAACGAACCGGCACTGTTTTCCGGGTACTGCACCAGGTCACTCAATTCGCGTTGGCGGGCACTGTCCACCAGCTTCAGAAAATGCTGGCGTTGCTCCGTAGACAGCCTGACCAGTACTCTGGCCGTATGCACGGGATTACCCCGTTGCAGGATCTGCCTGAGCCTGGCTTCCGGCAGTCGTTGCAGCACGGTGGCAGCCACATCCAGCATTAAGCCATCCCACAGGGTAATCATATCAGCCGCCGCCTGGGTCTGCAGCAGCTCGATTAAATCGTCCGTGGAGAATAGATTAACCGCATGTTGAGCCCGCAACGGATGCAGGCGAAGAAAAGCCTGGTTGAGGGCATGTACGGCATGTATGGCATCGGCAGTCATGGACGATCTCCCCTATCCGTTCGGGTAATACTCAGTACGCTGTCCATCAACTGAGCCACGCTGAGCCAGTAAAGACTGGCCAGAGACAATAGATTTTCCAGCGGATCACGAGAATGGCGGCTGTCCATATCGCCCAGCAATTCATGCAGCTGGCTGTAGTGCAATACTCCCAGTAATATATTATTGCGATCAATCACCGGTAATCTGCGCCGGGTCGCCCAGGCCGGATGTGACAGCAATGACAAAGCCGTGGCGTGGGCATAAATCGGTTGTGTCTTGCGACTCATGATATCCCCTAATCTGGCATGTCGATTCGATGTCAACAGCTTACCCAGATCGACCATGCCCACTAACTCGTGGCCGTCATCGATAATATAGATTTCATTACTGATGGTATGTCCGATACGTTCGATATGGCGTATGGCATCAGCCAC
>JBLYYN010000119.1:0-7768 GCA_048550535.1 Gammaproteobacteria bacterium
CTGGACGGATCTAATTGGCAACAACCAGATAAAAAAGACAGGCTGTTCAAATGCACATCTGTCATGACACTATACTCTATTTCAACTACATCACAAAACTTTCGATCCTCAGTCGCTCGCGGTGTAATTGCAACCACTGCAGGGCGATGATCGCTATGGCTGAACTGATTCTGTCGGTGCCCAGCAGGTTTTCCACTTCTTCATAATCCACTACCACCACCCGGATATCTTCACCCTCATCGGCAATACCATGAATACCATCGGCCCTGTCACTATCCACCAGACCACAGAGTAAATAGACTTTCTCAGAACAGCCACCAGGACTGGGATAGAAAGCATGTACCGACTCGAATGCATGCACCTCTAGACCGGCTTCTTCATGGCACTCACGTTGCGCCACCTGCTTCACAGATTCCCCGGACTCGACAACTCCAGCCACCACTTCCAGCAGCCAGGGCCCCGCCTCATCCTCCAGTGCACCCACTCGGAACTGTTCAATCATGACCACCTTATCCCGCACTGGATCATAAAGCAGCACGCCCACCGCATCGCCACGATAAAGCAGCTCACGTTTAATGGTGATTTCACCACCGGAAAACAGCTCATGCTGCAGCTGACACACATCAATTTTGAAAAAGCCGTTATAACCCTGTCGCTTATCCAGCAATTTCCACTTCATTAATTCACCTTGATAAATAATTTACTGCTATATGTATGATATTCTTTATTACTATCATTTACAGGACGGAGGCCCAGATGATCGAGCATCTACAGCGTTTCATCGGCGAAGAAATTACCTATAACGGCAGCCACTGCCAACTGATCGAAGTCCTCCATGAAGGCCCCTCACTGGTGCTGATGTGTGTTGACAAACAAACCACCATCCAGACCGACCAGCATGGTGGCGCCCATCGCCGTGTACATGAAACCTATACCATCGCCTGTATCAGTGAACTGCATAATGACCTGCATCCGGTCATCAAGCAATTACTGCCTGAAGATCAGCACGATGAATTCCGGGATTATTTGCTCAATCTGTGAACACATTCCCGTATTAAATCCGGCCCCTGGTAAATAAACCCGGTATACACCTGTACCAGGCTGGCCCCCAGCTGTATTTTACGCAAGGCATCCTCAGCACTGGAAATTCCACCCACGGCAATGATCGGGATAGCATTATTCAGATGAGCGGCCAGTACCTGTAATACGTGATCAGCCCTGTCCCTGAGCGGTTTGCCGCTAACTCCCCCCGCCTCATCGGCATGTGGCTGGCCTTCCACACCAGAGCGGGATGATGTGGTATTGGTGGCAATCACTCCGTCGATGTTAAATTTGATGAAGGTGTCAGCCAACTGGGAGATAGCCTCATCATCCATATCCGGTGCAATTTTCACCACCAGAGGCACATAGTGCCCATGCTGATCTGACAGTTTTTTCTGCTCGTCTTTCAGCACTTGCAGCAACTGATGCAGAGCCTCTCCAAATTGAAGTTCACGCAGGCCCGGAGTATTGGGGGATGAGATATTGACCGCCACATAATCGGCATATTGATAAACCTTGCGTAAACTTATCAGGTAATCCTCGCTGGCCTTGTCCAGCGTTGTATCGAAATTTTTACCAATATTGATGCCCAGCACGCCCTGAAAACGACTTTTTTTGACCTGTTCGATTAAATGGTCAACGCCCTTGTTATTGAATCCCATACGATTAATGATGGCCTCGGTCTCGGGTATACGGAATAACCGTGGCTGAGGATTGCCCGTCTGGGGCCTGGGTGTCACCGTACCGATTTCCACGAAACCAAAGCCGCAGTCGGCCAGAGCATCGATGTAATCACCGTTTTTATCCAGTCCTGCCGCCAGTCCCACCGGATTTGGAAATTCTATTCCCATGACACTGATGGGTGAGCGCTGGGTTTTACCCAGTACCAGAGTTGATAATTTCAGCCTGTGGAGTAGTTTCAGGCCTTTTAGAGCCAGCTTATGAGCGACTTCCGCATCCATTTTGAATAGTGCGGATTTAATTAAATGATAAGGATTCAGATCCAAAATTTTTATGCTCGATAGTTCTTATAATGGCCAATTATATTGGCTAATGCATCCTACGGCTAACGCTTTTGAAATAACACAAATCTATATCACACATTTAGTATATGGTTATTTAACACAATTGAATACGGCACAGGAAGCAAACCCAATAATGCTGAACAGGGGTAAAAACAGCGCTTCATAACTAAAGCCAGGAAGTTTTCACCATGATGGGAATTAATTCAGTACTTTCAGTACCTCAGTCAATACAGCTCAAGCACCCGTGGCGAGTAGTGATTATCGGTAGCTTGCTGAGCCTGCTCACGGCTACCGGCGCGGCCCGACTCATGCCCGCCAGCGATGACCGGGTATTTTTCAGCGCCGATAACCCGTAACGGCTAGCTTTTGAGGAGCTGGGTGAGGAATTTACCAAAAATGACAGTATTTTACTGGTTATGAACCGGATTTCTTATAACCGGTGGCCAAGTTTATCCAATGGCTTAAAACCGAGCCGGAAGTACTCAATTGGATCTGGTCGCAATCCATTATAAAGTCGTTAGGTTCCATATGGAGGGTCATTAATTATAAAAAGAGTTTTCATGACATCTCCCGGACATTCTCGCTAACATCTTAAAAACGCGAACGTTTTTTAGCATAGCATTGAGTATATTGTTAAGTTTCTGATCATACTATTACTCATTTTACAACATTAAGTAGTTTGACAATTTTCTTTTCATCAATTTCGTCGAGGGCATATATTTTAATATGACGCATTAGTTTTCCTTTGCCTTCAAACAAAGCCATTTCTTCAGCAGATAGTCCTTCAATAGAAAAGCCAATATTGACATGATCTTTAAGGCCAACAATATAATATTTGTTTTCGTATGATGGCACTCCATTTTTCATTAATTCTTCCAGATCAGGAAAAGCATCTATTATTATTTTTCGTACTTTTTTACAAATTTCTTTTTGTGGTGATGGTAGATTTTCGAGGTATTTTTTTATTTCCTTGTTCATATGATTGCCTCTGCACAGGTATTTGCTTGAAACATATAAAGGGAACGGAAGTATTAAATTATGACCAACTTCCACATCTGGTCAAATAACAAACCCTCCGACGCCAGCATTGAATTTTATATTAGCTGAATGTAATAGTCTGCCTTGAGAATGTAACAAGGATCAATATTAATCATTTAGTCAATATTTTCACCCCTATTCACTCACAAAACCTTATTGATATTAAAAATCCAATAAAGAATGTTATCAAATCTGTAATTGGCTGGTTTTTCAATCCATCTAACATGGGTATCTTGTTATTTTCCCCTGAAAAGGAACATCTGAAACAGGCTTATTTAATGCCTAATATTCAATGCAACTAATATTATAAATAATTGCTTGCTAACTCCAATTTTTCTTTAATTCCTGCAAACAAAACATTAAGATCTAACATACTGACAGCAGGGACGAGTCATTGTGAGTATTACAGGCAGTTTCATCATTAATTCACAAAGAAACCACTCATCCCCTCCGTTTATTAATTCATAAATATTAACTGGAGGTATTCGATGTTACTTATCCAAATTAAACATCTATTAAAAGTGGGCATTTTGCTATTAAGCACATGCTTATCTATTAACACGGTCAATGCTACGGACTATGATCTGGACAATGGCAATGCCGCAATTGAGATCATTATACCAAGTGCAATACCCGCTATCTTTCAAACCCTCTCACCCTCAGGTGGTGATGCTCCCCTGGTACTGCGAGCTACCACACTAATAACCAACTCATGGTTTGATGCCATTGCACCGTATCACCCAACGGCTGTAGGTGTTTATTCCTCACTAGGACGTCGACCCGCTGATGAGTCGGCAACCAACTATAACTTGAATGTTGCGATGATCTATTCATCTTATCGTGTACTTAACAGTCTATTACCTCAGCATGCGCAAGCCTGGCGAGACATGGTATCTTCAGCAGGACTTGATCCAGATGATGACCAGCAAAACACTGACACTCCTATCGGCATTGGCAATATGGCAGGCAATGCCATTATGACGGTGAGAGAATATGATGGCATGAATCAGTTGGGCGATGAAGGTGGAATAAAATATAATCGTAAACCCTATTCCAATTACACTGATTATTCACCGGTCAATACGGCTTACAAATTAAAGCGGCCTTCTCGCTGGCAACCGGCTATTACCACCCTGGGTGGCGGCCTGTTTAAAGTGCAACAATTTGTAACCGCTCAACTGGGAAGAACCCTTCCCTATTCCTATGAAAGGAATCGTCGATTTGCTGCACCCTTTCCTGATGACAGCCAGATATGGAATTTTTACAGATATAAAAAACAGGCTGATGACGTATTACAAGCTTCAGCTAATATGACCGATGAACAAAAGATGATTGCCGAATTATTCGACAATAAAATAAACAGTCTGGGTTTCTCTGCACTGTTTGCATCACAAGTTAATGGCCTGAGTCTGACTGAATTTGTGCAATACGATTTTTTAACCAATATTGCGGCCTTTGATACAGCCATTGCCATATGGAAAGAAAAACGCCGCTATGATGCAGTCAGACCCTTCAGCGCCATTGCATTTCTATATCGTGATCACCCGGTTACTGCATGGGGTGGCCCTGGCCAGGGAACAGTTAATGATATACCTGGCACACAGTGGACCAGTTATCTGAATGTAGCAGACCACCCAGAATATCCTTCGGCATCTGCCAGTTTCTGTGCCGCACATGCACAGGCCAGTCGACTGTATCTGGGATCAGATATCCTGGGCTGGAGTGTAGCTTTCCCACAGGGCTCATCTTTGATTGAACCCGGCTTTACGCCGAGCAGTGACATTACGGCAAGCTGGAGCACCTGGTCAGAGTTTGAACACGATTGTGGACAAAGTCGCTTCTGGTCAGGTGTGCATTTCCCGGCATCTATTCCAGCGGGTCAGGATATAGGTCATAAAATTGCTAACATTGCTTTTAATTTTATTAACCAGCATATCAATGGCAATGTTCATTAAATAAAACCAGGGTCCGAGAGGATTTACTGCTTATATTAGCAACCATTCCTCTCTAGACCCGGTTTTTTAAGCTTCATGTCATGCTCTGCTTATTAAACATCTGCTCAATCACTCCATACCTTCAAAGTAATCGATAATGAGCTGCGTGGTTTTACGGTTACGGAAATGATTGACGTCCAGGCGATAGGCCGCGCGGATAAAACCATCAGCCTGTTCGATCTCAGTCGGCTCACTGTTAAAGGCAATGGCCTCAATCAATTCATCACCATCGACGCTGCGCAATTGCATTTTCAGGTGCTTCTCGCCCACTACTCGCCAGTTGTCTACTTCGAATTCACCATCGAACAGGGGCTCGGGGAAATGCTGCCCCCAGGGACCGGCATCCCTCAGTGACTGGGCCAGGTCCAGGTTAATATCATCCCCAGTCAGTTCACCATCGGATTCGATAATGCCCTGTAGCGCCGCATCATCCAGCTCCAGGGCGGCCTGTTGCTCGAACGCGGTTTTGAAGGCTTCAAACTGCTCCAGCCTGAGGCTCAAACCGGCGGCCATGGCATGGCCACCGAACTTGATAATCATACCCGGGTGTTTAGTGGCTATGGCTTCCAGCACATCTCGAATGTGCAGGCCCTTGATCGATCGGGCCGAACCCTTGATTTCACCGGAACCGGCATCGGCAAAGGCAATCACCGGACGATTGAATTTATCTTTTATACGCGACGCCAGTATACCAATCACACCCTGGTGCCAGCTGTCATCGAACAGGCACAGACCTTTGGGTAACTGCTCATGGCCCAGGGCTTCGATCACCGGCGCCAACGAAGCCATAGCCTGCTGCTGCATATCCTGTTCAATGACACGGCGACTCTGATTCAGGTCATCCAGTTGACGGGCTATGTCTTTAGCCTGATTGATATCATCGGTGAGCAGGCACTCAATGCCCAGAGACATATCTTCCAGACGACCCGCCGCATTCAATCGGGGGCCCACGGCAAAGCCCAGATCCGAAGCCACGATATTGCTATAGTCGCGGCCGGCTATTTCCAGCAGTGCCAATATCCCCGGGCAGCATTGTCCCGAGCGAATGCGTTTCAGTCCCTGCTGCACCAGAATGCGGTTGTTACGATCCAGCGGCACCACATCGGCCACCGTACCCAGGGCCACCAGATCCAGCATGCGGCCCATGTTGGGTTCTGGCCTTGAATCACCAAACCAGCCCGATTCACGCAAGGCGGTGCGTAGCGCCAGCATTACATAAAACACCACGCCAACCCCGGCCAGGGCTTTGCTGTTAAACTCACAGCCCGGTTGATTGGGGTTCACTATGGCATTGGCTCCGGGCAATTGCTCACCAGCCAGATGGTGGTCGGTGACCACCACCTGAATGCCCGCGGCTTTGGCGGCAGCCACCCCATCGAGACAGGAAATACCGTTATCCACGGTCACCAGTACGTCCGGCTTATCCTCACAGGCCACCGCGACCAGTTCGGGCGTCAGGCCATATCCAAAATCAAACCGGTTCGGCACCAGAAACGATACCTGACTGGCCCCCATCATATTCAGAGAGCGCAGGCTCAGGGCCGTGCTGGTGGCACCGTCAGCATCAAAATCCCCCACGATGAGGATTTTCTGGTTCTGTTCGACAGCGGTTTTCAGGATAGCGACCGCCTGCTCCAGCCCTTTTAAACCCTGCATGGGCAACAGCTGGTCCAGCCCGTAGCTGATATCGTCCATAGACTGCACACCGCGGTGACTGTATATGCGTTTGAGCACAGGGTGCAGGTCACTGATATCCAGGCCTGTAGATATCGTGTTTTCGATGCGCTGGATCTGTCGCTTAGGCATGGGTATTCACAAACTGGCTTAATGGGCGCAGGCGTCGCCAGAATTTAAAACGGTCTTTGTTATGGATGTTATATCGGCGACCTTCCCCGGAATGCAAATCAATATGACTGAGATGAGAGGACCTTAACTGCTCATCCAGGGCTTGCACATACTGGTCACATGATTGTTCGATAGAGGAAAACCAGGCCGCCACATCGCCATAGCTTGCCGGGCCGGCGACAGAATCGATCACCATTAGCCCACTCCCCTCAAGGCTGGCCAGTTGATCCATGCCCTGCTCTAAGGAATACACCGTTACGCCCGCCATAGTCGCCAGCCCGCGGCTGAAGGGTTCATCTGAAATCAGCCAGTCCCAGTCAGCCTGTGGCTGAACGGTTTTATTCTCGCCCTCACCCCATAACCAGAGACTGTTAATGGTGAGCAATTGCTGTTGCTCCCTTTGCTGGTTCACTTCATGCATATGGAACAGCATTTGCGCTTCGTTGTGTAATCGACGCCAGTTCAGGGCATCCTCACCGACCGGTAAAAAATGATTCACATTACGCCCTACGGCTTCGACCAGGCGAGTGGTTTCCAGATCCAGTGGCTGTTGACATTGCAGATACCAGCGATGGGGATGGGGGGCCACCAGTTTAATGTTATCTTCGGCGAAGTGCTGATTAAAACTGGCCACCAGCTGTTGCGCCTCATCCATCATCACTTCAAGCAGATGTTGATCGAGCATCAAGGCATGATCGATGTCCGGCTTGAAATGCACAGGATCGGCGCGATACCAGAAACCTTCGGAGATATCGCAATCATCATTGAGGGCGGTGAATTGACAGATGGAATAGCCCGGCGGCAGATTAAACAGTTCGGCGAGTA
>JBLYYN010000120.1:0-25313 GCA_048550535.1 Gammaproteobacteria bacterium
CCATTATTTACTGGTTGCGGGATATAATGTTTATGGCAATGTTGGGCATCAGTTGACCAGTCGCTTATATATGGATTTTTTACGTATGGAAGGTGAAAACGCATTCCTGGCATTTATACCCATATCTCATCGGAAAAAAATCCGCGATTCCTGGTACCAGGGTATTCGTGAAAACAAACAAAAAGTATTCAAACAGTCCGATGAATGGTTAAACGTGCAAGTGGTATTCGGCTTTAAAACTAATGACCCACAAAGGGAATTATATCAAAAGCTGGAACAACGCATGATCGATTCCCCTGAAAAAATGGATGTTATCAATCGCTGTAATAACAATGCCTGCAAAAACTCATTACGTTTGTCAAAAACCGATAAGCATATGCAGCGCATTGCACAATTTAAAGGTGATAACATATATATACTACCTGAACTTTCTTTCCTCAAAGTCACGGGTGACAAAAAAGACCAGATTTATACACTTATCCGCAATAAAGCTTATAAAAACATCAGCTTTATGCTGGGCGATGTAACTGACAGGGACCACTCACTAGATACCCTGAGCATTTATAAAGGTGTATTGGGCGCCTACCCTAATTTCTTTTTTAATGTGCATGAGAATGATATAGAGAAATTTGCAGACCGACTAATAGCCATTAAAAATCGAGATGATTATGAACGTTTTGTCGCTGCCTACGGTGTTCGCAGGACGGCATCGAATTTCTGGGAGGAAGCAGACTGGTTCAATAATCAGTATGCCAAACAGGATCCCATCGGCTACGGTATATTTGACCTGTATCGATATAATAATCAATAAACTCATACAATCGGGGTAGATATACGGGGGTGCACTGTGACATGAGCACTCCCCTGATTCGAACGCCCAAAATGGCCTGTTCAAATTTTAAGGTCACATGACACAACTAACATGTTCTGGCTTTGGGTATCAGATACTGAAAGCTGGAACATAAATTGTGGAGAACAGGCGTCAGGGATTATAGCTTCGTGTAATAGCGGCCATTGAATTTATTCCCAGACCAAGAACTGTGCTTCGCTTGCCAGCGACCGTATACGCTCTTCAAGACTTCTCATAAAGGCCTTCCTGTCACCATTCCATTGCAAAGCATCGTCGACAAAACCATCGCAAAAGAATGGCACCAATAAAAACTCGCCCTTGGGCAGGGACTTACCCAGACCATGTAGTCGAGCGGGCCTGGTTTGATATAGACCAACTGCTTCTATCGTTTTACTTTCTTACCTTAATATTATTATTAGTATCTCGGCTTTGGCGGATCAGCTCGTTATTTTCAAAGCTTTGAATAGATTTGGCTAATCTATCGTAAAGAACAACATTCACCGTTGCGGCGAGGTTCATACAACCGATGGTGGGCACATAGACAACCGCATCCGCCCTGTCTACAACTTCCTGGCTAATCGTGCCATCTTCAGGGCCGAAAATATAAAAAGCATTGTCCGGATGCTGATATTCTGGCAAGGCTATTGCGTTCTCAGCAAACTCAACACACACTATTTTCATATTCTCATATACATTATCTATAAGGCAGCTTACCCCGGATATGGGGATATTTTGACTGACCCTACGACTCATTTTCGGTAAATCAGGATTAAGCCTTAGTGCACGAGGATAACGCTGACCGGTATAAAACACACTGTGCACCCTAAAGTTACCTGCAGCACGCATCACCGAGCCTACATTTTCCGGACTTTTGGGATTACACAATCCAATACTGACATTTGATTGGTTCATCTGTTTTATTTTAATTCACCCATAAATAAAGTGCTAACTAATCATTGCAGCTGAGGTTCCCCATTGTTACAAGCTCAATTGAATCGAAAACAGCGCTTATTCAATGAGTTACGTTGCCCCAGACCCTGAGATAATGGCAAGTCTACAACTTCCGTATACCCGTAGACGACAAACGGGGGCTGGGGCACTCCCCCCTTTTACTGTACCTCCTCTGTGAGTCACATTTGTTGGCAAAATTCCTGTATACTGTGGATAAGTTTTCGCCTGACCCAACAAATATAGCTAAATTTTGTGTTTTAAATGGGCTGATCCTGGCATAACAACGTCATATGTCATTTAAACACTTAAACCACAGGCACGAAATACCCTCTACTGTAACTGGAAAAGGCTATACAACACCACACCTGTTCAGTAACAGGCACATCGCTCACCATGCAGTTAGGGGCATACAATCAGGAGTTAATACAATGAGCGTACAACTGAATCATAATGCCAGAAAAATATCCTACCGTTTGGCAAATATCGAAAAAACCGATCCTCCTGAAGGCATGCCGGCGGGCAACTGGTACCACTATGTGGTTGAATACGGCAACTCAAGCATGAATTGCATCAGATCCGGAACGCTGACAGAAGTTACAGAACATGCCGAAGCCTTTGTTGAGAATCTGAACAGCCGCTCAGCCGTAGGCTATTCAAGTTATGCTGCACGTAAAACTAAAACATAGCACAGCAACATCCAGCATTATTTGTGGCCCTGGTGTCACTAATATGAGCTCCAAATGTGGCCCTAAGTCGTAGCGTTAAATCCCTGGAGATCCCGTTTTTTTAGACCTGAAACCTAATGGGTGTTTACACACGCTATCGGTATGACTAAGACAGGATTCACTGGATTTCAGCTAATCCCTGCTCTCCCAATTAATGCTAATATTCTAGATAGCTTATATTGATAAGAACGATGCTCTGTCCTTAACTATTTAATTAAGGGATTAGCGCAAATATCTGTACCCTATTCATCAACTTTATTTAGTTATTCAATTACTTACCTGGCTCCCGCCCTGTACGGTGTTATATACCCCGATAAGCCAGTCGCAGGCGATAGTTGAGGAATGCGCAGATGATTAGCGTTTCCTGCTGATTTTATTTCCATGATTTGGGTAATTCAACCTGCCTGTTCGCCATTGTATTAAGTCATTTCATATTTATGATTTAACCATTGATAATGACCAGTATTTATCACACTATTCGGTGTAGGTTTTTACCGGTTAAAATTACTGCCTGGAGAGTAATGGTATATAATGTCGTTAATATCAGTCTCTTCTAACCCACTGTTTTGTTTTCTACAAATGTAAAAGGTATCTTATAACCCGATTGACTCTTAACTAACATCTTTACAGACCAAACCAAGAACTCAACTGTAAAGTTTGTTCTAACCAGGGAGTATTGCAAGATGTCACATATCGTTATATTAGGTGCAGGAGTTGGCGGCTTACCTGCTGCTTTTGAGCTAAGGGACATGCTGGAAAAGACACATGAAATCACTGTTATTAACGCCAATGATTTCTTTCAATTTGTCCCATCAAATCCATGGCTCGCCGTTGGCTGGCGTGAACGTAAAGCCATTACCATCCCATTAAGCTCCATACTCAAACGACGCAAAATCAACTTCATTGTCGGCTGGGTTGAAAAAATTGATGCCGATGCAAATAAACTACAGATTAAAGATGGTGAGGAAGTCACTTATGACTACCTGATCATCACTACTGGCCCACGCCTGGCATTTGAAGAAGTGGAAGGCTCGGGACCCATCAACGGATTTACACAATCAATATGTACCGTTGACCATGCTGAAAAATCCTATGAAGACTTTAAACAGCTATTGGAAAACCCTGGTCCGGTGATAGTGGGCGCCGCACCGTTTGCCAGTTGCTTCGGACCCGCATATGAATATGCCGCCATACTGGACACTGTACTTTGCCGCAAAAAAATCCGTGACAAAATACCTATGACCTTTGTCACCAGTGAGCCCTATGTCGGCCACCTTGGCCTGGGAGGTGTGGGCGATTCAAGAGGCATGCTGGAACATGAATTACGTAATCGTCACATCAATGCCATTACTAACGCGAAAGTGATGAAAGTTGAACAGGGCAAAATGTACGTCGACCAGCTCAATGATAAAGGCGAAGTCGAGAAACAACATGAACTGTCGTTCCATCATTCCATGATACTGCCCTCCTTCAAGGGGGTCGATCCCCTGGTAGCTGTTGAGGGCTTATGTAATCCACGTGGTTTTGTTATCGTTGATGAACACCAGCGTAGCCCTAAATACAAAAACATCTACTCTGCCGGAGTCTGTATTGCTATTCCACCGGTGGAAGCCACCCCAGTACCTACCGGTGCCCCGAAAACCGGTTACATGATCGAGTCAATGGTGACCGCGATTGTGAAAAATCTCAAGGCTGACATTACAGGGAGCCCGGCTGTCACTAAAGCTACCTGGAATGCCTTCTGCCTGGCTGACCTGGGTAACACGGGTGCCGCTTTCATTGCTCAACCACAGATACCACCCCGAAATGTCACCTGGTTTAAAAAAGGCAAGTGGGTACACTGGTCGAAAATTCTATTTGAAAAATACTTCCTCTACAAAATACGTAAAGGTGTTTCCGACCCACTGTATGAAAAATTTGCACTGAAGCTTATAGGCCTTGCAAAACTAAAGTAATAATACTTAGCCATATTCAGGGCCAGAGTGAAATTAGCATTTGATATTATATTTTATTCTGGTCCTGAATATTCTAGCTAAAAGGATAGAGCGAGCCTGTTTCAGTGAAAACCGTGAAATAGTCCCGATCTATTCAATCAGGCTTGCAAAGTTTGCTAATATATTTTAATTTATTCTATAGAAACCTGTCTTTTTAATTTCAGACAGCCTCCAAATTCAGGGATAGCAAAACAGCATGGAACCACAAATCAATGTCAGTTGCACTGTACCCAGCATCGACTGGAATACACTTGGTAATGAACAAATCCTTAAGCTGAATACCTACGATTTTATGGGCTACCTGGGTAAAAAAATCATCAACCCCGGTGGCCTGGAAGGCCGTGATCTTATTGTTAATTCTCTTAATTTTAAACCCAATTCACGCATTCTGGAAATTGGCAGTGGCAATGGCGAAGCCGCCTGTTATATCGGACAAAACTACGACTGCGAACTGATCAGTGTCGATATTTCAGATCACCTGGTCAATAAGGCCAATAAACTGATTTCACATAAAGGTCTCGAACACAGAGTCAAGGCTCAACAGGGCGATATTAGAACACTTGATTTTGCCGATAATAGTTTCGACTATGTTATCTCCCAGGGCATTATTATGTTAGTGGATCAGGAAAAAGCTTTCAGAGAAATCATACGCGTATTGAAACCTGGTGGCTATTGCTCCGGGCTTGAATTTTGCTGGAGAAAACCCCCACCACAAAGCGTTGAAACCGCCACCTATAATATATGCGGCTGCCAATCATTAAAATTTCATTCCCGGCAAGGATGGCATGATTCGCTCACTGAGTCAGGCTTTGAGCAAATAAATATTTTTCAGCGACGTTTTAATTTATTCAGTGTGCTGGGTTTTATTCGAGACGAAGGCATTATCAATAGTCTGCGTATTGCATATAAAGTGATCAGTAAGCGTTCAGTAAAAATACGCATGAAACATATCTGGGACCACTTTTCTCAGAACATCGACTATATCGACTATGTTGTTTATTCATGCAGGAAGCCGGTTATTTAAGCAACAAAACTTATGTGGCTTTGTAAAAAAGTTCTGCTAAACTGGGGTGGCTTCAGCTTTCCCTGAAACACTACGCCTCTGAGTAAAAGACACGATTAACCACCAAATACATCTTTGAGTAAATCGGTGGTACGTGCCACGGGGTCTTTTCGAATACGTTTCTCTTCTACAGCAATTTTCATAAACAAACCATCTATGGTTTTATTGGTAACGTATTGATCGATATCCAGACTATCTTTATCGATATATCTGGCCAGGTAACCGGCTTTATTGATCATCTTTTTATAAGCATTGGTTAAACCCACTTTATTGGTAGCTTTATGCACTATGGGTTTAATAACAATACGAAGTTCGGACATACTATTGCGTTTAAAATATTGAGTGGCCGCATCATCTTCACCGTTCAGTATCTTAACTGCATCCTTTAATGTCATAGATTTCACAGCAGACACCAGTATATCCAGTGTTTCAGGTACTGCCTTTTCAGCCGCATGATTCATAGTGTTAATAAATTTATCCGCAAGCTTATTCTGGCCTATTATCCTTAAACCTCGATCCAGATTTTTTAAAGTATGAGGCATAGGTATTTTAACGCTGGCATCTTTTAAAAAGCCATTCCTGGTGCCTAATTGTTTAACCGATTTCTCAACACCCTGATTTAAGGCCTGTTTCAAACCCGCAATAATTTTATCTTCAGATAATGTTGAAGTCGTACTCACTCCAGCCTTCTGCTTCACGGTCTTCTTAATATCACTAACAAAATCACTCCAGCCCGCCTGAGACGTTTGAGGAAGAAAAATTAACAATATGAAGAAAATATATTTGTAAGTATTCATATAATAATATCGGTATCGGATCACTATTATTTACAAGACTTAAGAGCATCACACAAGGGCACAAACTCACTGCCCGGTTTTTTGCTATTCTTTGTATTCAGATCTGGACAAAATTATATCATTTAGCATCTACAGCTATCATAGCTAATATCGTGACAACTGGCCAGGCTGATTAATCCCTGTGCATATTCTTTTTTGTTTTACTGGTAGCCTGTGCTGTGAAGGGATCGTCTGGCCAGTAGTGCCTTTTGTATTTGCCACGCAGTTCTTTTTTTACCTCGTGGTAGGTGGTATGCCAAAAACTGTTTAAATCCTGTGTGACCTGCATCGGACGACGCGCAGGCGATAACAGGTGCATCATTATTAGACACTGACCATTAAGTAATGTGGGCGTTTCATACAAACCAAACACCTCTTGCAGCCTGACTGCAAGTACGGGTTGATCAGCATCGCTATAGTCAATCCGGATTGCCGAGCCGCTGGGTACGGTAATTTTTTCCGGAGCCAGCTGGTTGATTAACTGTTGTTGCTCCCAGCTAAGCTGGCTTTTCAGGATGCTATATAAATCCAGTTTCTGACATTGTTTAAGACTGTTTGCAGTGCCTAAATACGGCTGCAGCCAGAGCTCAAGGCTATTCATCAACGCCATATCAGAAAAATCCGCTAACTCTTGATCCATCAGCTGTTTTTTAAGCGCTGGTTTAGTGGCCATGTGATGACGAATAAATTGCACCCGCTGCTTAAGATTAACAGCCTGCTCTGACCAGTTCAGGCAATCCAGCCCGAGCGCTTCGATTGCCTGCAACAGACATTTACTAACCGTATCTTTATCTTCTGCTGGCGCCAGCTTTTGCTGCAAAATAATCTTACCTATGCAGCGTGTTTGCCTGGTCTCTACCCGTTGCTGAGTCTCATTCCAGGTAATAGTCTGTTTGTGTTCAATGATATCTTCAAAATAGTCGCCCAGTTGCAGTGCGCTGATCTCAGCAGCAAGATAAATAACCGCCTCAGCTTGCCCAGTTGCGCCCTGTTTAGCATCAAGGTTGGCGATAACGATATATTCACCAATATGCTGTTGCAAATGCGGAGGTATCACCGCCCCTTTGCCATTACTGAGCAAATAACGTGCATCATTAATATGGCGTTGTTTAGCAATTCTATCGGGGCAGGCATAGGCCAGCAGCACACCACTGAGCTGATTATCCGGTTCATCCCGGGTAATGTTCTTAGTACACTGTTTAAGTCGTTTAAAAAAGTCATCGGCGGCCTGAAGTATGCGCCTGGCCTGCTGCACATCAATGCCGAGCGGTTTCTGATTTTCAGCAGAAGACTGGAGTCGGGATGTTTGCATACGCCGCAACACATTCAGTCGCTCATGTATATCAACACTTTTTTCTGTGCGTGCCAGGAACAGGTCCTTTTCCGTAAGTATACTTGCAATCAAACAAGCATGATAAGCCTGCTTCAGCTTAATTGCAGATAACATCATGTGCGCCAGTCGTGGCTGCGTACCCAGGCGTAGCATATCACGACCATGGCTGGTGATCTTGCCATCGCTAGTAATGGCATTCAGTTTCTGCAATAACTCTTTTGCCTGAGCAATGGCACTTGCAGGTGGTGTATCCAGCCATTGTAACTCATCAACCTGTTGCACACCCCAGTTTGCCAGCTCCAGTACCAGACTGGATAGATCGCTGTGTAAAATTTCAGCCACTGAATGTTTAACTAAGCGCTGCTGTTGCTGTGAGGTCCATAATCGATAGCACACCCCAGCGGCTAACCGCCCGGCACGACCGCTGCGTTGCACCGCAGAATCTTCCGAAATGAAGTGTGTTTTTAAACTGTTCATAGCGGATGCAGGATTATACTGAAGTATGCGTTCCAGCCCGGAATCAATCACACAATTAATACCTTCAATGGTTAGACTGGTTTCTGCAATATTGGTGGCTAATACTATTTTTCTCAGACCGTCAGCCGGTGCTGCAATAGCCTGATCCTGTTGCTGCTTATTCAAACTCCCATGCAGCGGTGCAATCAAAATATTATTAATAGCTTCCGCATTAAGGTATTGTTTAATCTGCCTGAAAAGCTGGTTAATTTCTTTCACACCCGGCAAAAACACCAGACAGTTTCCTCCATTTGCATCAGGCACAGGTTCATGAATAATCTGCTTTACTGTATTAAATAATAATGAAATCAGCTGCTGCTGGTTGTTAAAACTATTGCCGGTTTTCTTTATGGGTTTATCAATGTATCGAATATCAACCGGATAACTTCGCCCTTCACTCTGAATAACAGGTGCATTATCCAGTAAATCTGCAATAGCATGGGTATTCAGCGTTGCAGACATCACCAAAATTTTTAAATTTTCATGTAAGATCTGCTGGCTCTGCAAACACAGTGCGAGTGATAAATCAGCATGCAGACTGCGTTCATGAAATTCATCAAATATAACCAGCGCTGTGTTTTCCTGCTCAGGATCTGCCTGTAACTTGCGAGTTAAAACACCTTCTGTTAGCACCAGTATTTTAGTTTTTTCACTAAAACAATGGTCCTGTCGTATTTGATAACCTACCGTTTGACCGACTTCCTCATTCAATAAATAAGCCATGCGTGAGGCAGCATTACGTGCAGCCAGGCGTCTAGGCTCAAGCATAATAATCTGTTTATTATGCAACCAGGACTGATCAAGCAATGCGATGGGTACGGCTGTGGTTTTACCTGCACCTGGAGGCGCCTGTAGTACGACACGGTTGTTAGTACTCAACCTATCTTTAATCTCGGATAAAACGTCATTTATGGGAAGATTATGCATGTTGTTAACAGGGCAAAATATCGGTGAAAACCGGTGTCGAATCACAATTGTTTGTAATAATATAGAATATTAGCAACAATTGCACCCGGGGCGGCTTAGACTCACTGACCCGGCTTTTCAGACAGTTTAATTCGCAGCACAGGTTTTGTTACGTCCTGTCGCCTTCGCCTGATACAGGGCCTTATCACCCCGATCTAACCAGTGATCAGCTGATTCACCTTCAATAAACTCGGCCACTCCCAGGGAAATCGTCATCACCTCAGCATCGACCAGGCTGTTTGATTCAATGATTATTCTGAGTTGTTCGGATATAAAGGCTGCAGTCTCCAGGCTGGCATTCATTAATATAACCACAAACTCCTCACCACCGTATCGGTACAAACTATCGGTCGCACGAATTCTTTTCTTGATCAAATTCGTCAACTTGACCAGCACCTGGTCACCCATGGTATGGCCATACTTATCGTTGATACGTTTAAAGTGATCCACATCAATCACCACAACTGATACAATATGTTTTATACGTTTATTTAATGCGATTATTTCATCCAGTTTTTCATCGAGAGCTCTGCGGTTACCTGCCCCGGTCAAGGGATCACGCCTGACAAGCAATGACAGTTGGTCACGCTGATTATGCATTCGCCTTGCAAACACATAGGAAAATACATTATTAACGAAAAGCGTAATAATTACTGCAGCAACAGCAGTGAGTTCCATTTGTTGGTATAGTGCCGGTATCAGGGCCAGTGCGGCCAGCAAGGTTAGGGTAATCGCCAGGCGCGGAACCAGTATAAAATAAACACCTACCATCGCTGGGTAAGCCCAGAACACAACGTTTGTTCCTATAAGATAGATGGCAACAACGGTTCCCGTCAAAGTGAACACAGTCAATACAATGCCTGCAACTTTAATTTTATGAGTGAAATAAATAAAGACACCACTAAAAACCATACCGACCACCAGAATCGAATCAAGCAATCCAATTATCCATTCGCCATGCCACAGACGGATAACGGCAAAGGGGGATATGGCCAGCGCACCAACCATGGACAAGGTAATCAGCATGAATTCTTTATTAGAACGCCGCATACTTCATTATTCTTTTATTAATGTCACTATGAGTATACAAAACCTTGAGGATAACGCCACCTGGACCATATATGCTCACCTGGCGCCGAGCAGGACACCGCTCGTTGAATCTACGGCATCATCGACTAGCGGCCAGGCTTGCACCTTATTGCAAATAAGGGATGGTATTGATTTCATCCTGTAATCACACTGATCGATCGGCATCATCAACAACAGTGTGGATTCTTATTCCTTATACTGGGAGAGTTTCGATCTCCCCCGTTTCTCTGAAAAACCGGGCCCCTTATCAGCTTTTCCTTATGGCCTGAAACACTGCAAATCATCCGCAAAATGAAGTGTACCCTTATAGCTTTGGCGTATCTGTGCCGTAGCTGCCTTCTCACGACCTAGCGTGCGATTCATTCGATGTGACAGCACCAGTTGTTTAACTTCGGCCTTACTGGCAATCTGCCCTATTACCGAGGGTGGCATATGTAAGTTGCGCGCAACACTACCGGCTTGCTCCGGTATAGCATGATGAGCCAGCAATAAATCTGCCTGTTTTGCTAGCTTTGAAAGTACATTATTCTGATTATTCATATCACCACTGAACACCAGGCTGCGCCCTGCAATCTCCACCCGCCAGGCCAGCGCGGGTACTGGCCCATGATGCACCGCCACCGCAGTTAAACCATAAGGCATATCAGTCTTTACAACATATTCAGCTGTGGATGACACATCGACATCATGCGGCAATAGACGAAAACTTTCTGAGCCATCGAGATAATCACTCAAATATCGATACGCACCTTTAGCTGCAAATAATTTTTGTACAAAAGCCGTGGTTGCTGGCATCAGCGAATTACCGTTTGGACCATACAGCGGCAAATCACGGTTTCGGTCACTAAAGTAAGCCGCCTTGATCAGTGCTGGCAAATCATTACTGTGATCCACATGCAGGTGACTCAACAGAACCACATCCAGATCATTTAACATGGCTCCGCTCTGTTCAAAATGCAACAAACTGCCCGCGCCCATATCAAGCAGAATACGTGCCTTGCCATTGAGCCAGATCACATAACCACTGGAAGCCCGACCGTCATCCAGTTCCGGCCCACCGGAACCCAGAACTTGCAACCACACACCTTGCTCTGAGCAGGTGGATTGTGCCTGCAACGGAGCATTAACCAGCAGCAGCATAAGCAATGCAATGAAGTAGTATTTAATTAACATTCAAGGTCTCGAGCAGGATAAAGGTCTATAGTATTTGTAGCCATAAAATAACAGGCGCCAGTAAGTTTGTGTAGATATCTGATTAAAGCTGCCACACTTAAAGCGGCTGAATAGAGGCAACTGATTTGTCGAATAAGGCACTGGGCTCGATGCCACTATCCTTAAAGCAGTCATTTTATAGTTAAAAAGTGGCTTTTAAACCAGTACTTGTCCTATATTCAAGTACTTTAGCTATGTTATTCAATCACTTACCTGGGCCTGACCCTGTTATTTGTTTTGAGTGCATTCTGGCTGGGTGGTATTTTTGAGGGCAGAATCGACAACAAACAGGTCTTTCAAATAACTCCTGCCGATTAGCATTTTGTATTTGTATCCCGTGGCACTGGTAACACTGACTTTCATTTCCCGTCGTTGATTAGCCAGACAGATATCCAGCTTAATCACCGGTCTTCGTTCGGACTTTTCTGCTTTGCGCTTAATTCGTGTATGCTTTTCAACTGGCTTTTCGATTAAATGCTTTTTCCCAGTAGCATCAATTATATTAAATCTTATCCAGTCGGAATTGCTTGATCTATAGGCATGCAAATCATAGACTGTGATTGAGGGATGGTCAGCACCGGTATCAATTTTAGCATTGATCACAATCTGACCATTATTGATTGCAACGGGTTCTATCCAGCCAATAACTGTCTTATCACTGGCATAACATATTTGAAATAATGTCAGACTAATTATAAGTATTGCCTTACTAAAAAAAGAAAACATCATAAAAAGCGCCTGCTATTTAATATGTAAAAAATATAACATGATTCTATCAACAGCATGTGAAATATTGATAAAACAATATGCCTAATAAAAACATAAAGTTAGATATTATATCGAGAACCACAATTAAACGATTGTTAATACTACTGTTTATCATTACGTTCTTATTATTAACGCTTAGATTTCTGATTTTGCCTACCAACAAAGCCAATGGCGACAGCCTGTGGCTAGTCACCATCGATATCAGTATGGTCGGCATTCAAGGTGAAAGTGTCTTGTCCATAAGCACTCCCTATGAAACTGAATACAGTCAGTTAATCAAGCAGACGCTCACTCATCCAGGACTTAAAATAAGAACCACAAAACGCAAAGACGGAACCATTCGTGGCATAACCGGTATTGCCAAAAAAGATGGAAATATCGACGCAACCGTCGAATATATGATTCAACATTCATCGACACCGAGTATCATTATAAAAAAACCGACCCTAGCCTCAAAAATAAAGGAGCGATATTTAAAGGACGAAGCCTGGCTGGATATAAGCAACCCCACTCTAGTTAAATTGGCCAACCATATTAATGCACAGGTAGAAAACCGAAATGACCTGGTTAAACATATTTATAAATATACTAACAATCTCAAAACAACTAAATCCAGCCATTTAAGAGCCATTCATAATATCGTCGAAAGTAAACATGTTTCCGTACTGGAACGTTCGATACTATTTATTTCTCTGGCTCGTTCCTTGCAGTTTCCCGCTCGTCTGGTTACCGGATTTATACTCAAAGAACCGACCTATTCCCCTCACTACTGGGTAGAGATATATCTTGATGATAACTGGGTATCCTACGACCCGTTTTATGGATACGCAGAAAACATTCCAGATAATTATGTACCGTTTCATTTCAATGAGCCAGATGTCATTCAGCTGACTAACGGCCGTTTAGTTAAGCTCGATTACCACATTGAGCAGCAGCCAGAAACCTTAGAGCATAGCAATATCGGCAACAAAAACTGGATTACTCTGTTTGACCTGACTCGCCTGGATATTGAAACCAGGGAGCATTTGGCCATATTACTATTATTGCCATTGGGTGTAGTCATCACCACAATTTTTAGACATTTTATTGGTATTCATAGTTATGGCGTATTTACACCCACCTTACTCGCACTGGCCATTACCTATAATGACTGGTTAACATCATTATTTACTTTTTCGGTGGTTATTATTTTTTCTAGTATGGGTAGAAGGCTTTTCCCTAAACAACTGGCGAGGACGCCCCGGCTGTCAATTATTTTCACTCTGGTCGCCATGAGCATGGCACTCGGCGTGTCAATCATTGACTTTGCCTTTCCACAGGCTGATGGTTATATAGTGTTACTGCCCATCGTAATACTGACGTCATTAATCGACAATTTTTATAAAACCATGGAAGACAAGGGAATACGACTAGCTAATATCAGTTTATTCTGGACATTTATTATTGCCCTGGCCAATTTACCCATTATCGCCTATGCCCCTTTGGGGCATGTGTTTGTTCAATACCCAGAGTTACACTTACTTACCCTGGCCGGAATTTTAATGATAACCAGTTATCAGGGCAGCAAGTTAACTGCATACATACCCGTCAGACTAAAACAACGACTGATTATTTTTTCAGATATAGAAAACAATAAGGGCCCGGGGAAAAAGCTTTAATGTTGTTGGTATTTTAATGACGAAATAAACTTATCCCGATTATTATCCTCCTCTGTCATCGGTTAATTTATATCAAGCCCATGCCTTCCATAACAAAGAGCCGCCACTCATTAACAATAAACCGCCAATCAGCGCTAACTGCTGTCGCTGAGAAATCCCCAGGTGTACCTTGTTGCCTAAATAAAGACCCAGGCCCATCAGCGGAAACGCCATTAACAACGCGCTTAATATCCCACTTTGAAACAGCAGGCCAATAAACAGGAAGCTAATAACACGTAAGGCACCGTCGAGCATAAACAGGCCCGACAAGGTACCGCGTAATTGCGTTTTGTCATGTAAGCGATGCGAAAGATACACCACGTAAGGCGGACCACCGGTGCCGAACAGTGCCCCGATCAGACCACCGCTTAATCCGGTGGGCACAGACCACCAACGACTAATCGGTTGTTCATTGTGCACATTGAATATATAACGTAAGCCAAAAAATATAACAAACGAACCCAGCCCCACCAATAGCGGCTCACGCGGTAAATTCACCAGTAAAAACGAACCGGCTAAAATCCCCACAATAGACGGAGCTAACAAAAATCGAATTTCATCCCAACGCACCTGCAAATGCGTATGGCGACTGAGCACAACCGATGCCGAAAAATCCAGAACCAGAACCATAGGCACAACAAAGGTTAAAGGCAAAAAATGAGCTAACAGCGGTATAGCGATTAAACCCGAACCAAAACCCGTAATGCCTCGTAAGAAATAGGCAAACAGGATAATAAAAAAAGCGGCAAGGTAGATATCAGCGGTCATGACAAACTCAAGTTCTGCGATGATTATTCTAGATTAGCGTTAGTTTTGGTGAACAGACCAGGCCTTACAATTGACATGATGTGAACTGTATGGCCTGCCCCCCGACTCTGCATGTTTTTACTCTGAGCACAAATGTAAGCGGGTGCCTGGTTCAGGGAGATACAATATTATCTATTTCTGATCGTAAAGCCTTTTCACCGATACCACTATAGAGCACACCCTGTCTTGTCCCGTCTGGGCCAAACAATACAAGAACTACAGCACCAACACCCTGCCGCCGGCTAAAAGCTTGACCTTCCCTGGTATTAATATCAACCGCCAAAAATTCGACCATGCCAGCATAATCTGCACGTACTTTATTGAGCAGCTCCATAAATTGCATACTCCCCACAGAATTCTTGTCATGGGTCAGCACCACAACAGCCATGCCCTGGCCTATTTTTGACAAGTCATCGCTAAAACCCTTCGGTAATAACATGACCGCAACAGCTAATAAGCCACAGATAACTAAAACCACAATGAGGCTGGTACGTGCCGCAGAACCTGTTTGGGTATAAGTCATACTTATGTATATCCTATAATGATTACAACAAGAAAAAAGAACAAGTATCAGGCCACTATTTCACATCATCAAGCCATAGGTTTCATAGAGTTTATACCCCCTGGGTACAATTTGTCCTGATATTAAAGATTGCTTATTCTAATATAAGTAACAATTACACCAAAGTGCTATAAACTATCTGATCCGGATTTTTTGTATATATAAAAAATTATCCCTAAAACTCATTGGCCTGGTCTTAGTTCCTGACCTGACTCTCGATCACTGCTCCAGGCGTGATTCTAGCTCCTATTAGGCGGCCAAATTCACTATGCCACGACATACCCTCGACCATACCCACAGGGTATAAATACCCATAGGGCATAAATATCCACAGGGCATGGAGGTAATGTACTAGAATCTAGTCGAGACCCAGTTTTTAGTTTTGATGATTGAAATCAATAGTTATAATCCAGTTTTTGATTATGTTTATTAATTGAACAGGTTGGAGAAATATTATGGCTCTGGCAAATGACATTTACGAAAATACCTCCGAAGACTTATCGTCTATTATTCAAAAAGTGCTTGATGATGAGGAAATTGCTCAGCCGGCCACACTGGCCAGTGTAAGGGAGGAGGTCCTAAAGGATGTAAAGACAATTACTATCCCTCTCAACACCTTTTCTACTGACCGCTTACAAGAACTGCGCAATGAAGTTGAAGCCATGATAGAAGAATATGGCGCAGAAGCCTTCGCCGTGCGTTTTTTCAAACCACGAGCCAGTCAGGCACTCACTCGACTGATTGATGCTGGCATGGATAAGCTGGGCGAACCGACCTTGTCTCAATTGTTTGATGAGCTGGAACAAGGCCTGTTAGCGACATTGATAGCAGAAGGTGAGCTGGGCGATGATGAAGCCCAGACAGTAACCGCGGAATTGCAGACATTAATTGAAAAACACGGTCCAGATGCGATTGCTGAGGAATTTGAGTGTTATGTGTAATTTTCGAAAAAGGGATCGCTCAATCAATTAATAGTGTCAGTGTAATTTAATTTTGCCTGTTTTTTACTGAGCATATTAAATTGACATAAGGAATTAGCGAATAAAAGGAATTGTTACTATGCCACAAAATATTGCATGTGAATCTATCTTCTTTGTATTTCCATTCAGATAGTCCAGCATGGGAAGCACCAATCGGACTGCCTGTTTGCGGGCATCAGTTATTTCCAATGGACTTAAGTAACCGTCCTAAGGTACAAAATACTTATCCATGCGATCAAATGCCTGATTAATTACATCATTAGACACACAGTAAGCCATTCTGACATGGTGTTCTCCGGAAGGCCCAAAAGCGGCTCCTGGCGTCAAGGTGACTTTAATCTGTTTCAGCAACTGGATGGCAAAGTCATGTGAACTGCTGTGTTCAGTGAGAATTTTTGGAAACACATAATAGGCGCCATCCGGCTTAACATACTCAAAGACATGAGGCAGATTATCCAGCCGCTGACAGATCAGCTCACGACGCTTGGACAGGATATTTCTGAACGCTTCAAAATGAACTGGCGGCTGACTCAAGGCAGCCATACCTGCTACCTGAGATATTCTGGGTGCACATATAATATTGGCATCCTGTACTTTCAAGACCTGTTGCTTAAGCTCTTCCGGCAGTATCATGTATCCCAGTCGCCAGCCACTCATAGCAAAACATTTGGAAAAGGTAAATAGATATATAACATGATCTGAAAATTCTTCGACCGTAGCCAGATTGAAATAGTGGTTATTATTTTCGTAGATAAACTGGCTGTATGGATCATCTATAATGACAAGCAGCCCATGATCTCTGGCCAGCTGACCAATTTTTATCAGGTTTTCTTTGCTGAAAATTTTCCCGGTTGGATTTGACGGGGATACCATTACAATGGCTTTGGTTCTGTGATTAATTAAATTGGGTAACAGAGTCAGATCGACTTGCCAGCCTTTTTCTTCATCCAGTGGCCAGTATATTGCTTGTCCGCCACACAGTTTGATTTGCTGAATATGGGATGCAAAACAGGGATCCGTCAGAATAACCTCGTCGCCAGGATCGAGTATGCTATGAAACAGTATATTCAGCCCCTCCATATTTCCCGCGGTAATCATGATGTTTTTATCCGCATCAACAGAAACGCCGGTCTCCTGTTGATGTCTTTGTGCAACCTGTTCTCTAAATTCTTTGAGTCCATCGGGCAGCGTATATTTACCGATATCCCGATCAAGATCCAGCTGCTGTTTCACCGTTTCTCTGATGTAATCCGGTGTTTGGAATGAAGGCAGCCCCCAGGCAAGGGATACGGCATCTTTCACCTGGGCACTTAATATGGCCATTTCCTTTATTGCCGAAATTTCAATCTGGAGAACATTTTCCGATATTGCTTTTAATCGATTACGCTGGCTGATCATATCAATACCTGGAATGTGGTCGAATAAATAACCGGTTCGGAGGAATGAACCCCGGAGCAATGTTGTATTTGAAAGCAGACAGCGGCATGATTTTTTTCACTGCTATTAGTCATCACCCGCCAGGTTAATTTTTTTGCAGTCTAGTAACTGTTGCTTCCAGTAATTGAATAGATCCTTTTTAACATCATCATCGACAAAACTTTGCAAAAGCAATTCCTTGGGAACCTGTAATGTAATCCTCTTCCAGCCACCGTCGATTTCACATGCGCACTCAATTATAAGCTGCCAGCTTTCATTATGAGGTTCGACTTCAAATATATAAGCATCAAGCCGCATAACCTCTAGAATGGCATTTGCAGTTTCACGGGCCTTTGCAAGATCATTGGTTGATAAAGTCATGTGCGTACCTCGAGTGATTTAAGCTCACACTTCAGTTGGCCTTCATTGCTACGTCACTTTACTCATACCCGGCTATTAATTAAAACCCGCATTTAGCCGTCATACATGATACGGATCAACTACCTGGCAAACACCGAAACTAAAGATAATAAAAAAGTCGGCATATGCCGGCTCTTGGTAACCATTAATTAACTTGCTTTGTTGCCGAGACAGGCCTTAATCTGCTCCCGGTCCAGGGTTTCATGTCCTTCAAGTTCATTAATCAGGCTATCCAGCTGTTGCCTGTGTCGTGTAATTAATTCTATGGCCTGTTTTTCGGCATTGCCTAGAAGTTCTTTTATGGCCTTATCTACCGACTGCGCCGAGTTTTCGGAAAAATGACGCGGCTGGGCTATTTCCCTGCCCAGGAACGGGTGCTCTTCACTATCACGGAGGTCCACTGGACCAATTTCCCTGGACATACCCCAACGAGAGACCATGGCACGTGCCAGTGCCGTTGCCTGAGCAATGTCATCATCGGCGCCGGAACTGACACTGCCTAAAAGCTCCCGTTCAGCATTTCGTCCAGCCAGCATCACCACCAGTCGATCTTTCAAATACTCTTCTGGTAGCGTGTGTCGCTCCTGTTCGGGCAATTGATGGGTAACGCCCAAAGCCCTGCCACGGGGTATGATACTGACCTTATAAATTGGATCTGAATGGGGCAGAAAATAGGCCACCAGCGTATGACCGGATTCATGCACTGCCATACGATGTCGTTCTTCCGGCTGGATAGCCAGGGTACGTACCGTTCCCAGCATCAGCTTATCCCGCGCTTCATCAAAATGAGTCATGGCTACTTTAGCGGCCTTTTCACGGGCGGCTAACATAGCCGCTTCATTAACCAGATTTTTGATATCGGCACCTGAGAAACCGGGTGTACCGGCCGATATCTGCTCCAGGTTCACGTCGTCAGCCAGGGGTACTTTTCGGCTATGCACTTTGAGAATACCAATACGGTCATTACGGTCTGGTAATTCCAGCACCACATGACGATCAAAACGCCCAGGTCTTAGCAATGCTGGATCCAGCACATCCGGGCGATTGGTTGCGCCCAGCACAATGACCGCTTCATGGCCGCTAAAGCCATCCATTTCAGCGAGAATCTGGTTAAGGGTTTGTTCGCGCTCATCATGGCCGCCACCGAGTCCCGTACCACGGGTACGGCCAATGCTATCCAGCTCGTCAATAAAGATAATCGCCGGTGAGTTTTTCTTGGCTTCATCAAACAGGTGGCGAACACGAGATGCACCGACTCCAACGAAAACCTCAATGAATTCAGAACCTGAAATGGAATAGAATCTGACACCGGCCTCTCCCGCCAGTGCCCTGGCCATTAGTGTTTTACCTGTGCCAGGTGGCCCCATCAGTAAAACACCGCGTGGCACCTCGGCCCCAAGTTTACGAAATTGATCGGGATGTTTGAGAAATTCAACTAATTCGGTCACTTCTCGTTTAGCTGAATCCTGACCTGCGACATCATCAAAAGTGATATCAGGAATGTCAGCAGCCCTGGTTGTACCGCGCAGGAATTTACCCAACTCGCCTTTACCGCCTACCCCGCCGCGCATGTTGCCTTGTGCCCGATTAATAATCCAGAACCAGAAAGCAATAATCAATATCCATGGTAATATGCTGAGCAATATCGACCATAAACCCCCTTCGGCTTCTGGTGGAAATACTTTTATTTCAACATGTTGTGATTCCAGGGCGGGTAACAGACTTTCGTCGCCAGTATAGGGAATTCGTGTTTTAAAATACTGGCTCATTTCTCCCTGTGGGCCAATACTGGTCGCTTGAAACAAAGTCCCCTCCGCTTTATTGCCCTTTAATGTGACTGACTTCAGCTCCCCATTATTCAACAATTCCTTGAACTCGCTATAGGCTATGTCAAATACTGGCTCTGTTTCCATTCTTTGTGTCAGAGCATAATAAAACGCGATCAGTGCAATCATGACCATTGCATTTATGATCCAACGTATTGGAATCGGATATTTTTGCGGAAATTTTGATTCTGCCATTAGTCTTCCCGTTCCATTTTATCAGCCGGTCTAGTTTACAGGATGCATGGGCTGCTCAGTGTTTCCAAAATCATCATGGACCAGATCACCCAATAGTCTCTACCAGTATTTTGTGGAGATATCTCAGGGACAGACCACTGTTTTCTAGATATTAAAGGACACATTGATTCAATGTTCAGAATTTTGAAGGCATTGAAAGCTTCCATGAAACCCTCTCGTTATAATTATCCACACATCCTAAAGCATTTACCCCAGCCTAACAATCACTAAGTATCTGATTTTAATCATAAAGTTTAAGTCACAAACTTAAATGACCGGTATTTGGGAGTTTTGCCTATGGGGTTGGCTGGAGATGGGTGGTTTTAAATGGCTGTGATGATGGCCCTTGGCGTTTAAGATCCCTCGTATTCACTCGGGATGACAAGCAACTACCAACTTCTGACTTCATGTAGTGTTTCGGGGTCGGACCATGTTTCGGTGTTTCGGGATCGGACCTACGCAATATATTGATTAAATTAATATTACGACTAGATTACGGCTATTATTTCAGCTTAAACAGCTATTTTCAGCACTAAAATGGATACTATAAGACATAGCATCATGCCTGGATATTTGGGATCAGCGATATTTGGTGTCGATCGAGACTGTGAAGATTCGAGCGTCAGGCCTTACATTTCACATTAAATTAAAGCAATTAAACTTATTAATCATCAGTATACAATAGATCTGGAAAATTTTTCATGGGTATTTTTTATACTATCTTGTTTAGTCCCAACAAGATCTATCTAATAAGATAAATTCCCATTCATTTAAGCTTATCCATTGACTATTCTAGAAATGATTAGTTGGCAGTACATGTTATGTGAAAGGTTCTAATTCGGTTTACCTGTTAAAAAACTGCACATCGTAAATTAGTAAAATGCCCTATTAAATATCGACTTCATAAGCTATCACGTTATTTAATTTATGCTAGCCGAGTTGACACCAAACACTCCACATGCAATCCCAACGAAGTTTATGGGATGGTGTTTGATTATCTAATGTTTAAAAAGTTAACGAATGTGAATTTTTAAATTGATATATCGCAATTAAATAATTAAAAGTGTATGAGGTTAATTAGGCAGCTATTTGCAATGTAACTACTAAGCATTTATTAAAATTCTTGTCTTACTATTTTATTCCAAAGTAATTCTAGCTAATTTCTAGTTATGTTGCCTTTATAAATAATTCTGGAGGTTATTCAGCAATGCCCAAAAATAACGTGTTGATAATTGTATCAATGTTTTTATTTTTAAATATTACTACGAGCTACGCCGTACCTCTTGTTACTGGCGATCCTGTATATACTCAACATTTTGGCGTTATTAACTGGCCTCAAGATGAACCTACCACCACGCCCTTTTTAACACAATTAGCAGCAAACGATATCAATGATTTGCATGGTGATGTATCGTGTGATCTAAGTATATCTACACCTGGAAATTATCACATGGCATTAAAAGATGCCATGAAAGGTAGACCAGATCTAGGTCATATCGGATTGCAACAACAACTTCGTTTAACAACTAATGCTAATGTATCCGTTTGCTGGTCTACTTCTCCGCCTATTTCTGAAAATCAAATAATCACCGAAAAACTACAGTTCAAAAATATTAATCTTATAGGTCTCCCTGCCTTAGTAGTAGCCCCTGGCAGCGTCATGGATCAGCTCATAGCGGATAAGGCTGTACGTGTGCCATCGGTAATGCCTCTACTGACTAATCGTGGCAATGTTATTCTTATTCGTTCAAGCGCAAAAGCTTCTATCCATAATATTTGTGACCTGGGTGGAACGACGCGTGTTGTCACACCCAACCCAATATTAGAACCCGGCTCTTTTTCTAATTTTTCAGGTACTATCTTTAATGTCGCGGATAAAAATTATTTTGGATGTGACGCAACGACTTTATTTAATAGTATATTTTCTCAGGACATCTCATTATTCGACTTAACTGCATTTGATAGCCCTTACAAAATCAACCGTATTAAATCAGTCTTTGGTAGAGGATCATCACCTCAGGGTACAGGTGCAAAGTGGGTTGCCTCATCACGTATAATGCATCGTGACATACCTTACACACTGTGCAATGACCAGGCGGACGCTGCTGTTATTTTTTATCATCTGGCAGTTTATCTGAAAAGCACGCTTGCTCCATCAAAATGCAAGTTGAATATCTTACCCCTGGGAGGTACAGAACTGGACCCTCAACCGATACCTGGAAACAAAATAGCTACACTAAAAATTGCAAAGGTAAAGGGTGTATTTAGCCCGGAAGTTAAAAAAGCCAGGAATATTATTTATGATTTTCTGACAACCAGTCCCATCTGGATACAAATACTGGAAGATCATGGCATGATGCAATAGCTAGGGTACAGGCCACGGTTAGCTTTCGATCATACTCAAAGGACATAAATCCATGGCCTCGTAACTACCTGCGGCATAAACCCATGCAGGAATCGACTCTGCTCAGGATGACCTTAGCAGTGAGTAGCCAGGATGACGGGTTACTCTGTTCACCTTCGACTTACGACTTACAACCCTGAGCCTTCACTCCGGTCGCTGCAACAAATCCACCCGAATCGGCATGAGAAAATTCGCACCGTCATCCCCCAGGTATTGCTCGAAGCGTTGTTTTACCTGCTGGTAGAGTTTGTCATCCAGCTCATGCTCGGTGTGGGTGGCATTGAGTATTCTGTTTTCGAACTCCGAAAAATTTTCGAATCTCCTGGCTGCATTAAAAAATATTTGTTCGACCAGGATAAACAGGCCATCAGCCACTGCTTTTTGGGTGGCCTTGAATGCCGCTTCGCGCACCTGTTGCTCATCGTGGAATAAGCATAGTATTTCATTGAATTCACCGGCGAACACCGGCTCGGAGATATAAAGCTTACCGCCCGGCTTCAACACGCGGTGTATTTCCTGCAGGGATTGATCCATCAAATTCAAAGGTACATGATGCAGGGACTTGAACATCAACACCACATCCATAGATTGATCGGTAAGCGGAATATTTTCAGCACCGGCGAGCTGGAAACTGACATTGGGTAAATCGGATATCTGCAGGTTTTTATCATGGGCAATACTGTCCACTTCCAGGGCTATGATGTTACGCCCGCTACCGGAGCTGGCAATATCGCGTGTGATGTCGGCACTGCCACAGCCCAGTTCCAGTATGTGTTTGTTATCCAGGGATAGCAGACGATTGTAGATGTCTGGTTCTGTACAGTTCAGTTTGATGGGATCCGCAGCTATTTTCATGGATTAATACCTTTTACGTTATGGATTTGAGGCACAGCTGAGCGCGTTGATTAAAGAACTAGATCAGCAATAAGAAACCTATACATCTAAAGGTAAATATTGAAAAGTCTTAGAAGAATTAAAAAGCATATGAGCCTCTAAATTGGCCCTGAGAGCACCGGCTCATTTAATGATTTGCCCATGCTAAAGCATTTACCCCGCTCGAACAATCACTAACAGACACTAAGTTACTGATTTTAATAATTAAACACTAAAAATTAAGATCCCGCGGTGTTCACTGACAATTGCTCTTGCATTGCCAGCATTTCCACCATCCATGGCGGTTATTCGGGATGACCGGTGTGGATTTTGGGAGTTTTGCCTATGGGGCTGGGTTGTGGGGGGGGGGAGTTAAGATCCCTCGTATTCCCTCGGGATGACAAAAGGCAGGGGGATGACTTACAACTTACAACTTTAATTCAACCCCCTATCGATTCTCCGCCAGTTCAATAAACATACGAATATAGTCATTGGTCTCACTCATAAAGTGGGCTTTCTGCGCCTGTGTCAGGCTATGGGCGATATGCACGGTTAAGCTGGCTATGATCTGCCTGTTGGCCTCTGATTTTTCTCGAGTGGATGGAGTGTCTATATTCTCAAAACCAGACATAAATTTTTTAAGGCTTTGCGTCTTGATGGCACGACTGTCCTGACTGGATAGAATTTTCTGAATCCCCTTCTGCCACTCTAACCGGCGCCACAGACGCAGCTCGGCCGTGCTTTGCATTTTTTGTGCGGCCAGTGTAATGGCTGTTTCCTGTTCAGCGCTTAATGCGCCCAGCCAGCTTTCATAGCTTTCCAGCAGGCCATCATTATAGGCTTCGATTCTTTCTTCATCCTCCAGCTCGACATATTGCTCGCGGTATTTCTCATTTTTTTGCGCAATATGGCTGAACATTTCATTTTGTTGTAGCTCATTCAACAGTGGCAGGATTTCAGACATTTCCTGATTAAGCTGGATGATGAAGGCCCGATAGAAACGGTTGATATCATCAATGTGATGCTTAACCTGCTGCCCGGTTAAATTTGATCCGACCTGCTGCTGAACAGTTTGTAACCAGTCGGCGTAGACTTTTAACTGCGTGTTGCGATGCCAGTTGATCAGCGCCAGGCTTCTTCGTTCGACTTTATCTTCCAGCACATCATCCAGTGTGACCATACCGGCGACATATTCAGGTATTAGATAATCGAGTTTGTTATATAAGGTTTTGAAGGAACAGGCACTGATGCCTGTGACTGTGACTATGGCAATGAGTAAAATAAGACTCACTGTTTTCATGTGACGATACACCATGGACACTCCCTTAGGGTTAGTGGCTGATTGCTTTGAGCTGTGTACCTCTGTATCACTGTGAAGCGTGCGTGATTTGCTTATCTACTTTATTCAGACAGTCATGCATCAAGCGTTGAGTTTACACCCATCACTTGCTCGATGCAGGTACCGGTGGTGTTAATCTACAAATATGACTATTATAAGAACCGCAAACTGTTGTGACAGCCGTTTTAGCATTATTTATTCATAAAATAATAATATGAGGAAATCACCATGAGCAATCAAGTCATCGCAACCATTTTTTTTACTGACGCCAGTAAAATGACCTTAAGCTGGCCAAGACAGGCCGGTGATGATGCCAACGTGATTGCCATGAATGTGCGCAAAGCTCTTGAGCAAGACAAACTGGCATTAGAAGTGGATGGCGATATGATTATCATACCCATGGAAAACATAAAATACATCCAGCTAAGCCCTGCCCCCACAGATTTACCCCA
>JBLYYN010000121.1:0-4658 GCA_048550535.1 Gammaproteobacteria bacterium
GCATCCGCGCTTACGTGTATGAGTTCCTCGTGGTTACCCGATTCGAAATAAACATCAGGACAGTCATCCAGACTGTAATCGACAATGGTTTTCATGCCATAGGCTTCTCCAATGGGTGGGATGGCTCCCAGGTCACAGTCTTTGAATAATGCCTGTAGTTCATTCTCGGTGGCAAGACCCACTTTACGCTTGAGTAGCCGATTGAGTTCCCTGATTTTTACATGTCTGGTGGCAGGAACTATGGCCATCACATAGCCTTCGTCATCTTCCAGTATTACTGACTTGGCGAGCTCATTGCTGGGTATGTTGGCTGCGATTGCAGTGTTCATACTGGTAACGCTATATCGATGCGGGAGTTTGTCGTATGTGATCTCATGCTGTGCAAGATAATTTTCGAGTGTGTTTGCTATATTCATAATATGCCTCCTTAAGAAGGGTAAGCAATTTCTTGAGCTATAATAAACTATGCAACTTTTGAGCGAAAATGCAATAGTTATTACATAGTTAATACTTATCTGCTGAGGCTAATGATTAACCTGATTTATGAAGCAGAATATGCTGCTCTGGTGACATTTAATTCAGAGTGAATAATAAGGTTTTGTGAAAATGAAAGTATAATTTCTAAAGGCTGAATAAAGATGAAAAAAATCAAAGACATTGTTTTGGCCTGGCATGCCAGCGCAATGGAATCCCGGGAAATAAAGCAGATTTCCATACCCGTTAATTTACACGATGTAGCACGTCTTCAGGCACTGACAGAGCTTTATCCCAATCTGTCGGAACAGATCATCATTAGCGATCTGTTAACCGCGGCTCTGGACGAAGTAGAGGCATGTCTGCCCTATGTGCAGGGGCAGAAGGTGATTGCTACTGATGATCATGGGGACCCCATATATGAGGATGCTGGCCTTACCCCAAAATTGCTGGATTTAACCAGGAAACATATGGCTAATCTGAAGCAGCACTAATGGCAGGCATGTCCACTAGTGCTGGACTTACGTCGATTCCACATGATTGATGCTCAGGTGTTAAGATGTAAAAATTGCCTATTAAAATCAAATGCTTAATGGTTATATGATGTTGATATACTCATATGCCTCTGTGGCGTGTGAGTGCCATTAATACAAAAGAAGTCATTATGTCTACACGGGATATTCAAACAAGCTTACAACGTATTCACGATATATTAGTTAATCACCCTGGTGACAGTGCTGACTGGATAGCCTCAATCATTGGACTGGCCAAGACAGATGAATCAGAGTTTTATCGGTTACTCAACACTAAACGTATGTGGGGTGGGGCTGGCTCGATTGCCAGTCAGGCTCTGGAGGACAACCCCGGCATCGATGACTGGACCTGGAAAATGAACATACGGGAGTTCCGTGAGCTGATGATCGAACTGGGTCAGCATTTACAGGCCCGGGGTAGCCATTACCCGGATATTTCGTCCTGGTTATTGGCTTACAGTAATTGGAATCAATCCGAGATATGATTAGAATCGAAGATAATATCAATGCCACAGCTCAATTGAGTGTTTTTTTGTGCCTATGTTACCGATATTGATTGCTTGTCATGCCAGATGTGAGCCGCCAGGATACCTTTGTAGCTATTTTGATAGCAGGCAGGTGCCGTACAAAAAGATTCATGTTGATGAACAGACGCTGAGCGCTATTAAGCTGAGTGATTTATCCGGTCTTATTTTAATGGGCGGACCTCACAGTGTGAATGATGATCATCCCTGGATCGTGCAGGAACTAGAGCTGATACAACAGGCTGTGGCCGATGATATTCCCCTGATGGGCGTCTGTTTTGGTGCACAGATGATCAGCAAGGCGCTGGGTGGGCAGGTGAGCGAAGCACCGGCCATGGAAACAGGCTGGCACCATATTCTGCTGGATAGGAAAAGATTGCCAGAAGGCCTGGCCAATAAGCTGCCAGACAGTTTCGAAGTATTTCAATGGCATGAAGATACTTTCAGTAATCCGCAACATGCCATCCCCGTTTTTAGCGGCAGCAACATCGAAAACCAGGGTTATTTACT
Source organism: Gammaproteobacteria bacterium (assembly GCA_048550535.1). Lineage (GTDB taxonomy): Bacteria > Pseudomonadota > Gammaproteobacteria > SZUA-229 > SZUA-229 > CBDULX01. The sequence continues at coordinate 2,042 of JBLYYN010000121.1, forward strand.
AGGCAAAGTGCTGACGATGCAATTTCATCTGGAAATGACCGAGCATATGGTGCAGGAGTGGCTGGCACGTTATAACGATTGTTTACCGATGCATATCCTGTCCGTTCAAAGCCCGCTGGAAATCACCGAGCGACTTCATCAGCGACTTGATAACCTACATGCCATTGCGGATAAGATTTACGACTGGTGGTTGGGGATGGTTGATCGTTGAAAGTTACAAGTTAATGGTTAATGTTATGCTGCTAAGGATTAACTGCGAATTATTAAATAATTATATAGAAACATTATTAAATGCAATAAGGTATAAGATTATTTAAAAAATAATTGATATTTTTACAGTCTGTAGTATAAATTATGGCTACTGATAGATATTTTTTTATAACGGGCTTAGCTCTTTAAATAAATAAAAAATATGATACAGTGAAACTGTAATGATTTTTTACTTCTTAACGTCTAATGACAACCCCCTGGGAGTAGCAAAATGAGTACATCTGTTCAATCTTTTCCAAACGCCCCGCATAGCTGGGATATTCACACTGCCGAAACAGTTGCCGATGAAAGTGGTTTTAGTATAAATGATGACCATCTGGAACTGGTCCGTGCGCTGCAGGAGTATTACACAAAAGTGGAATTTCCTAATCTACGTCAGGTCACTGATGCACTGGAAGAAAAATTCCATTCCAAAGGTGGTATGAAATACCTGTATAAAATCATGCCAGGTGGTCCTGTTGCCGGTGGCTGTCGGTTAGCAGGTCTTAAGATACCCGCTGGTGCAGTAGACAAGTCGTTTGGCAGTGTAGCCTGATAATTTGACTGCGCAGGCCGGTGACCAGGCAATGTCTTGACGTTACCGGCCAGGCTGCTTAGTGTAAGAAGATCATAGTTTTATTATATTTTTTACGGTTTGGTTTTACTGTCTTCTATTAATTCCTGTTCAAGTTTATCGGCCAGTTCACGTCTTATTCTGGCTTTATAGGCATTTCGGGCATACTCGGAAAATGAACCAGGTGTATCATCCAGTTCCTGGGCTTCTTTTCTCAATTCTTCTATGGCTTCCTGCTTAGTCATTTTTTTATCTGACATATCGAAAATATTAGCTTGTATCGGGTTAAAAGTGTTGCTGCAAATACAGCGCGAATAATATAGCATTTTACGGCTAAATTAATCCTGGCTTTCAGCAGTCCTGTCAATCAAATGAGCATAGGGTGGTTCAGTTAGCAGTCGATTATCGACTACAGCCTTGCCCAGGGTGAAATGGTAAAGGCTTTGTAATTTACTGGTTTCAATACCCAGTGTGTTATGCACAGCATCATCAAAAAAACAACCAATACCTGTACCGCTGATGCCCTCAGCTTCGGCTTCCAGATAAAGTGCCTGCCCTATAATACCTGATTCCCAGAATAACTGACGATAACACCAGGGTTTTTCTTCAATGGGGGTTTCAAATTCAGCCAGCATAGCAAGACTGAATGAGCCATCGGAGGCGATGTCCTGATGGCAGGACAGAATCTGGGCGGCTTCCCGGCAGTCTGAGCTGACCAGTTGGTATAAGGGGATATGTTCAGGGCAGTGAAGGGCTTTTTCCCAGGTGAACTCATTACGCATATCATGACGCATTAAATGTTCTCCCGGGCTGGATCTGGCTAATGCATATAAGCCGGGTTCCAGTTGTTCTACCCGGTGTATGAACAGCAGTAGATGAATGCGGGGTGGCCAGGGAAGAATGTCGAATGGCGGAGTATTGAGTCGCACAAGCAGGCTATCGAGTATTCTATAAAATTTGTTCAGAGGCAGCGTACTTATAGCATCAAAAGCCTGGGCGCTACGTCTTTGCTGGATAATGGTGGTAGCTTTAAGGTCGCAATGGCTATCGGATATTGGGCTAGAAATGTTGGTATCACTCATTTCTGGTTCGGTCACAGGCTTGTGGCAGGTCCTGGAAATTTCATCGATGACAGGCCATTGGGCCTGATTGTTTGGGCTTAAACAGTTGGCGCTACCTTGCCAGTCTGAGTGTCTCATTAGATTACATAATGGTTCTATATGCGGGATATCTATTTTTTCTGCTGCTGTGGTTATTTGTAAAAGTACATCTGCAGTTTCATGCTCTGCATTTATGAAGTCTTGTGCCCGGTTCAGGCCCAACAAGCTTGAAATCTGATCATCACTTGATTGTTCCAGCAGATGTACATGCCAGCCAAGTGTCGCAGCTGCATAGCGGAATGACGCCATGGCATGTCCAACATCATGCTGACAATAGCGAAAAGCACGTTCACCGTATTTCCAGGCTTCACGCCAGTGGATGGATGAAAGTCCTATCAGGAAACTGTCTTCTGGCAGATGTTTAGGTATTTGATGTGGCTGGATAATACAGCGTTGCTCCAGATTATGCTGATAGCTATTGTAGTGATATACACCGGCGGCAAGATTATTTATGCCGGAAAATACCAGATAACTTTCGGTTGGATGCAGGTTGCCACTGGAAGGATTACAGCGCAGGGCCCAGCGTGATTGACCATGGACTTTCCATGCGGATAAACCCATAGCCAGTTCAAATAAAATACCAATACTGTCCAGAGTGATTGCATGTGGGGTGATTTTGTCGGGATGATAGATA
>JBLYYN010000122.1:0-8456 GCA_048550535.1 Gammaproteobacteria bacterium
ATCCTGATCCTTGCCCCCCATCAGCAGCTGAGACATATCGAAACGGACGACTGCTTGTTACCCTTCGGATCATCTATCACTTCAAGTACTGTTAGAACCTCTGGTAATTAGCGGCCGGGTTCGGTGATACACTAGATTCGGCCAGGGCCAGGACTGGAACAGAAAATATGTCGCATAACTGATATGATTTTACTTATTTTAAATCTCTTAATCTGGCAACAATAACGGGCGAAAACAGAGCCGTAAGTTGCGTCAATATAAAAAAATTACCCTCCATAATATTAAACATCTGCAATATCTGTTGGACACTCATAGAGCGTCCAAAATATCCAAATATAAACTCGAAGCTCAGCCCCAGCACAAACCACCCTAAGCCTATCAGCCAGTATTGATAAATGTCCAGCCGCCCCAACCAGGGTAGAATAAAATAGATAATCAGAAAGATCAGTATTGACAAAAGCACTCCGCTGATCGGCAGAGACCACTCAATGGATAATAAAACATTAAGTATTTTCTCTCGAAACAAACCATTGATAATGGCAGCAGTCAGCATCAAAAACCAGATTAACAGTATCTTTAATACCATCATTAGAGTGAGAACGTCAGATAATAGATTGTTGAAAATATAACAGAAAACGCTATTTATATTAGCCGTTTAATTTAATCACCCGACAAACAACGCTTAAATCAACACTACAATATGGTCCAAAAATATCCAACATGCTATTAGCCAGAATTATGAACTTCGATGGTGACATGTACCAGACCTAAATCCTGGGGTAGCAGCGATCGATAATGATCAGGGCTTTTCGATTCTGCGCTGATAATGACTATTTCTGCAGCATAAATACTCGGGCCAATAGACCATATATGTAAATCCGTAACACAGTTATCATGCTGTTGTTCAAAAATATTCCGAACCTTCTCCTGCAACTCGTCAGCAGCCTGTTTATCCAGTAATACATCCGAACTTGCTTTTATTAAACCCAATGACCAACGCGACACAAGAATTGCCCCAACTATTCCCATTAATGGATCCATCCAGATCACACCATAATATTTAGCTGCGAGTAGAGCCACAATGGCCAGCACTGATGTCAGGGCATCAGCCAGTACGTGCAGGTAAGCGGATCGTAAATTATGGTCATGACCATGGTGATGATGCTCATGTTCGTGATGATGGTGTTCATGCCCCAGAATCATCATCGATACACCATTCACCACCAGGCCTACAACAGCCACAAATATAGCCTGATTATAAATAATCTCTACCGGGTTGATGAGACGGGCAACACTTTCCCATGCCATTATAAGAGCAAAGACTGCAAGCAGGATCGCTCCAGAAAAACCACCCAGAGCGTTCACCTTACCGGTACCAAAACTGTAACGCTCATCATGGGCATATCTGCGGGCATAGATATAGGCAAACGCGGTAATTCCCAACGCCACCGTATGCGAAGCCATATGCAAACCATCGGCATACAAAGCCATTGAACCATAGACCAGACCGGCGACTATCTCTACTACCATCATGATGCCAGTAATGGCGATGACCATCAGGGTTCGAATTTCACCCTTTCTTTTCTGTTCCTGACCAAAGCTGTGTGAATGATTCAAGGACTCCAGCTTCTGTTGATTCATAATAGCCTTAATATTTTTAATATACGAAACACCGGGCTATTGTGACATAAACCGGATCAACAATAACTATAGAGAAATAAGGAAAATATCTGGATGTCCACTAAAAAGGGCACCCATTGGGTGCCCCGGGAATTCATCAGAAAGTCTATTGATTAGTGACCGGCGCTACCGGTAACGACACTCGGATCGACCTCATACATCGCGGGCAATGAATGGGCAATGCCTTTATGGCAATCGATACAGGTCTGACCTTGTTCCAGCCCCTTGCTGTGGCCGTTCACCGCGCGACGCTGCTGCTCGGTAAAGTCCATCGATTCAAAATTGTGGCAGTTACGGCACTCCCTTGAATCCGTCGCTTTCATCGAGCGCCATACATTTTGTGCCAGTTTCAATCTTTTGGCTTCGAATTTTTCAGGGGTATCAACTGAACCCAGGGCTTTATGCAAAAGCTCATTACTGGCCTGGATTTTTCTCACCATTTTATGCACCCAGGGTTTTGGCACATGACAGTCCGGACATGTCGCCCTAACACCGGTACGGTTTGAATAATGGACCGTATCCTTATATTCCTGAAACACGTTTTCTTCCATTTCATGACAGGTAATACAGAAAGCCTCTGTATTAGTGGCTTCCATCGCGGTATTAAAACCGCCCCAGAAAACAATCCCCACTACAAACCCGCCGATGAGAAGACTACCCAATGACGCGGCACTGGGACGCTTAAGCTTTTCTAATATCTCATTTATGCTCATCACTCTTCTCTCTATATTTTTAACAACCAGTCAATTATTTGTGAATAATTTTCAAAGGCTCAAAAGTATTCTCAACCAGTGGTGCGGCATCCGCCTGTGGTACATGACACTGGGTACAGAAATAACGACGGGCCGCCACATTGGCCATGACATTATTTTCCCGGTCAGAAAAATGCGTCTGTGAAATTTTAGTGGCTCCGGCTTCCTTGTAATTCGCCCAACTATGACAGGTCAGGCATTTGTTAAACTTCATGTTTATTTTGTATCCCTTGATATGATGAGGAATCAACGGCGGCTGTTGCACGTAGTCACGCTCTATAGGGTCACGATCGCGAATGTTTTTCTTCGCTACAACAGTGTTTGACTGGTTATCCAGATCATTAACACCGCGCAATGATTGCACCTGACCCGAATATGCCTGAGACATCGAGCCCAAAGCCCCTAAGCTCAGGACTATTCCCATTACCAGTGATTTTTTCATGGCAGGACCTCTCTCTGATGTGAAACTTTAATTGAAATTTTATTATTGAAACGATGATCAAATTTGAAGACTTCTTTACCGCAAATATCGATACAACGTCCACAGTTAGTACAGTTAGATGACAGAATCACCGAACCGATATTTTTTGCCTCGCCCTTGAGTGCAGGCATAATCACATGAGGTTCCGGGCAAACAGCGAAACACTCCATACAGTCATCACATTGATTCCGCGCATAGGCATTCACTCGAAGCAGGCTGAATTTACCCAGCAAACTGTAGAATGCTCCCACCGGACAAAGATGACCGCACCAGGCCCGTTTACTGACCAATGTATCGAACAGGAAAAGTGCCAGAATCATGACCCAGCCAAAACCCATTCCGAATACCAGAGCCCGATTAATCATAGACACCGGATTCACCAGCTCCCAGGCCAGGGTTCCGCTAAACAAAGCCAGCAATAGAGTCATCCCCAGAATCCAGTAACGCACTTGACGTGAATATTGCACACCGGATTTAATACCCAGCTTATTGCGTGACCATTCAGCCGCATCAGTGACCATATTAACTGGACACACCCATGAACAGTACATACGACCACCCAGTAACATATAGAAGGCCAGTACAATCAAGGCACCAATAACTGCCGTGGTTTCCACCACATGACCGGCAAACAATGTCTGTAACAGCACATATGGATCAGTTAATGGCAGGGTTTCCAGGGTCAGGCTGGAGATCATATTGCCTTTGACGATCCAGATCCCAAACCACGGCCCAAGCAGAAACAGCGCCAGAAATCCAAGCTGCGACAGGCGCCGAAGCATTAACCACTTGTGCGCCGTCAACCAGCCCTTGACTCGAATAGCTTCCTGACCCAGTGCTAATGCAGGCTTAACCATTATTTGTTAAACCCCTTATTCAGGGTATCCAGTGGATTACTGGAAAATGGTGTCTCGTCAGTAGCTTCACGAATAAGACCTTCACCTTCATAGTCATAACGGACCCCTTCCGGCAAGTTGTACTCATGTTTCTGGTCGGGCGTCACCAGACTGCCACCGGCTTCCTGTTTTTCTTTCCAGCCCAGCCGATAATGTTTACCCAGCTCGCCTTTTCCGAGCTTCATGGGTAATATCTTGATGGCTGCTTCATCCAGAATACAGGAATGTTCGCACTTACCGCAGCCGGTACAGGCATCGGAATGCACCACAGGAATAATCAGCGCATGCTTGCCAGTGCGAGCATTATGCTGTCGATCCAGGGTGATCGCCTTACCCTGCACCGGGCAAACGTTGTAACACACTTCACAACGCAGACCCTGGAAGGCAATGCATGCCTCCTGATCCACCAAAACCGCTAAACCCATACGGGAGTCATCGATTTTGGTAAGCTCAGGATCCAGAGCACCGGTAGGACAGGCCTTTACACAGGGTATGTCTTCACACATTTCGCAGGGCACCTGACGGGCCTCGAAATAAGGTGTACCCAGTGCCACGCTGTCGGACAATCCAGATAGTTTGAGGGTGTCATAGGGGCAATCTCGTACACACAAACCACAGCGAATGCAGGCGGCAAGAAAGTCTTTCTCCTCCCCTACACCCGGCGGCCGTAAAGCCTGGGCCGGCAAAGACAGGGACTGGCGCGAATATATGCCCAGTCCAAGTCCCAGCAAGGTCACGCCACCGGCGGTTCTGGCGATATTGGCCAGAAATTTACGCCGACTTTGTTTCCCCGGAGCCTGTTTGTCTGTATCTGATGCCACTGACGTTTACACCTTAACGATCTTCACCGCACACTTCTTATAATCCGTTTCTTTCGATAACGGATCGGTGGCATCCAGGGTGACCTTGTTGATCAGACGACCCGCATCGAACCAGGGCACGAACACCAGTCCTTCTGGAGGACGGTTACGGCCACGGGTCTCGACCTGAGCCTCAACCTCACCACGACGGCTGATCACTTTGGCCGACATACCCCGGCGCAAGCCACGTTTCTCTGCGTCTTTCGGGTGCATGTAGATCAGGGCATCGGGCACCGCACGATAGAGTTCGGGCACGCGACGGGTCATGGAACCGGAATGCCAGTGCTCCAGTACACGACCGGTAGACAACCACATATCGTATTCGTCATCCGGGCTTTCAGCGGCAGGCTCATAGGGCGCGGTAATGATATTGGCGCGACCATCAGGCCTACCATAAAATTTGAAGCCTTCACCCGCTTTAACATAGGGATCATAACCTTCGGAATAACGCCACAGGGTTTCCTTACCATTCACTACCGGCCAGCGTAAACCACGGACCTTATGGTAAGTTTCGAACTCAGCCTGTTCATGACCTTTCTTCGGCCCTTCCAGCTGGAAGCGACGATATTCCTCGAACAGACCTTTCTGGGCATAGAAACCGAAATCATCCATTTCCTGATTCTCGTATTCATTACCACGATCATCTTTAACAATCTGTTTAGGGAATTTATCCACCTGACCATTAGCAAAAAGTACCTGGAACAGGGTCTTGCCTTTATACTCAGGTTTTTTCGCCAGCAGATCTGCCGACCAGACTTCTTCTACCTTGAAGCGTTTAGAGAACTCCATCAGCTGCCACAGGTCTGATTTGGCTTCGCCTGGAGCACTCACCTGCTGACGCCAGAACTGGGTACGGCGTTCGGCATTACCATAGGCGCCTTCTTTTTCCGTCCACATCGCCGTGGGCAAAATCAGATCAGCAGCCATTGCTGTTACCGTTGGGTAGGGGTCAGACACCACGATGAAATTATCCGGGTTACGATAACCGGGATAAACTTCTTCATTAATATTAGCCGCCGCCTGCATGTTGTTATTACACATCACCCAGTAAGCATTCAGCTTGCCGTCTTTCAACATGCGGTTTTGCAACACGGCATGGTAACCTGGTTTACCCGGTACAGTACCTTCCGGCAGCTTCCAGATTTTTTCTGCAAAATCACGATGTGGTTTTTTCGCCACCACATAGTCGGCAGGTAGACGATGAGAAAAAGTGCCCACTTCACGGGCCGTACCACAGGCCGATGGTTGACCGGTTAATGAGAAAGGACCATTGCCGGGTTGTGAGATTTTACCCGTCAACAAATGTACGTTATACATCAGGCCATTGGCCCAGACACCTCGAGTATGCTGGTTGAAGCCCATGGTCCACAGCGAAGTAATTTTTTTCTTCGGATCCGCATACAGCTTGGCCAGGCGCAACAGGTTTTCTTCTGGTACACCACTCAATTTAGAAGTGTACTCGAGGGTATAAGACTCAACGGACTTGGCATATTCTTCGAAACTGATTTTACTCAGCTTGCCACCGGTGCCGGTTTTCTTCTTCTCCAGCTCATGCTCAGGACGCAAGCCATAACCAATATCGGTTGGGGTCTTGGTGAAGTTCACATGTTTATCCAGGAAGGTCTTGTTATAAGCCTTGTTCTGGATGATGTAATTGGCGATGTAGTTCAGAATAGCCAGGTCGGTTTGTGGCACAAACACCATACCGTTATCGGCCAGATCAAAACTACGATGCTCAAAGGTAGACAGTACATGTACTTCACAGCCCGGTTTGGTCAACCGCGTGTCCGTAATACGGGTCCACAGAATGGGGTGCATTTCCGCCATATTAGAACCCCAAAGCACAAAGGCATCACCATGCTCCAGGTCGTCATAACACCCCATGGGTTCATCGGCACCAAAAGCCCGAATAAACCCACCCACGGCAGAGGCCATACAATGGCGAGCGTTGGGGTCGATATGGTTGGAACGGAAACCGGCTTTATACAGTTTGGATGCGGCATAGCCTTCCCAGATGGTCCACTGGCCGGAACCGAACATCCCCACCCGTGAGGTGAGTTGATCGGCAGGCTTGCCCTTGTTCTCTTGCATACTCTGGTTAATGGCGGCTTTAAATTTTTCAGCCATGACATCAAAGGCCTCGTCCCAGGACACTTCCTCGAACTCACCTTCTTTATCATATTTGCCATTGGTTTTTCGCAGCAGCGGTTGGGTTAATCGATCTTTACCGTACATGATCTTGGACAGGAAATAGCCCTTGATACAGTTGAGGCCTCGATTCACGGGGGCATCAGGATCTCCCTGGGTAGCCACCACTTTGCCATCCCGTGTGCCGACCAGAACACTGCACCCGGTACCACAAAAACGGCAGGCCGCTTTATCCCAGCGAATATTATCGCTAGCCTGAGCCATAGCGTCTTTTATGCCTGGTATGGTTACACCAGCCACGGCCGCAGTAGCTGCTATTGCATTGTTTTTTACGAAGTCACGCCGTGTCAATTTCATGCTGACATCTCCCCTTCGGTAGCTAAATCTTCACTATGTTGATAAATCATGGATGCCGATAACACACCGTTTACATTAGTAAAACCGGTTATGGTATCTGCAACAAATCGTCTGCTTTCACTTTCCACTGTCACCACCAGCTTTCCCTGGTCGGTTGCACTATGTATTTCCACCCCTGAAATTTCTTCCAGTTGGGCTTTTACCTGATCGACATGGTCAAGTTTCGCATGGACCAGGACGCCACAGATATTAAAATTAGTCATTATTGTCTCTCCTGAACTTGTGCAGAGTGCTGCATTTCTATGGCAGCAACAGGACACAGGGATACACATTCACCACAGCCATTACAGGCTGAAGCATCAAAGTCGATAAGTGCTACACCACCTACTGCCAGTTTGAATCTAATCGCCCGTGTTTCACACACATCACCACAGGAACGACAAACCACACCCTTTTCGGACAAACAGTTATTTTTAATACGGGCAGAAATGCTCCAGGGGGAAGACTGATTGCTGGCTAAGAGGGCAATGGCCTGTGTCTGGCAAGCTTTGGCACAGGCCTGGCAATAATCACAACCGCCCTGGCTGAAATTGACTTCAGGAAACCCTGCCGCACCGCGAATTAAAATGTTCTGAGGACAGGCTGTTATGCAATCATCACATCGCGTGCAGAGCTCGGTAAATTCATCTTCAGTTTTTGACCAGGGTGGTCTGAAGGGTAGCTCGGCATTAAAATCACCCCGTAGAAACTGCATTCTGTTTAAGCGTGTTGCCATTATTCCTGCCAAAAGCGACGCCATAGCCGCGAGTAAAATTTTGCACTGTTTAAGGGGAATGGCATTTGACCTTGGTCAATCGCTGCCAGTATTAAATGACTATTCAGTCAGTCAGCTAGCTTTTTCACTTCTCGTAATTAAACTCATCTACTGGAATTTGCCATGAAAATGGCATGGAATGACCTGACCAATAACGTAGCTGGGAGGATGGGCTCAGGGAGGGCTTATTGCAATGCAAAAATTTGAGATTAATCAAATTACATAGTGTCAAAAAAACTTGTCGCAGGAACTATGTCCCAGATCAAGTTTCGAAATTTAGCAGATTATTACTTGTTAATATGAAGTCTGAAGTCTGAAGTCTGAAGTCTGAAGTCTGAAGTCTGAAGTCTGAAGTCTGAAGTCTGAAGTCTGAGGTCTGAGGTCTGAGGTCTGAGGTCTGAGGTCTGAGGTCTGAGGTCTGAGGTCTGAGGTCTGAGGTCTGAGGTCTGAGGTCTGAGGTCTGAGGTC
>JBLYYN010000123.1:0-4337 GCA_048550535.1 Gammaproteobacteria bacterium
ATATCATGTTTCTTGTCTTTGTGCTTATTAACATAAGCACCCACACAAATTATCTAATCTCAATTTTTAAATATCATCGCTCTAGGGCGAGCCAGCTCATAGTTGAAAACCTGAAATTTACAGTAATTCAGCTATGTATCCTTTGCGGCTTTTTCTCTGCATCTCCCTGTCAGAGGCGCGTATTATAGGGGCTTCTGGCCAGAGGTCAACTACTTTGTTAAATTATTTTTATGCGGGAATAACCCGGCAGAATATCGCCTTTAGATATTCGGTTTCGGGAATCGCGGGATGCACTGGATGATCAGGGCCCTGATATCCCTGTAGCAGTACCTGCATGTTGCGATCCAGATGTCGGGCCGACTGCAACAGCATCTTCTGTAATTCCTGCCTGGGCATATGATGGGAACAGGACCCTGCCACCAATAGGCCGTCTTTAGCCAATACCTGCATCGCCAGCTGATTGATACGTCGATAAGCTTCCCGGCCCTCTTTGAAATCTTTTTTGCGCTTGATAAACGCCGGTGGATCGACCACTACCACATCAAAACGCTCTTTATCCAGTCTTAAAGACTTAAGCACATCAAATGCATCGCCCTGCAGGCCAGACATTTTATCGGCCACATGATTCAACTCGGCATTGACGCCCACCTGTTCCAACGCGGGAGCAGAGGCATCCACACAAATCACTTCTTCAGCACCTTCTACCGCAGCTTTAACACCCCAGGCACCGATATAACTAAACACGTCCAATATTCGTTTGCCTTTGACAAAATGCCCCAGTGCCTCGCGGTTCAATCGCTGGTCGTAATACCAGCCGGTTTTCTGGCCAGTGTGAACAGCGGCCTGGTAAACAACCCCTGAGTCCTCCAACTGGACAACTTCCGGCACGCTCCCCTGCACCACTTCGATATAACGGGGTAAGCCTTCACGCTCCCTGGCTGAACTGTCATTGCGCAGTAAAATACCTGTGGGGCGAATCACTTTATCCAGTGCGGCTATGATTTCACTTTTCATCGCTTCCATTCCCGCTGTAGTGATCTGCACAACCAGGACTGAGCCAAACCGATCCACCACCAGGCCGGGGAGAAAATCACTCTCACCATACACCAGTCGATAATAGGGCTTGTCGAAATAGGTTTCGCGTAATGACAGCGCTACTTTTATACGATGCACCAGTAACGACTGATCAGGAGGATACCTGGGATCCCGACTCATAATACGGGCACAAATCAGGGATGCCGGATTGATATATGCCAGCCCCAGCGACTTACCATTGCTCGCCTGCACATCCACCACCTGGCCTGGCTGGTATTGATCGAATGGCGTGTCTTTGGTGTCCACCTCATTGCTGAACACCCATAGGTGACCGGCACGTATGCGCCGTTCTTCATTTTTCTTTAATTTCAGTACCGGGTACATAATAATCCAGTTAATTAACGGCTATGACACTGCATCAGGTAACACATACGCAAACCATGCAGTAAAAGGAACCAGGAAAGATAAATCCACAACAGGAAAAACAACAAAGCGCTGAATGACCCATAAAGGGACGCATAGGTTTGATTGGCGAACACATAATGCACAAAACCCATTTTGGCTATTTGCCAGATTACCGATATCACAAAAGAAGCCAGCAGGGCGATCCTGATATTTATTTTCATATTGGGTGAGACCATAAATACCACAAAAAACAATAGCCAGATCATTAGATAGGAAATGAGAGCAAACAATCCCAGTCCCTCACTCATGCCACCGGCAACCCGATGCAGGAAATCAGACAGGAAGAAAGATGCCCCCAGAGTCAACGGCATAATGATAGCCAGGATCAAATAAGTTTCGATAGCATGTAACAGGCTGGTATTCGGCATGAGAAAAATTTTATTCACCACATACTGGTAGTTGTTATAAAACAGTATCGATGCCAGGATAATATATACAAAGCCCCAGAAACCCATTTTTTTTGAGTTTTCCAGAAAGGAGTCCAGGTAGCTGGCGACCGCTTCTGTGTGGGTTGGAATCAAATTCACCACCAGAAAATCCCTGATCCCCAGATAATAAGTGGCAAAGGCATCAAACTGGCTCATAAAAAAGAACATCACCCAAATCATGGGTATGATGGAAAAGATGGTATAAAAACTGAGACTGGCAGAAAAATAGGTCAGGTCCTCCCCCAACCAGTAAAAAACGCGATCTATTTTATGCCGCATGTTGATTCCTAAGGCTTAATATCCACATAAAAATAAGTCCATCAGGGGATTATGAATCATTAATAATAGGCCGACAAACCCATAGTGATAATTCAACTGAATTAATTCACTGATACATCATTACTTATTACTCCCAGGAGCAGCCATGAGCACCAGCAACCCAGATAATTTGCTGCGACATGAGACCAGCCCTTACCTGTTACAACATGCCGATAACCCAGTGAACTGGCACCCCTGGAACCCTCAGGCACTGGACAAAGCACAAGAACAGAACAAACCCATTCTGCTGTCCATTGGTTATTCAGCCTGCCATTGGTGCCATGTCATGGCCCATGAATCCTTCGAGGATAAAGCTACGGCGAAACTGATGAATGAACTATTCATTAACATCAAAGTGGATCGTGAAGAGCGCCCCGATCTCGATAAGATCTATCAAAACGCCCACTCCATTTTGAGTGGTCGCCCCGGTGGCTGGCCATTGACGGTATTTCTTACCCCCGATGAGCAAATCCCTTTCTTCGCCGGTACTTATTTCCCTAAAACGTCTCATTCTCAATTGCCGGCCTTCAGTGAATTACTCAAAATGGTCAGCCAGGCCTATATTGATAAGCAGGTTGAAATCAAACAGCAAAACGCATCCATTACGGAAATGCTTAGACGTCTCTCCGGCGAAGATTCTCTACCGGCCGACCGAGTGAGCAGCCTGCCTCTGGATCTGGCTCGCAAACAGTTATTATCGGAATTTGATGTGAAAAATGGCGGCTTCAGTCCAGCTCCTAAATTTCCACACTCAGCCATGCTGGAACGCGCCATTCGCCACTGGTGGATGACCAGAGATCATCAACCCGCGGATACCGATGTACTGGACAGCGCTGTTTTTACCCTGCAGAAAATGGCCCTGGGTGGTATTTATGATCATTTGGCCGGCGGCTTCTGTCGTTATTCCACCGATGAGCAATGGATGATTCCTCACTTCGAAAAAATGCTCTATGACAACGGCCAACTGCTGCACAGTTACATCCTGGGCTGGCGAGTGACCGCAGACCCATTATTCAAGCAGACGGCACTGGGCATCACAACCTGGGTCATGCATGACATGCAATCACCGGATGGCGGTTATTACTCGGCAACAGACGCCGACTCAGAAGGCGAAGAAGGCAAGTTTTTTGTCTGGACACCTGAACAAGTTAAGTCACTGATCAAGCCTGATGACCTCGGACTGTTCACCACCGCCTTTGGACTGGATCAAGGGGCCAACTTCGAAGGTCGCTGGCACCTGCATCGTTACTATACCGATAACCAACTGGCCGACAAATTTAATGATACCCAGGAAAATATAAACACCCGCCTCGATGCCGCCTGCCAATGCCTGCTCACAGCACGTAAGCAGAGAATCCCGCCGGGACTGGATGACAAAATTCTTTGCTCCTGGAATGGCTTGATGATTCGTGCCATGGCTGAAGCCGGGCGCACCTTCAATCAGCCAAGGCTGGTCGACTCGGCCAGACAAGCACTGGATTTCATACATCTGCATATGTGGCAGAACAATCGCCTGCTGGCCAGCTACCGAGCCGGTCGTGCCCAGCTTAACGCCTATCTCGATGACTATGCCTATTTGCTGTTAGCCCTGATTGAATACCTGCAATCAGACTGGCGTGACGAATACCTGGACTGGGCCTGCCAGCTCGCCGATGCCTTACTGGAGCATTTTGAAGACCCGTTACATGGCGGTTTTTATTTCACCAGCCATGACCATGAACAGCTCATCCAGCGCAATAAGACCTTTGCCGATGATGCCATGCCTTCGGGAAATGGCACAGCTGCTGTGGCCCTGCAACGACTGGGATGGCTGCTGGCTGAGCCCAGATACCTGCAATCTGCCGAACGCTGTATCAAGCTTGGATTTAGCCAGCTGGAAATGCAGGCCATTAGCCACTGCACATTATTGCATGCGATTGAAGAGTACCTGAACCCGGCACAAGTCATTATTATTCGGGGAGAACCAGACAAAACCCGACACTGGCAATCCATTGTACAAAAGCATTACGCCAATGCGCTGCTTTGCTTTGTGATTCCAGCCAATAGCCAGTTACCCGCTTCCCTGGCCGATAAAAAAACTCCTGACTCCAT
>JBLYYN010000124.1:0-3572 GCA_048550535.1 Gammaproteobacteria bacterium
ACTACGCAGTTGCGTGTATAGTTATGAGGCAAATAGGGGTTGTTGCTGTTATCACCAAAGGCAAACTGTAATATTTTCATACAGGGCAGTGAGAACTGATCTCGAAGTTCTTCAACCTCTGGTGTAATCACCCCCAGGTCTTCCGCCACCAGTGACAAATCACTAAATTCTTTTCTTATAGCCGATAATAACTGTTCACCGGGAACTTCAACCCATTCACCATTAATGGCGGTGTCTTCTTCTGCGGGTATTTGCCAGCAGGCCTGTAAACCACGAAAGTGATCGATGCGAATTAAATCGAATAATTCATGCTGGGTTTTAAATCGGGAAAGCCACCAGCTGAAACCGTCAGCCGCCATCGCCTCCCAGTCATACACTGGATTTCCCCAGCGTTGTCCACTGTCTGAGAAAGCATCGGGAGGCACTCCGGCGACGACACTGGCCTGACCCAGTTTATCGAGCAGGAAATTTTTTCTATGTGCCCAGACATCGGCACTGTCATGGGCAACAAAAATGGGCATGTCACCAAAGAGTAGTATGCCCTGCTCTACAGCATAGTCTCGAAGCTCATGCCATTGGGTAAAAAACACAAACTGTTCGAAGCGTATCAGATCAATAGTTTCGTCCAGGTCCTGGCTAGCTTCCTTAAGTGCTTTTGGCACTCGGTCTCTTAAATCGTCAGGCCAGTTAAACCATTTTTCTCCCTGCAGGTTTTTTTTAAGTGCCATAAACAGGGCATAATCTTCCAGCCAGTCTTCATGCTGTTTGACGAAGGCTTTAAATTTTTTGCGCCATAGATCCTTGCTGTGAACAGTATTAAATTTATCATAGGCCTGTTTCAGGGCACGAACACGACAACTTTGAATGTTGCCCGTTAAATCGACGGTAGACAGATCCAGCCAGTTCCTGTTCACCAGCCAGTCGATACTGATTAGTAGAGGATTACCCGCATGCACCGATAGACACTGGTAAGGTGAACCATCACTATGAGTCGGACCCAGGGGTAGCATCTGCCATACGCTACAGCCGCAAGATTTGAGGAAATCGATAAAATGATAGGCGGAAAGCCCGATGTCACCGTTACCATATAAACCCGGCAATGAGCTTGGATGTAATATGATACCGGATCTTCGTTTGTCAGTCTGGCAGTGTTTTATATGCTCCGCCACTCTGCTCATGACTCCTGTTGTTGGCCAGGCAACATCACGCCACCCGCAGCCGGGGCAACACTACCCTGTGAAAAAGCATGGGACAGATAATCCGGTGCCGGCTCACCTAACAGGTGATAAAGATTACACAGATGTAATCGATATTGTTCATCGAATGCCGCTACTGAACCGGATGGATTATAATCACCAAACCACCAGAACCAGTCGGAACCTTCACAAATTGCCAGCTGCATTTCAGCCCTTTGTCTGTCTTCCTCAGACAAGCGCGATTCAGACATGACTCGATCATAAACATGCTTGGCATCCACTAACATGTCCCAGGCACGATTTTTATCTTTATCACCAATCCAGGTAGTCAGGCTTCCATATACCCAGCTGCCGGCCACTATATGATTCAATTGAATGGCCGATTCATGTTTATCCAGATACTGGCTATAGGTGGTTAATTCTATGTCCTCATGCTGGGACAGTTGTTGATATAACGCAGAAAGAAAATAAAAACCATTTTCTGGATAATATTCCCAGGCATTCTCACCATCCAGGATGATGGATACAATTGCTTCGGGATGGTTAGTGCAGGCTGTCGCTATGTTCTGTAAATTGTGAATCATATTGGCCACCGCATCATCGGCATGCCAGTCAGCATATTTAAAACCAATATGGTCGGACAGTCCGTCATCCCTGAAAAAACAGCGTACCGGTTGTTCCTGGAACTGGTAGGCCGTGTGGATACAGGCGTGACTGTCCAGTCCGGATTTGTGCATGGAGTTTCTTAATACGGTTTCGCCGCTGGCCAGCCAGCGTATACCTTGCTCGGCCAGCAGGTTTACCGTGCCTTCACTGATACTGCCTTCCGATGGCCAGCAGCCCTGAGGTGTGAAGCCAAAAATTCGCTTGAAGCTTTCGAGGCCCTTTTGCATATGCCATTCGGCTCTATGGTGACCATCCGGATAAGTACTGGCCTCAGGCAACACCATATCGGGCACCGCCTCACGTCCCGTTTGGAAATCATGCAACAGGGGAATAATCGGGTGAGCATAGGGGGTCATGGATAATTCGATGCGACCCTGCTCGGCCAGTGTGCGATAACGATCCAGCAGATGGTGATGAATATCGTAAATCACCTCGACCAGTAAGCGTCGGTCCTGGGAGTTGAACATTCGTTTCTTTTTGATCAGGGTCTTCACACGCTGATCATAACGACGCACGGTTTCCCCCAGCCAGGCCAGGTGATACCAGACCAGTAAATCTCCCAGAAACTGTTCACTCAGATAATCCAGACTGACCGGCTTCTTCAGAAACTGCTTGGCCAGGGACACCAGTTGAGCATAGGGCTTAAAGCGATTGACCAGACGCTGCTCATTGGCTTTCATGCAGCTGTGTATGAGCGCAATGCGTTTATCTCGATCTACCGGCAACACCTCGTCCGCCAGTGCGCCCAACAATGGATCGCGTAAGGCCTGTCCATGAAAAAGATAACCGTCCAGTTGCTGTCGGTAATCCTCAATCTGTTCTAGCAATATTGGCGCAAAATTAATCACCGCTTTTGCCTGGGGCACCGCTTCCAGATGCGCCACCATATCGACATAATCTTTTATGCTATGCAGGTAAGTCCAGGGTTGATGGTACTCCCCATTACGTAAATCACGGTATTCGGGCTGATGCATGTGCCAATAAAGCACAACATTAAGTTTATCGGACATAATGCAACTGTTGACCTAACATTTCAGGAGTCACTAATATTACACCATTGGGCGTCACTGAAAATCGTTTTTCGTCATCTTCACGATTTTCACCAATCTGCATACCATCCGGAATTTCACAACCCTTGTCGATCACTGCATTTTTTATACTGCAGTTTTTGCCCACGGTCACCTCGGGTAGCAGTACTGACGCTTCGATATAACTGTAATCATTGACATAGACATTGGAGAATAATAATGAATGTCGAATGGTGGCACCGGAAATAATACAGCCCCCAGACACCAGTGAATCGACGGCCATGCCCCTGCGATTATCTTCATCAAAAATGAATTTGGCCGGTGGCAACTGCTCCTGAAAAGTCCAGATCGGCCATTCATTATCATACAGATTGAGCTCCGGCGTGACACCAATCAGCTCCAGATTAGCTGCCCAGAAGGCATCCACCGTACCCACATCACGCCAGTAGGATTGCTTACCGCTTTGCACATCGCGGAAAGGAAAGGCGAACACTCGATATTTCTCTATCGCCGCCGGAATAATGTCCTTACCAAAGTCATGACTCGAGTTGGGCATATCTGCATCTTTGATTAATTGCTCGAATAAAAATGAAGTGTTAAAAACGTAAATCCCCATGGAACACAGTGCACTGTTATCACTACCCGGTATAGGCTCGGGTTGATCCGGCTTCTCCAAAAAACT
>JBLYYN010000125.1:0-3239 GCA_048550535.1 Gammaproteobacteria bacterium
GTGGCTAATCTAGCCGCTCCTGTGCATCCATGCACCCGCGGCATACCATACATCCTGTATATATTAATTATTCTGAATAACGATATTCGGGAACTTGGTGCTGTAATCTTTCGCCTGCAATGCCAGTTTAGCTGAAGTACGACGGGCGATTTCGCGATAGATGTTACCGATAGTGCCATCAGGATCGGCGGCTACCGAAGGCGTGCCTTCATCACCGTTGCTACGAATCGAGATATCCAGAGGCAGAGCACCCAGGAAGTCCACATCGTAATCTGCTGACATTTTCTCTCCACCGCCCGAGCCAAAGATCGGTTCGGCATGTCCGCACTCGGAGCAGATGTGAATACTCATGTTCTCGATAATACCCAGAACCGGCACTTCCACTTTTTCGAACATCTTCAGACCCTTACGGGCATCCAGCAGCGCTATATCCTGAGGCGTGGTGACAATCACCGCACCACTCACCGGTACTTTCTGAGCCAGAGTCAGCTGTATGTCACCGGTGCCGGGTGGTAAATCGATGATCAGGTAATCCAGATTATGCCAGTTGGTGTCCGACAGTAACTGTTCCAGAGCCTGAGTCACCATTGGGCCACGCCAGATCATGGGGGTTTCTTCATCGATCATGAAACCGATAGACATGGCCTGAATACCGTGCCCCTGCATAGGTTCCATTGTTTTTCCGTCGGCCGATTCAGGTTTGGAAGTAATACCCAGCATACGGGGCACGCTGGGGCCATAAATGTCGGCATCCAGAATACCTACTGTGGCGCCTTCTGCTTTCAGAGCCAGAGCCAGATTCACGGCCGTGGTGGATTTACCCACACCACCTTTCCCAGAGGCCACAGCAATAATATTTTTAATATGCTCCATGGGTTTCAGGCTGGACTGAACGGAATGGGCAATAATATTGGAACCGATTTCAATATTCGCTGCGGACACGCCATCGATGGCCTCGACCTGTTTTTTCAGCTCTTCAGTCAGCTTGGCATGATGACCTGACGCAGGGAAACCCAGAACCACTTTAAATGAAACCTTGTCACCATCCACTTTGATGTTCTGGATAGCATTTGCCGCCATCAGATCCTTTTCTAAATATGGATCGATGTATTTTTTAATCGCATCTTCAACCTGTTGCTGTGAAACGCTCATGGTAATAACTCCGAATGCCTAGTATAAAGGCCTGTAAAGAGACAGACCTCACGAATTCTTGGCGCATTCTACACCAGCTGAAGCCGGTTTTAACCCCACCTTTATAGGTAGAAAACAGCGGGTAGCGCCTGAAGTATAAGGATATTTGGGGTAATTCAGTCATTTACAAGGCTTAAGCACAATATTTCATGGGACCCTAGCCATGAAAAATCCGGGTTAATGATGAAAATCAGAGCGCAAAATGCTACTTTATGCGCCCTCGAAGACTTTAAGTACATAATAAGATGTCAGACACACGCAAAATACTGGTCACCAGCGCCCTGCCCTATGCCAATGGCCCCATTCATCTAGGCCACCTGGTGGAATATATCCAGACCGATATCTGGGTCCGGTTCCAGAAAATGCGCGGCCATGAGTGTTATTACGTCTGTGCCGACGATGCCCATGGTACGCCGATTATGCTGCGCGCCCGCCAGGACGGTATCGAGCCCCAGGAGCTGATCGATCGCATGCATGCCGAGCATGCCGGTGATTTCAACGACTTTCTGGTCAATTTCGATAATTATTACACCACCCACTCCGATGAAAATAAGGAAATTGCCAGCACCATATATAATCGCCTGAAGGCCGATGGCCATATCGATGTGCGTACCGTGCGCCAGGCCTACGACCCGGAAGCGAAAATGTTTTTGCCGGACCGCTTCATCAAGGGCACCTGCCCCAAGTGCGGCACCGACGACCAGTATGGCGACAACTGTGAAGCCTGCGGTGCCACCTATGAATCCACCGAATTGAAAAACCCGAAATCCGTAGTCTCCGGGGCCACCCCCATCGAGAAAGACTCGGAACAGTTTTTCTTCAAACTGGCCGATTTCCAGGATTTCCTGCACGAGTGGCTGGATGCCGGTCATACCCAGCTTGAAATCGCCAATAAACAGAAAGAATGGTTCGAAGAAGGCCTGAAGGACTGGGACATTTCTCGCAACGCCCCTTACTGGGGTTTTGAGATTCCCGACGCACCGGGTAAGTACTTCTACGTCTGGATGGACGCGCCCATGGGTTACATGGCCAGCTTCAAAAACCTGTGCGACAAAACCGATCTAAACTTCGACGACTACTGGGGCAAAGATGCCAAAACCCAGCTGGTACATTTTATCGGCAAGGACATCGCCCGCTTCCATACCCTGTTCTGGCCGGCGGTATTGCACGGCGCCGGTTATCGCACACCATCCTCGGTATTCTGCCACGGCTTCCTCACCGTGGACGGGCAGAAAATGTCCAAATCCCGCGGCACCTTTATTATGGCCCGCACTTACCTGGATCATCTAAAGCCGGAATATTTACGCTATTACTACGCCGCCAAGCTGTCTTCCGGCGTGGATGACATCGACCTCAACCTGGAAGACTTCCAGCAGCGGGTGAATTCAGACCTGGTGGGCAAGGTGGTGAACATCGCCAGCCGTTGTGCCGGCTTCATTAAGAAAAAATTCAATGGCCAGCTATCCAGTCAACTGCCATCGCCCTCCCTGTACCAGGAAATCGTCGATGCCGGAGATACCATTGCCGAGCATTTCGAGCATCGGGAATATGGCCGGGCGGTGCGTGAAATTATGGCCATGGCCGATCGCGCCAACCAGTATATCGACGAACAGAAACCCTGGGTGAAAATAAAAGAAGCCGGCCAAGAACAGGAAGTCCAGGATGCCTGTACTCAGGGCCTGAATATGTTCCGTGCCCTGGTCACCTATTTAAAACCCATACTGCCGGAAATGGCGGAAAAATCCGAAGCCTTTCTAAATTGCGGCGAACTAACCTGGGACCAGTTGGACAAGCCCCTGCTCAGCCATGAAATCAATAAATTCACACCGCTGATGACCCGCATCGAAAAAGACCAGATCGACAGCATCATCGAAGCCACCAAAGCCAGTCAGGCGGCCGCTGCGGAAGCGGCCGCAAAACCTGTGGCCTCAGGACCACTGGCAGAGGATCCCATTGCCGCGGAAATTGACTACGATGATTTTGCCAAAATCGATTTGCGTATCGTTAAAATCGTTAAGGCCCAGCATGTGGAAAAAGCCAATAAGTTA
>JBLYYN010000126.1:0-9785 GCA_048550535.1 Gammaproteobacteria bacterium
GAATATGGCTAGCTGATCGGTATCCAGTTTGCCGATTAGCTCATCACTGATGGCATCAATGATGTCCTGCTGGCTGTCCGCTTTAAGCAGGGCTATAGCCAGTCTCTGCAGGCTCATATTAAGACGCTGATTATCGTGCACCGCATCCACCATGTCGTGCAGACGCTTTTCATAGGTCTCGTTTTTTTCCCTTAGCACACTCACCTGACGCTCAATCAATGACACCGCCTGACCACTTTGATGGGGAATTTCTATATCCGCCAGCAAGAGTCCATTGGCATCAAAAAACTCCGGGTGTTGTAGCAGGTATTCAATGACCTGTTCTTCATCAACAGTATTGATGGTTGCTTTGGATTGAATCTGGATAGTACTCACAGTTCTATATTCCCCTCAAAAACATGGGTGGCGGGCCCGGTCATATATAATGGATTATCACCACCTTTCCAGTGAATAACAAGTTCTCCGCCTGGCAAGCTGACAGTTACTGCGTCATCCAGCCACCCTTGAACCTGTCCAGCCACCACAGCGGCACAGGCACCGGTTCCGCATGCCAGTGTTTCACCGGCACCGCGTTCGTACACTCTTAATTTAATAGCATCTTTTGACACTATTTGCATGAATCCAACGTTTACCCGACTGGGAAAACGTAGATGATTTTCGATTTCAGGTCCAAGGCGTTCCACCTCGGCACTGGCAATATCAGCCACCCGAAGCACCGCATGGGGGTTGCCCATGGACACTGCAGCAATCGAAAACTCGTCACCATCCACCTCCAGT
This sequence comes from Gammaproteobacteria bacterium, assembly GCA_048550535.1. Taxonomy (GTDB): domain Bacteria; phylum Pseudomonadota; class Gammaproteobacteria; order SZUA-229; family SZUA-229; genus CBDULX01. The sequence goes on from JBLYYN010000126.1 coordinate 778, forward strand.
GTATAGCTGGGGGCCTGTTGTTGCGCGACGAACGGCAAACTCTGCGGCTGCAAATTGGGCACGCCCATGTTCACCGTAACCTGGCCATCGGCTTGCAGCGACAACACGATCAATCCAGACTGGGTTTCCACTGCTATCTTCTGGTTCTGAGTCAAGCCCTTATCGACCACAAATCGGGCAAAACACCGGGCACCATTGCCACACTGCTCCACTTCTAGACCATCGGCATTGAAAATGCGATAGCGAAATTCGGCTTCAGCTGACTGGGGTTTTTCCACCAGCAACAATTGATCACAGCCCACACCGAAGCGACGATTGGCGATGAATCGAATCTGATCGGCATCCAGGTTAATTGACTGATGAATGGCATCCACCACCACAAAATCATTACCTAAACCGTGCATTTTGCTGAATGAAACTGACATGGCGCAAGCATACCTTAACATTCGTTGACTTTACATAAGCCGGCACACATACTTTTACAGTCAATGTCATGACAGGACAGCGTTATGAAACATGTACCGGTCAAACCCACCTGCGAAGCAATCATCGATCTGTTTCCCGATCCCTTTGTGATCATCGATCGTCATTTTCAGATTGTGTCCGCCAACCAGAAATACAAAGATCATTACCAGATTGGTCATGAGGACATAGTGGGCAAACACTGTTATCAAATTTCCCACCGTATTAATCATCCCTGCAGCCAGAACGGTGAACATTGCCCACTGGAACAGGTGGTTGATTCCGGACAACCCACCACTGTGATGCATATCCATTGTACCCATGGCCATGAAGAACATGTTCAGATTTCCGCCGCGCCTATTTTCGATAATGATGGTAAGGTTCTGTACATGGGTGAAACCATCCAGCCCATTCCCAGCCAGACCGACGAAGACCAGATCCTGATCGGTCGCTCCAATGCCATTCTAAGATTAATCAGCATTCTGCATCGCGTGGCCCCGACTCAGTCCACGGTGCTTATTCTGGGGGAAAGCGGCGTGGGTAAGGATTGTGCCGCTCGATATATCCATCACCATTCCGACCGTAACCTGGATCCCTTTGTGGTCGTGGACTGCGGCTCACTGGGCGAAAGCCTGATTGAAAGTGAATTGTTCGGATATGAAAAAGGCGCTTTTACCGGGGCAGACCGGCGCAAAATCGGCCTCATTGAATCCGCCAATCATGGCACCTTGTTCATCGATGAGATTGGTGAACTGCCTCTACAATTACAGACCAAGTTACTGCGAGTGCTGGAAACCGGCAGCATACGCCGCATCGGTGGTACCGAATACATCCAGGTGGACGTGCGCATTATTGCCGCGACTAACCGAGATCCTCAGCAGATGGTGCAAAATAAGGAATTTCGACAGGATTTATATTATCGCCTGAGTGCCTTCCCGGTCACCATCCCTCCCCTTAAAGAACGTCTGGAAGATATACCGGAACTGGCGGAGTTTTTTCTAAAACAACTGGAAGAGGGTGACAGCCAGCTGCCCTTATCACCGGAAGTGATTGAGAAATTACTCAAGTACGATTACCCGGGCAATGTGCGAGAATTGCGTAATCTGATCGAACGCGCCCTGATTCTGGCTGCCGGCAGTCCAATTATGCCGGACTTCGTGGTCTACGATGAGAATCGTGTATCCAATACTGCAAGCTTTGTTATACAGGCGAACATGGTGCATGAGCCAGCCCCTGCACGAAGCACCCGACTGACCCGCCAGCAGGTGCTGGATGCGCTGAAGTTATGTAACGGTCATAGAGCCAGGGCTGCCCGCATGCTGGGTGTGAGTGAACGCACCATTTACCGTCATATCAAATGCTAAAAAGCCCTGCAGAGCAGGGCTTTTTAGCGTTGACTGGAGTATTATTTAACCGTGGTTAAACCCAGGTTTTCCCAGTTTTGCATACCGCCGCGATACCATTTCAGCTTATGTGCCGGATATCCGAATTTCAGTAAATTGCGAATATTATTAGGCGACTGGCCACACCACATACCATTACAGTACATCACCAGGGTTTTGGCATTGGTGTAATCCCACAGGCCATCCAGATCCTTGGCGCCAAAGGTGTCGGTCATCATGTCTGCGATATCCAGGGGAGAAGCACCTTTAGCCGGGTTTAATTTGGTCCAGGGAATGTTGACCGAACCGGGAATGGTGCCACGTTCTACCCAGTCCGGTGTACGTGAGTCGATCACAATAATGGAATCATCCCCTTTGGAAACCTTTTGCAAATAATCCAGCATTTCCAGCTCGGCGATGGTCTCTACGCCAGGAGCCAGTTTTATAGGGTTGATGCAAAAAGGAGGACAGTTGCGTGAGGTTTTGGCAAACGCAGGAATGACTGTATTCTTATTGTCCTGATTACGTTTGATAATCACCTTTTTGCCATTGTGTTTAACCGTAACACTGGCCAGATCTTTGCTAATTTTTACTTTCATCTCGGCGCTGTTCACGGAAAATGCCAACAGTCCAAGGGCTAACATGGATGACGAAATAATTGTTTTCAGTTTCATTTACTCTACTCCCGGGTGGTAATTTATTTTTATATGTATATTTAGGACGATAGATTTAATCGCAATCAGGTTCTTCTTCCTCAGCCTCTGAATCTTGCCCATTGTCTGTGGAGTCTGATTGTTCTGATGATGCCTCATTACTACCGCCGTCAGACGAGTCAGCAGCCAAGACCGTAAAAGGTGTTGTGAACACCAGTATCAGGAATATAATTCCTGGAAATATTTTCATTTTATCCTCCCATTGACCGCTCATCAGCATATGCACTGCATTGTCTATGCCAGATCGAGTCAAATCGGTGTTTACACACTCTATCGATCATTTATGACTGGTTAAGACATAATTGAGAACCTTAAGAATAAAACAAAAATCAATAAAAAGCATGACAAAACGTGACGGGTCATGTCACATAGCATGACATGGCCTGTCAGCCTGGCATTGGTTGATGTTTTTTTATAAAAAGAAAACTCAAACAACGCGAATAAAACATTCTTTGATACTTGAACTGCAGACGAACTCATAGAATAGTTGCGTTTATTCGCCATCATTTTCGATTTCTCTGATTGACGACAAATGACCAATTGCCCGTTTAACTAACTGTTAATTCTGATAATAACTGTTTCTCAAGCTCCCAAAGACAATCCAGTCTTATTTAACTCAGTCGAACAGGCTTTCGCCTTCTACTAGCTGTTCAAAGGTTTCGCGCTGTCTAATCACCTGGGCTCGATCACCGTCGACCATGATTTCAACGGCCCTGGGTCGTGTGTTGTAGTTGGAACTCATGGAAAAACCGTATGCGCCTGAAGATCGTACTGCCAGAATATCACCCGGTTGCAGTGCTAATTCGCGATCCTTACCCAGAAAATCACCGGTTTCACACACCGGGCCAACCAGATCATAATGATGCTTTTCAGCCTGTCGAGGCAATACCGGCTCTATGCCCTGCCAGGCACTGTACAAAGCCGGCCGCATCAGATCATTCATGGCCGCGTCGATAATGGCAAAATTTTTCGCCTCATGATGCTTCAGATACAGCACTTGCGTCAGCAACACCCCGGCATTTCCCGCAATGGCCCGCCCAGGCTCAATGAAAATTTCCACATCCCGCTCACCCAGCTTGGCCAGCAAGGCCTTCATTTGCTGTTCCGGTGTGGGAGGATTTTCATCTTTATAACGAATACCCAGGCCTCCGCCCAGGTCGATATGTTTCAGCTGAATACCCTGTTCGGCCAGTGTATCCACCAGTTCCAGCACACGCTGTAAAGCGTCCACGAAAGGGGCTACCTGAGTGAGCTGCGAACCGATATGGCAATCAATACCCTGCACGTCGATGTTTACCATAGCCGAGGCCTTGAGATACACATCGATGGCTTTGTCGTGGGCAATACCGAATTTATTCTGTTTCAGGCCGGTGGAAATATAGGGATGGGTCTGGGCATCCACATCCGGATTTACCCGCAGCGATATAGGTGCTATTAAACCCAGGGATCCGGCCACCTGATCCAGTCGCTCCAGCTCGGATTCTGATTCCACATTAAAGCAACGAATACCGGCCTTGAGTGCAAATCCCATTTCTTCGGCTTTTTTTCCGACCCCGGAAAATACCACCTTGCTCGCGTCTCCACCGGCTTTCAGTACCCTTTGCAGTTCGCCCATAGAAACAATGTCGAAGCCGGAGCCCAATTTTGCCAGAACATTCAACACCGCCAGAGACGAATTGGCTTTTACCGCATAACATACCAGGTGAGCCTGATCACCCAGCGCCTGATCGAAGGCCTTCCAGTGTCGTTCCAAAGTTGCCCGCGAATAAACATAAGCGGGTGTGCCATATTGTTCGGCCAGCTGCTGTAAATCCACACCCTCAGCAAACAGGCGATTATTTTTATATTCAAAAAAATCCATAGCGCTACGTATTAACCTTGTTCCTGCTTAGTTTGTTGTGTTTGATCAGGCAGATACAGATCCCCGGTTTTGCCACAGGAAGCCAGCATACTGCTCACAGATAAGCCTGCAATCACCACTAATAACAGCCAGTTTGCCCAACAGAATCTCATCTTGCTACTCAATGTTTATTTAGGAACATAGTATTATCCTAAATTTATCAGTTGAACACCATAAAGTATGACTCTGGGAGCGCAATTAGCCTAGCCAAAAAAGGAGTGAATGGCCCAGTCCTTTGCGAATTTTTTGGGATAGCTAAGTGTGAAATTTGTGATGTAGCATGACTCAGTCTGTGGATGAAATCGGGTTTCACTTTTATTAAACAACTTCTATGAGTTATGGTTGATCTATGCGGTCAACTGATTAATTTAGGATCATCCTATGTTATGCGATTAAAAAGCAGTATTTTTCTCTGGGTTTCCCTGGCTACTATTGTTCCACTAACGGCGCTGATCCTGGGCATCACCGCCTATAGTGAACACCTGTATCAGAAAAATGTGGATCGGGATTTACAGGCCAGCATGGCGAATATTATTTCGGAGCTGGATTTTCGGCTCAATTATGAACGAGACGTGATCAATTCCCTGGCTACCTCGCCGGCCATGCAACAGTTTTTCCCGGTATTACACTCTGCGGCGGCGGGTGACCTGCATTCCAATTATTTTGAAGAAGTGGGCAAACTTAATCGCTTCCTGGCGGGTTTTCAGCATTCAGTACCTGGCCTGGATACCGTTCGGGTACTGGATCTGGATGGGAACACCCTGGTCAAGGTCCGATTTGGCAAACATTTACCGGCGCTGTTCGAAGGTATGGATGATGTGCCATTCACCGAAGAGGAACTGATCGATGCCGAATTTCTTAACTGGTTGCACCAGCTAAAGCCTTATTCACTAGTCTATGAGCAACTGCCTTTGAGCCGCCGGGATTTACAGGTGGGGCAGGAGCTGGCTATCCTCAACGCCATTGTGCCACTGGCTGACAGGCAAAATAAATTAATCGGCTTTCTCAGTGCCCGTGCCCTGGGTGATCAGCTGGATCGTACATTAAAAGCCCTGCCCAGAAGTCATAATTTCCGAATTAACATCATAGAGATTAATCCGCAGAATAAAACACGGCATGGCATGCTGTTATACAGCGATGATCATAAAATTGTATTCAGCCAGCCCCATATACCGGAGTTGAAACTGAATCTGCAAACAGACCCAGTCCTTTGGCGTCATCTGAGCAATGATAAGGGTATGTTCAGTAACCACAATGACAACAGTGATTACTATTTTCAGTCATTCAACCCTTATAACCTGGCACACACTCGCTGGATGATCATTCTGCAACTGGATCAGGATGAACTGTCATTACCCTTTCAGAGTATTCGTCTGGGCCTACTGGCTTTCGCCGCGGTGGCACTCATCATCAGCCTGGCTCTGGCCAATATGGGAGCGATTCATATCGCCGAACCCATCAGCAATTTTGCCCAGACCCTGAAACAATATGCCGATGGCAACACCGAATTAAAAACCCACCTGCCCAGCACCACGGAAGAATTGCAACAGCTGGATCAATCCTTTCATTATCTGGTAGAGAATCTGGAACTGACTGAACAACAACGTGATCGAGCCCAGAAAATGATGCTGCAAAGCGCCAAACTGGCCAGCATTGGTGAAATGGCCGCCGGCATTGGTCATGAAATCAATAATCCGTTGAATAATATTTTGTCTTATACCAAGCTCATCGAGCGCAATACACCTGATACTGATCACGAAACACAGGATGATATCAAGGGGCTACGCAGTGAAGCCCTGCGCGCCAGCCGAATCATTAAAAGTATCCTCAATTTTGCCCGCCAGGTGCCCCCGGAATATACTCGGTTCAAACTGCTGGACTGGATGAAGGACACGCTGTTGCTGGTGGAACCGGAAGCCCATAAGCACCATATCCAGACCCTGTTAGGGGATGCGCCAAATTGCATGCTGGAAGGTGACCGACTGCAATTGCAACAGGTACTGGTCAATCTGCTAATGAACGCCATCCATGCCTGTGAACACAATAAACAGGTGCATCTGTCTGCCGAGCTGATGCACAAACAGCAAATCAAAATTATTGTATCCGATCAGGGCAAAGGCATTTCCAGTGATATTACCGATAAGCTGTTCGATCCCTTTTTCAGTACCAAAATGGTCGGTGAGGGCAGCGGTCTCGGCCTGTCTATCAGCCTGGGCATCATTCACTACCACGGTGGCGAGTTGCAGCTGGTAAATAACGCTATGGGTGGTGCTGATGCTATCATTACCCTGCCGCTTAACCGGGATAAACACCAGAAACATGTCTGACACTCGCGTACATTTTATTGACGATGATCCCACTGCCGGTGACCTGTTTCGTCGTTTCAGCAAGCCTAAAGGCTATGAAACCTGTATTTTCCGTGACCCTTTGGCCGCTCTTGAGGATATCCGCAAGCATGGCAGTCAGCTGGTCATCACCGATCTCAGTATGCCCAAAATGTCCGGTCTTGATCTTCTGGAGGCCATACGCCAGGCCGACCTGGAAGTGCCGGTCATTATGATTACCGGTTTCTCCACTGAAGATAATGCCATCAAAGCCCTGCGCCTTGGTGCTACGGATTTCATCAAAAAACCCTTCGATATGGATGAGCTGTTACAGCAGGTGGATCAATCCCTTGGCCAGGCCCAGCTACGCCAGGAAAGCAAAAACCACTATCCGAGACTACAGGATACCCAGCACCGATTTGGCATGATTGGTTCGTCCAGCGCTATTGAACACATCTACGGCATTATTGATAAAATTTCAGACATACGCTGCAATGTCATTATTGAAGGTGAGTCGGGTACCGGCAAGGAACTGGTAGCCCATGCCATCCACAATCACAGCATATTCGCCGACCAGCCTTTTATTGTCATCGATTGCGGTTCCCTCACCGATACGCTGCTGGAAAGTGAATTATTTGGCCATGAAAAAGGCGCATTCACCGGTGCCAGCAACAACAAACCCGGGCTGCTGGAAATTGCTTCCGGGGGCACCATTTTCCTCGATGAAATCTGCAATATTTCCGATACCATGCAGATGAAGCTGATGCGTGCGGTACAGTCCCAGCAAGTGACTCGAGTGGGGGGCATCCAGCCCATCGACATAGATGTCCGCTTCGTGGCCGCCACCAACCGTAAACTGGAAGACATGATCGAATCCGGCCAGTTTCGTCACGACCTTTACCATCGGCTTAATGTAGTGAAAATCACCATGCCATTGTTACGCAATCGACAGTCTGACATACCACTGTTACTGGAGCATTTCGTGAAGGAATTCGCCCAACGTTACCAACGACAGGTCACCGGTTTCGACTCTGCATCCATCGAGCATCTGAAAAATTACAGCTGGCCGGGCAATATTCGTGAGCTACGTAATCTGGTCGAACGCAGTATCGCTCTGGCTGATGGGCCAGTACTGCATCTGGAGCAGGAACTCATGCAACATACTGAGCGCCAGGGTATAGATTCTGATAGTCCCAGCCTGGAATTACTGGAGAAACGTTATATTCTGAAAATTCTCGATCGTTGTTCCGGCAATCGAGAACAAACCGCGGACATTCTAGGCATTAACAAATCCACATTATGGCGAAAGCTGCAAAGCTGGCAGAAGCAGACGGTTGAAGAAAAAGAAAACGCAAATGAACGCAAATAAAAAAGCTAATGGTAAGCTAAAGGAAACCAAGAGTGTAAAATCGGATATGGTTTTTATACATTAGTTTTAACCTGATCTGACAATTAACGATAATTCAAAAGATGTCTGTTAGTAGAAATAAAAGTTTGAGCTAACACTAGCAAATATTCGCGTTCAATTGCCTTCATTCGCGTTTTCTTTTTTATAAAAAATAGCCAGCCAGATGGTTTTTTCAGTCTTAGATGTAGATTTTACACGATGCTTTTGATGCGCTGGAATTAAACAATAATCCCCAGCCGCCATTTTGATTAACTCACCATTGTCGTATTCAATACTGGCTGAGCCTTGAATCAACAACACCCATTCATGTTCATCCTGGTCATACCAGAACCCTTGATCCGATCTATGTCCCTCGGAAACGATGCGTTCGATCCTCACGCATCGACTCTCAACTAAAACCTCGGTTAACTCATCGGGTAACTGGGATGGAATATCCGCAAACAGGTTGTTGCCCATTCAGCTCAGCACTTCTTCTATGGCCGAGTCGGGAGTGGCATGCAGGAACACCCCGTGCAGCGGGTACAGTTCATGCAACTTCTGTACATACTGGACTTCATCCTTCTGCACAAAAACGATGGTTTTCGTGTCGGGCGAATATTTCGGCAGGCTGGATAACATGACATCGAGATTACACACATTGACACCGGCATAATTATTGCCATAACCGTAAAAGAACTCGGCCACGATAAACTCTGGCTGGTCTTTTTTCAGCACATTGATGGCCTTGCGCGACGAATTTACCTGAATTTCTCTTAAACCCATACGGGCATAGAGCTCGGACAACTTAGGATGTGTAGGGGATTCAATCAATGACAATAC
>JBLYYN010000127.1:0-2661 GCA_048550535.1 Gammaproteobacteria bacterium
AGTAGCAAGCAGAGGCTATAGGTCATCGCTAGTTTTTTCAGAATGCTTGCAGATGGTTTGTAATTCATAACCGCTCCATTAATTATCATTGAGGGCCAAACTGGCATTTCGTTCTATGTAGCCACCCAGGCCGTCAGGTATGATTTCAATAAAATCTATCTGGTTTTCTGTAACAGAAGTAATCTGTCCCTCATTTTGGCCTGCGAAATTGCCAACCTGTACACGGTGTACCAGGTTTTGAGGGTCTTTGATTAAACCCCAGACCTGCTTGTGTTGTTCCAGTATCCCAACCATGCGCAGGGTGTCGAGTGGGAAGTTTTCTAGAGGTTCCTTAATTCGGTCAGTGTTTGGTCTGAGGGAGTCGGTTGCAGCACTTTCATCCTCATCGACTTCAAATGCGGCCTCGAAAGGATCGCGTAAATCCGATGCTGAATAAATAAAATTTTGATAGGGTTTAAATTGTGGCAATGGTTGTACACTGCCTAAATGTTTTGCCCGTGTCTGGACTATAAATTCTTCCAGATCAGTCGTATCCTGGCTACAACCACTAATTAGCAATGTGATCGATAAGCTAAAAAAGAATTTCAGGGGTAATGTTGTCAATCGCATTAACCATTACCCTCGTTTTCATCCAGGTATTGATAGGTGATGGCGGTTAATTCCATAACCAGATGCACACCTTTACTACTACTGGGATGCTTAATGGAAATATCCTGAACGGTTACAATCCGAGGCAGGGCCGCGACACCGCTAATAAAGCGGGCAAACTGATGATAGCGGCCAGTAACACGCAATTTTATTGGGTATTCGGCATAGAACTCCTTAGGACTCAGTCCTTCGGGTTTGAAATATTCAATTTCGAGGCCACTGGCTATTCCTGTTTGTGAGATATCAGTCAGCAGAGTTTCAATTTCTGTTTTGTTGGGTAGCTGTCGTAAAAGGGCGCCAAAAGAACGCTTCATTTCCGATAATTGTTCTTTGTATGCTTCCAGGTTAGCTGCTTTGGCCTGTTTCTTGTCAAACACGAATCTTAATTCGGTTTCTGTTTTCTGCGCCTTTTCCAGTGCTTTGATTTGAGGCTTGGTATCAAACCAGAAGCCTAAGGCCACGACCAGAATACAGATGAATATAATGATTCCGATTTTTACGGGCTTTGGTGCAGAACCTATTTTTTTCAGGTCTTCTGCATCCAGCTCTTGGAGCTTCTGGACTAATTCAGCGATATCAATTTCTGAGAGTTTTGTCATAATTTGTTTTCCTCAGATTCGTTGGGTGCGGTTTTTTTAATTTCGAGAATGAATTCACTACCACGCCCATCTTTTCGCTTGGCTTCGATGACTTTTAGTTTTGGTGCGTCCAGCCAGTCTGAGGCATCGATGTTACGCATATAAGCAGAGATTCGACCATTTGATTCTGCCATACCAGTGAATTTCAACAGCTGGCCCTGTTGTATTATAGATGTCAGAAAAACGCCATCGGGAACCGTTCTGACGATATCGTCAAAGACATGGACGATCTGTGGTCGCCTTTGCTGAAGCGACTGGATAATCTCCATGCGTGCCAGCAGCTTATCCTTGGTTTCCTCAAGATCACGGATTTCTTTGAGTTCATTCTCCAGCTTGGCAATTTCAGTTTTCAGCATCTTGTTTCGGTAATTTTGATGATCGATTATTTGTGAGAAATTTACATGTACCATAAACACGATTGCTGCGGCTAACAGGGCAGAAATAATCGACATACTGGTAAATTGTCGAGTTTGTTCTTTGCGTAGTTCTTCTCGCCAGGGTAACAGGTTAATGCGTGCCATCAGTCGAAGCTCCTCATCGCCAGGCCACAGGCGATCATCAAGGCAGGTGCATCATTGTTCAATGCTTCGGCGTTGACTTTGTTTGATAATTCCATATTGCTGAATGGATTGCATATGACCGTTCTGATACCTAGCTGGTTTTCTATTAATTCATCTATGCCCGCTATGGAGGCGCATCCTCCGGCCAGGGCAATCAAATCGACGGAATGATGCTGTCCGGAGGTATAGAAAAATTGTAGAAAACGGCTCACCTGTTGTGCCATGTTTTCCTTGAAGGGCTCCAGAACTTCGGATACGTAGTTCTCGGGCAGGCCACCCACTTTTTTCAGTCGTCCGGCTTCTTCATAGGCCAGGCCATACCGGCGCATGATTTCTTCGGTGAGCTGTTTACCACCAAAGGCCTGTTCACGGGTGTAGATGATTTCATTATTCTCGATAACATTGAGACTGGTCATGGTGGCGCCGATGTCCAGTACTGCAATGATGAAGGGTGTTGGTTCTGTGTCACTATCATCGTTAGTGGTGGGTCGAGTGTCGGCCGGGCGAATCAGGCCCGCGGTATGTTCAATGGTATAGGCTTCGGCATCGACGATAGTGGCGGTAAGGCCTGCTATTTCAGCGGCAGCGGTTCTGATTTCCACATTTTCACTTCTGGAAGCCGCCAGAAGTACATCTACCCGTTCCGGATTGTCGCGGCTTTCGCCCAGGACCTGAAAGTCGAGGTTGATTTCCTCCAGTGGATAAGGGATATACTGGTCTGCTTCCAGCTCGATCTGGATTTCCATTTCGCTGTCACTCAGCGATGCTGGCATGGTAATGATTTTGGTAATAACCGCGGAGCCGGCTACAGCCAG
>JBLYYN010000128.1:0-6242 GCA_048550535.1 Gammaproteobacteria bacterium
GCGGACTAATCAAAGAATTTTTCCAATCCGTTTTCATATACAACAGCTAAAAAATTCATCGCTTAAGATACTGAAGTTTGTCTGGCACGTCTTCCCAGTCCTTGGCATCTGAGGGAGCGGGCTTGACCTGATCAATCACCGGCCACTCCCTGGCCAGTTCATCATTCAGCTGCAGAAAGTCATGCATATCATCCGGCAGATCGTCTTCTGCAAAGATGGCATTGACCGGGCACTCCGGTTCACATAACTGACAGTCGATACACTCTTCGGGATCGATAACCAGAAAATTCGGACCTTCATGAAAACAATCCACCGGACAGACATCCACACAGTCCGTGTACTTGCAGTTGATACAGTTATCAGTGACCACATAAGTCAAAACAGACTCCTTTAGGGGGGGCTCTGATCTTGAGCTATCCCCACAAAAATCTAAAAATAAGTGCTAATGTTCGCTCCTGCACATGACCCACATGAATGTGGGAAATGCAACTCACGCAGAAGCAGTTATCTGCCCTTGCGACATTAGTTCATACCCATAGGGTATAAATACCCATAGGGCATAAATACCCATAGGGCATAAATTCATGTTTTTTCTTTTATTTGCAAACATTTGCGTTCATTTGCGTTTTCTTTTGGTTTTAATGTGTTTTTTGTGGGGATACCTCAGCCCCTGCTCATGTATATGAACAGAGGCTCATTAGTTTAAATCCCCAGGGAATGAATGGTCCAGCTGCTACCTCCCGGAATGGCTGCCGGATGGTGATGGCGTACGCGTTCTTCCACTTGTGCAACATTGTCTTTCGCTACATCCACCATTAGTAAGACCTCACCATGGGACAGAGCATGCTCGAATTCACGAAGATGGACTTTGGGCATAAACTCAGCGAACCAGTTTCCCAGAAAAAAAGTCGCCAGCATCAAAGCCAGTGCGGTTAAAGACCAGACCAGTGAACCCATGGCTAAAACGGTCAGAAAAACCATCAGGGCAATGAAAAAAATAACCAGATCTGAACGCCAGATGACATTTTCCAGGCTTTGCGCCAGGTCAATTTTTTGCCAGCGGCTAGCGGCCGGTAACTGATCAGAACGGACATGCTTTACATGGGCATGTAAATTTCGATAATCTATTCCGGTCTGGCTTAGATCATCAACAAGGTTCTTTGTGGTTTTTTCATCGGGTAATAAAAAATAGAGTCGGAGAAACATAATTTACTCCTATGCACCTACCAGGTGCTGAAATGAGGGGGATACATTAACTAGCTGTAATACATTTCAATACAGATACCGCTCTGCTTCATTGTCTATAACCCAGTAGAATAGTCAACTACTATTTGGCTGCCGGCATAAAAAAAGCCCGCAATGCGGGCTTTTTTAAATGATCGTACCGGGCAGTTAAAAGTGCAGGAACACGCCCAGGAAAATGCCATCAAATTTCAAATCGGCATTTACGCCATCGACATCATCCAGCTTAAGCGAGTAATTGCGAATACCCCCCTCAAAACCGATCACGCCCATTTCATAGGCCACTCGCAGACGTATATCATCCAGTGAATTATCATCCAAACCTGTGTGGTAGAAGTCGCCCCCTATGGACAGGCCGGTGAAAGGCATATCAAACATAACAGCCGCATAGGCCGTGGGTATGGACTCGCTGATTGAACGTGTCTCATTAGCGATGGTGAATTCACCGTCGAAATCTCTCAGGCTCAGACCGATATCCAGGTTCACCCAGTTGTCCAGAATGCGCCAGTATAACAACATATCCAGGCTGTCCAGAGAAATAGTAGCCGGACCAGTCAGGCCAGGTGTGCCATTAAAATCAATACCACTGGCATTACCGTCGTGGGTCAGTGCCGTGGAGTCCAGGCGAATATTGGGAATCAATGGAATGGGGTGTTCGAATGCTGCGTACAGATAAGCCTCGGTTTCGTTTCCCATACCCAGGTTATTACCCAGATCGATTGTTGGATCGCCAACCGAACTAAAATCCCCGGAAGGATCATGGTCCCACATACCCCCACCCACATATAGGCCGAGGAAATCCGCCTGTGCTGTACCGGCCATCAGACCCAACGCAGCAAGCATTGAAACAAGTGTTTTTTTCATCATAAAACTCCAGGATTATCTGCAATAGGTATTAGTTTAGTATTATTGTAGTATTATTTTAGTCTAAAAAGATGTGAACTTTAACGCACTATGCCACGTTCACTGGCATTGATAAATTCCACAAATCTTTTCACTTCCGGGAACTCATCCATTATTGGGGCCACTTCTTTTAGCGCTTCAGCCCGAGGTTTGTGAGATCGTACCATTAGTTTATAAGCATTCACAATGGCTCTAATAGCTTCAGGAGAAAATCCCCGTCGCTTCAGGCCTTCCTTGTTTATGCCATTGGGTTTGGCATAGTTGCCGGAAACCACAACATAAGGCGGTACATCACGATTCACCGCTGAACCCATGCTGGTAAAACAGTGTTCACCGATGCGGCTGAACTGGTGCACCAGGGTGAACCCCCCAAGAATGGCATGATCACCGACATGAACATGACCCGCCAGGGATGCCGAATTTGCCAGGATTATATGATTACCCACATCACAATCGTGGGCCACATGCACATAGGCCATAAGCAGATTATCGCTTCCGATTCGGGTAACACCCGCATCCTCTACTGTACCCCGATTAAGCGTCACATATTCACGGATAGTGTTACCATCGCCGATTTCAAGACGAGTGGGCTGACCCGCGTATTTTAGATCCTGTGGTTGCTCACCAATAGAGGCAAACTGAAAGATACGATTTTCACGTCCAATACGGGTCGGCCCCTTGATCACCACATGGGAACCAATCCAGCAGGCCTCACCAATTTCCACATCGGCACCGATGATACTGTAAGGACCAATTTCGACGTCTTCAGCAATCTTGGCTGATGGATCTATGATGGCGGTCTGGTGGATCATAGGAATGCTTTATTCATAGGGTTTTTTAGTAGCCGCACACATGATTTCTGCACTGGCGGCCAGTTCATCACCCACTTTGGCTTCACAATCGAATTTCCAGATATTACGGCTTCGCTTGAGCAGCTTTACATTTAAAGTGAGGGTATCACCCGGTACCACCTGACGCTTGAACCGGGCCTTGTCTATGCCGACAAACAGATACAGCATATTGTCACTGGGGTCTTCATCCATGGTACGAAATCCCAGCAAACCCGTGGCCTGAGCCAGGGCTTCCATAATCAGCACACCGGGCATGACCGGGTAGCCGGGAAAATGACCTTCAAAAAACGGTTCGTTGATGGTGACATTTTTTATCGCGGTCAGCCATTTTCCCACTTCATAATCCAGGACTTTATCGACCAACTGAAACGGATAGCGATGAGGAAGAGTATTGGCTATCTCGTTTATATTCATTGTATTCAAAGTGCTAACCTCAATATTCTACTTATTAATCAGCTTCTCGAGCTGCTGTATTCGTCTGGCCAGCTCATCCAGCTGTCTGAATCGGGCAGAGTTTTTACGCCATGTTCTTGTGTCATCAATGGGAGTATTGGATGAGTAAGAGCCTGCTTTAAGCAATGATTTGGAAACCAGTGACATAGCGGTAATCATAACATTGTCAGCAATCTCAATATTATCTCTGATACCGGTCATTCCACCCACCATTACATTTTTTCCGATTCGGGTACTACCCGCCACACCCACACCATTAGACATGATGCAGTGCTCACCGATGCTAACCCCATGGGCGATTTGTATATGGTTATCCAGTTTAACTCCATCCTCGATGATAGTATCGGCCACAGCGCCACGGTCGACCGTAGAACAGGCTCCAATCTCGACATTCCTGCCGATTCTAACACCACCAATCTGTGGGATTTTTATCCATTCACCCTGATCATGCTCAAAACCAAAACCATCGGCACCGATGACGGTACCTGAATGGATGATGCAGTTTTCCCCAATGACACAGTCATAATAAACGCTGACATTGGCGTGTAAATATACCCCAGTACCGATGATGCAATCCCGACCAATAACACAGCCAGGCCCTATATATGCCCGATCATCAACCACCGCCCCGGCTTCTATAACCGCATGGGCACCGACATAAGCAGACGCTGAAACCTTTGCTGTATCATCGATAACGGCACTTGAGTGAACGCCCGGCTCGGGTTGATATGCCGGATAGAGAATACTGGCTATGCGCGCATAGCTAGCCCTGGGATTATCCGCAACCAGCACCGGCACACTGGTTTTATCAGCCAGCTCAGCCGTCACTATAACCGCTGATGCCTGGGTAGACTCCAGATATTTGGCAAACTTGCTACTGTAAACAAAACTGATATCACCCTCGCCGGCATTTTCAATGGAAGCGACACCGGATATTTCACAATTACCATTACCAATGACTTTGCCACCGACCTGCTCAGCGAGTTGAGTTAAAGAGTATCCCATTCGATTAGGCTATTATTTATCTTTTTTTAACTGAGTCAGTAGTTTATCGGTAATATCCAGTTTGTCACTAACAAATACTATGCCTTCAGTAAGAATCAGATCAAATTTTTCTTTTTTTGCCAACACTTCTAACATCTGGTTAACCCGACTGTTAAATACAGCCAGTTCCTGATTGCGCATGGTCTGCATTTCCTTGTTCAGATTAGCTTCCTGTTCACGAAATGATTGAACCTTTGTAACCAGTGCCTGCCGGGCTTGTTTCAGCTTGGCCGGGCTCATCAGCACTTCGTTCTGTTTTAAATCCTTTTCATCATTCTGGATTTCAGTAGCCAGTTTTGACAAGGCCTGCCCAGGTTCTTCAAAACGTTTCTGTAATCGGCCCATAATTTCTTTGATTTGCGGTGACTCACTCTGCAGCTTCTGCATATTCAGCACGCCGATTTTAATATCGGCTGCCCAGCTCGATGGCACCACCAGTAAAAGAACCCATAAACCTATAATTTTTTTATTCAACATAATATTCCCCTAGAAAAATGAACCAATACTAAACTGGAAACTTTCGGTTTCATCAATATCCTTAGTCTCGATGGGCCGTGACCAGCTAAACTGGAGTGGACCAATCGGCGCCAGCCAGACAAATGAAACACCTATGGAACTGCGCAACTCATCTGCATTAAAGCCTTGCTCATCCGGATCAGAGTTACCCTGATCCTGCAGGAACACATTACCAATATCATAGAAAGCACTGAAACGGATTGATGAAGGTGGTTTTTCGATAAAGGGTACAGGGAAAATCAATTCTGCGCCGGCCACGGTGCGTATATCGCCACCACGTGGATCATTACTTTCCTTATCCCTTGGGCCCAAAGAATTGTTCTCGAAACCACGAACCGTCCTTAAACCACCGGCATAGTAGCGGCTATACAGGGGCAGTGAATCAGTATCATTATAACCATCCCCGTAACCCAGATCTGATCGAAGCATTAATGTTAAATCAGATGTCATGTTGAAGTAAACTTTAGCGCGGTAGCTAAGCTTGTAATATTCCAGCTCACTGTGCGGTGCCGTCATATCCAGGGACACCACATGCTGGCTACCCTGATTGGCAAAAACCGTACGATTTCGCGTATCGTGTGAATAGCTGGCAATCAATGTGAGTGCATCAAAACTGGCCTGTGTCTGATTGCCATCTGCATCGACCGGGCCATCACCATATTTGTTAAGAAAATCCCGCACCTCTGCGGAAGTGTTGCTACTGATCCCGCTTAAAATCTCAGTACGTTCAAGACCAAACCCCAGCCGGATGCGGTTATATTCACTTAAGGGTATACCGTAACTGATGGTAGCCCCAAAAGTATTTTCCAGGAAATTATTGATATCCTGCTGTTCAGCATCACGTTTACGATAAGTAAAACTCAGTGAGCGACTGACGCCATCAACGGTATAGTATGGATTGCTAAAGGACACACTGTATACCTTGTTCGCATCATCATTGCTGAAGTTAATACCCAGTTTTTTACCTGTTCCGAGTACGTTTTCCATTTGCAATCCCAGATTAAACACAAATCCCTGCTGCTGGGAATAACCTGCACCGATATTGAAACTGCCGGATAAACGTTCGTTGATGTTGATATTGATATCCACCATATCATCAGTGCCGGCCACCGGTGCTTTATCGATGCTTACTTCTTCCACAAAAGGCAAACGCTGCAAGCGAATTTTAGATCGCTCCAGTTTGGAATTGGATAACTCAGCCCCTTCCATCATACGCAATTCACGACGCAACAC
>JBLYYN010000129.1:0-23546 GCA_048550535.1 Gammaproteobacteria bacterium
ATCAAACGCATGTCCGGACGTCGCGTCCATGTCGCCTCAGGTCGTACTTACCATATTATGTTCAACCCACCTAAAGTCGAAGGCAAGGATGATGAGACAGGTGAAGACCTGATCCAGCGCGATGACGACCAGGAAGATACGGTGAAAAAACGACTGGATGTCTATCACGAACAAACCGAACCGCTGATCGACTACTATTCGAAATGGTCGACTTCCGGTGAAGCCTCCTCACCCAAGTATATCAAGGTAAATGGTATCGGTAAGGTGGATGAAATTCGGGACCAGATATTCAGCGCACTAGGCTAATATAAAAAGGGCGAACTATTCGCCCTTTTTATTGCTTAAAATTTGTACAATTTATCAACATGTAAAAAATAATCAGCATTTTTTAAAATAAAAACTGATGATTTGTCGATAAAAACAAATTACTGTACTAGCTTATACTGAAATTATTATTCGACATATATCAAATAAAGTCGAAATTGATAATACATAGATATTGTATTGAAAAAATTTAAGTATTTAATGAACAGCTTATAAAAATTACGATTGACTGCATTAGTTTTTTCTAATGTAGTTTGGTTTATACATTAATAACTATTGATATACGTCAATCTCATTGTTTTGTACAAACACGTATAGTCAAACCGTACTGTTTAAGAACTGAATCAAGGAAAGCAACAGGATTGATTCAGGCTTTCAGTAAAAACAAACAACTTCGGTTGTTTGAAAGCAGGAAATAAAACTTGGATACAGATGCAAGCTCATCCGTACCTAATAATGCGAAACAATTTCACACCATAAAATCGGGGGTTAGAATATGTCCACTGGACTCATTATCGCCTTAGTCTGCGCTTTAGCAGGCATTGCTTACGGCGTCATTTCCATCTTCAGTATTTTATCAAAGCCCATGGGCAATGAAGAAATGCAACGCATCGCTGGTGCAATACAGGAAGGTGCTATCGCCTATCTGTCTCGTCAGTACACCACCATAGGCATTGTTGGTGTGGTGTTGTTTGTAGCTATGGGTCTGACTTTAGGCTGGCCGACAGCTATCGGTTTTGCCATAGGTGCAATCCTGTCAGGTGCTGCCGGGTATATCGGTATGCACGTTTCAGTACGCTCTAACTCTCGAACTGCTGAAGCGGCTAAACAGGGTATCAACCCTGCTCTCCAGGTAGCATTTAAGGGTGGCGCCATCACCGGTCTACTGGTTGTAGGCCTTGGTCTGCTAGGTGTTGCCGGCTATTACACTATTTTGAACCAAATGGGCATTCCTCAGGACGAGGCCCTGCATGCAATGGTAGGCCTGGCATTCGGTGGCTCACTGATTTCTATCTTCGCTCGTTTAGGTGGCGGCATTTTCACCAAGGGTGCAGACGTTGGTGCTGACATCGTAGGAAAGGTTGAAGCCGGTATTCCTGAAGATGACCCACGTAACCCTGCGGTTATCGCAGATAACGTCGGCGATAACGTCGGTGACTGTGCAGGTATGGCTGCTGACCTGTTTGAAACTTACGCCGTAACCATCATCGCAACTATGCTTTTGGGTGGACTGCTATTGAAAGACGCTGGTGACCTGGCCGTGACCTATCCCCTGGTTCTGGGTGGTGTCTCTATCATCGGCTCTATTATCGGTACCTTCTTCGTAAAAGCCAATGAAGGCGGCAAGATTATGAATGCCCTCTACAGGGGTACTCTGGTTGCTGCAGTATTTTCCGCGGTGGCGTTCTATTTCGTTACCGATACCATGATGGGTGATGTTGCAGGTTACAGCACCATGTCACTGTATGGCTCCGCGTTAATTGGTCTGGCACTCACCGTCGCCATGATTGTTATTACCGAGTATTACACTGCAACTGAGTATGGACCTGTTAAACGTATCGCAGAGGCATCCACTACCGGTGACGGCACCAATGTTATTGCCGGCCTGGGTGTTTCTATGAAATCAACAGCCCTGCCTGTATTGTCAGTCTGTGCTTCTATCTGGGGCGCTTATGAACTGGCTGGCCTGTATGGTATTGCCATTGCTGCAACCTCCATGCTGTCAATGACCGGCATAATCGTTGCTCTCGATGCTTATGGTCCTATCACTGATAACGCTGGTGGTATTGCCGAAATGGCCGAACTGCCTGAAGACATCCGTAATACTACCGACGCTCTGGATGCTGTGGGTAACACCACTAAAGCCGTTACCAAAGGTTATGCCATTGGTTCTGCGGGTCTGGCAACACTGGTACTGTTTGCTGACTACACCAACACCCTGAGCGCTGCTGGTAAAGTGCTTGCTTTCGACCTGTCTAATCACATGGTCATCATCGGTCTGTTCATTGGTGGTTTGATTCCTTACCTGTTCGGCGCCATGGCGATGGAAGCGGTGGGTCGTGCTGCTGGCGGTATCGTTAACGAAGTACGTCGTCAGTTCAAGGAAATGCCTGGCATTATGGACCGTACCCAGAAGCCCGATTATTCACGTGCTGTTGACATGCTGACCAAAGCTGCGATCAAGGAAATGATGATTCCTTCATTGTTGCCAGTAGCCGTGCCAATTGTTGTTGGCCTGACTCTGGGTGCTGAAGCCCTGGGTGGTGTGCTGATTGGTACAATCGTAACCGGGCTGTTCGTAGCCATTTCCATGACCACCGGTGGTGGCGCATGGGATAATGCCAAGAAGTACATCGAAGATGGTAACTTCGGCGGTAAAGGTTCTGATGCTCACAAAGCAGCAGTAACCGGTGACACGGTAGGCGACCCCTACAAAGACACTGCCGGCCCTGCGATCAACCCATTGATCAAAATCATCAATATCGTGGCTCTGTTGATCATTCCACTGCTGTAATTCCAACATTACAGTGATAAACCTGAAGGCGTGCCAATGGCACGCCTTTTTTATGCCCGTAGATGGGCGGTATGCCGCGGTGCCAGCGACCTACATGGAAGTACTCAGGACGATGTTAAGGGAATAACAAGTGTCTTGTGAGGGCATGGATAGTCCGAAAAGACTCAGTTACCGAGATGCACAGGACGCCTACACGGATGTAGGTGGTAGAGCAATGCATGGAGCAATTGCCGAGCCGCGTGCTTACGATCACTACATCAGTCATACGAAGAAAACCCAAGAATGGTGTACTAAGGATCACTAAACTACCCATGCAAGGGATGCGCAAAGAGCAACGCACCTGAGTACCGCTAGCCTCCCCATCTAAACCAGCCCCTCATTTCAAAACCAGGCAATAACATACAGACAAACGGTAGTATGCCACTCAACCTCTCTATTCCAGACATCCAAACCAATCGTGACACCCAATATTTCCAGTGCTAAACTAAGAGCATACAAACCCTCTAATCCACCAACAGAGGTAATTCAAATGACACACATACAAATCGCTCCAGATGTCGAATTCAAACTGGACATCGACCTGCCTGACGTTTCAGACAATTCCAGAGACTATGACCTACAACAGCATAAGGCCGAAGTATACGCCCTGTTTGAACAGCGACTAAAAGCAGCCTTCCCTGAAGGTTTCAAAATCAACACATTTGAATTTGGTATCGATATTAGCAAACACTAATTAATATCACGCCAATTTCATTTGCCCTATATGAACAGGGGGAACACCTCCCCCTGTTCAGGTAGTTAGCAGCCAGTTTTATTTCCCTGCCATCTGCCAATTTATCTAAATCCTGTTTGGCGTTATACTTGCCCCCCGCTTAATTAAGGTTTGCAATTATATGTCCAAAGCTCACACACCTACTGAAATCAAGTTACACCAGAAATCAAAAATCCTGGAAATCAGTTTTACCTCTGGAGATAACTTCAAGTTGCCCTGTGAGTATTTGCGCACCCATGCCCGATCTGCTGAAATCGAAACCGCCGAAAAACCAGTCGCGGGTAAAGCCGATGTGAATATCGAGCGTATCGAGCCTCAGGGTAACTATGCCCTTCGCCTGTATTTCAGCGATGGCTATGACACCGGGATTTTTTCCTGGGACACCCTGCACGAACTGGGCAGCAATTATGATGATTACTGGCAGGCATACTTGAACAGACTGGATAAATACAAACTTAAACGTCGCAGTGGAGAAAAGTCTGAGCAGGATAAATTCACCGTCACCCTGCTCTACTTTATGAACAACCTGTTAAAGGTGACCAAAAAAGAGACCGAACAACTGGAGTTACCGAATAGCGTCAAGGATGTCAACGACCTGATAGAGATGCTAGCCAGGCGGGGAAAGGACTGGGCAAAGTTCTTCAACAAAGATGCCCTCCAGATTACCGTCAACAAACAATTCGCAGAAATGTTTACCAAACTGGAAAATGGCGATGAAGTTGCTTTTGTGCCAATCTCGAAAGATATATAAGCTTAAAATTATAAATAAGAAAAAAAGCCCAATAATTTAACTTATCCATAGATAGATATTATTTTCTATATTTAGTGAAAACTCCCAATTATATCTGAGTGTTTTACTGGGTTATTACGGCTTTTATCTCACTGGATCTATAACAAATTTTATGCACCATTTTTTAAATTTATAGCAGCCAAATTTCAAAGTTGATCATTATCAACAAACTTCTTATTTGGTAAAAGTATAACTATTAAACCGGGATCTTTAATAGCATTATATAAGCATATTTTTATGAACTAATGCATTGTCTATCTTATTGTTTTAAATGAACAAAGAAGACTATTGAAGCAAGGGTCTCATGCACATAAACCAAATAAATATTACTTATCCAACTAAAGATAAATATGTTTGTATTTTTGGGCTTAAGGCTATATTGTTCTATGGCGCTGCTAATGGGTAACCTAATTATCCGTTGACAAATCACCACCCTGTATCGATTTGTTGTACAACGTGAGAAGTTTAACGATGTATATGGAACATTGTGGTTGCTACAGAAAATACTGACCGGTTAGCCAGCCAGGAAAATAAACAGGGAGGCCAACCGGCCAAAATGATTTCGCTATCTTAGATAGCAAAAATGTAACTCTTATAACTAACCAGCAAAGGAGCATACGAATGCCTACTTTCGTACGTACCGAGAAGTGTGATGGCTGCAAAGGTCAAGATAAGACCGCCTGCATGTACATCTGCCCTCATGACTTGATGAAACTGGACAAAGACGGTTCTGAAACAGGTCACGCCATGAAGTCATACAACCAAGAGCCAGAACAGTGCTGGGAATGCTATTCCTGCGTGAAAATCTGTCCTCAGAATGCCATCGAATGTCGTCATTATGCTGACGTGGTTCCATTAGGCGGTTCTGTACAGCCTCTGCGTGGTAGCGACTCAATTATGTGGACCATTAAATTCCGTAATGGCAACATGAAACGCTTCAAGTTCCCAATCCGTACTACTCCTGAAGGTTCTATCGATCCTTATGCAGGTAAGCCAGCAGCCGATATGTCCAAGATTGAAGACGTTGGATTCTTTAATCACAACGAGCAAAATGGCTATCGTGCAGGTGACCCAAGCGAGCTGATCTGCAAATAAACGCGCAGATAAATATCGATAAACAAAGAATTAAACCTTAGAGGTAAATTACAATGGCTGAAGGTACTTTTGGAAATCCTACCGTTGTTGAAGAAGAAGTCGATATTCTTCTGATCGGTGGTGGCATGTCCTGTTGCGGTGCTGGTTTTGAAATCATGCGCTGGATCGAAGGCACTGACATCACTGTTAAATTAGTAGATAAAGCGGCTATGGACCGATCTGGTGCGGTTGCACAGGGTCTGTCTGCTATCAACACTTACATTGGTCCTGAGCAGGATCCTGCAGATTACACTCGTATGGTATCTAACGATTTGATGGGTATTACCCGCGATGACTTAGCATACGATGTAGGCCGTCATGTTGACGAATCTGTACATCTGTTCGAAGAATGGGGCCTTCCTATCTGGAAAACTGACGAAAACGGCGAACGTTTCGACGGTTCTAAAGGCATGGCTACATTGAAAGATGGTGGCAAACCTGTACGTTCCGGTAAATGGCAAATCATGATCAATGGTGAGTCTTACAAGTGGATCGTTTCAGAAGCTGCGAAAAAAGCCATGGGTATGGACCGCATCGAAGAACGTATCTTCGTGGTTAAACTGATCAATGACAAAAACGACAAGAGCCGCGTTGCTGGTGCGGTTGGCTTCTCTACTCGTGAAGACAAAGTTGTTGTTTACAAGTTTAAAGCCTGTCTGCTTGCAGCCGGTGGTTGTGTAAACTTGTTCCGTCCACGTTCAGTGGGTGAAGGTACAGGTCGTGCCTGGTACCCAGTGTGGAACGCAGGTTCCACTTACTCAATGGCTGCTGAAGCAGGCGCTGAGTTAACACTGATGGAAAACCGTTTCGTTCCTACTCGTTTCAAAGATGGTTACGGCCCTGTAGGCGCCTGGTTCCTGCTGTTTAAAGCAAAAGCCACTAACGCCTATGGCGAAGCCTATATGGAAAAAAACAAGGCTATGCTGGATGACTATCCTCCATATGGCCATGCTGCCGTTCCTGCATCTTGCCTGCGTAATCACCTGATGCTGAAAGAAATGAAAGACGGCATGGGTCCTATCTGGATGGACACAGTAACTGCCCTGGCTAACCTGCGTGAAACTCTGTCTCCACGTGAAGTTAAGCATCTGGAAGCAGAAGCCTGGGAAGATTTCCTGGACATGTGTGTTGGACAGTGTGGTATCTGGGTTGGTGAAAACATCGAACCTGAGAAGAAAAACTCTGAGCTAATGCCAACTGAGCCCTACCTGTTAGGTTCTCACTCTGGCTGTTGTGGTATCTGGACTTCTGGTCCTACTGATGTCGGTGCGCCAACTACAGAAACAGAAGCTGGTGTACCTGAGCATCTACCGCAGGGCTGGAACTGGGGTTATCGTGGTATGACTACCGTTAAAGGTCTGTTTACTGCGGGTGATGGTGTTGGTGCTTCTGGCCATAAATTCTCTTCAGGTTCTCATGCTGAAGGTCGTCTGGCCGCAAAAGCAATGGTTAAGTACTGCCTGGATAACAAAGACTGGAAACCTGAGCTCGATACTGATGTTCAGACTCTGGTTGATGAAATCTACAAACCCGTACGTAACTTCCTTGAGTTCAAGGACTACACTACAGCGATTGATGTTAATCCTCACTACATCACGCCTAAAATGCTTCAGTTCCGTCTGCAGAAAATCATGGACGAATACGTTGCTGGTGTTGCCACTTACTACACCACTAACGCTGAAATGATGAAGGTAGCCGGTGAAAAACTGGATATGCTGAAAGAAGATGCTGAAAAAATGCGTGCGAAAGACCTTCACGAATTACTTCGTGCATGGGAAAACTATCACCGCATACTGACAGCAGAAGCGCATCTGAAACACATCGAGTTCCGTCAAGAATCTCGTTATCCTGGATTCTACTATCGTACTGACAAGAACTTCGTTGATGAAGAAAACTGGAAGTGCTTTGTTAACTCTATTTATGACAAAGAAACTAAACTGTGGACTTGTTTCAAACGTGCACACGTTGACCTGGTAGATAAATCTAAACTGTTCAAATAATTTTATTTGACAGTTTGATCTGGCCGCTGCGCTCATCCGTGAGCAAGCGGCATACCAGTTATCCTGACTATAACCGAGCTCCGAAAGGGGTTCGGTTTTTTTATCCCTGATTGAAACCATAGTAAAATAGTGGATATTCAGTACTGTTTATTAAGAAAAAAGCCCACATATATACTTGTTATAGTTTTTTCTTAATGAATAGATTTTATAAGCCGGCTTGATACCAGCCCGCATGTTATACAACCGGAGCAGTCCCATGAGTGATATCAAAATAGAAGACATTCCATTTAAAAGCGATGTGCTACCTGCTGTACTAGAGCCTGACAGTGACATCCAGTTCAGCTGCCATAAAGGTATTTCCTGCTGGAATGCCTGCTGCAAGCATGCAGATATCACCCTTACCCCTTATGACATCATAAGCCTGAAAAAAGCCACGGGTAAGGATTCATCAGCCGTATTGAAAGACCATACGGTACCTTTCACTATGGATGCTGATGGCATGCCTGGTATCAAATTACGTACCACTGATGCAGGTGCCTGCCTGTTTATGGATGAGGAAGCGGGCTGCACCATCTACGAGAACCGTCCCACGTCCTGTCGCTATTACCCTCTGGGCAATCTGTCCATGAAAAAAGCTAATCAGGCGCATGAAAATCAGCATTTTGTCCTGGTAAAAGAAGATCACTGCAAAGGTCACGAGGAAGATCGTACTTTAAATATCCAGGAATACCGTACAGAACAGAAAGTTGAAGAATATGACCAGCACAATATTGAATATTTCCAGTTAATTCTTAAGAAAAAATCTATGGGCCCCGGGGTCGGTAGACCACCTGAAATGAGTTTACAGCTGTATTTTATGGCCTGCTTCGACCAGGATCGTTTCCGTCGCTTTGTACTCAGCGACAGCTTCAAAAAAAACTACAACATTGAAGATGAAGTCTATACCAACATCGAAAAAGACGATATTGCCCTGATGTACTTTGGCTTCCGTTTATTACGCCAGGTATTGTTTAATGAAAAAACATTGGCTGAAGTTGAAGGCGCCCTGGAAAAACGCGTTGATGAACGCAAAGAAGTGATTGATATGCGAAGGAAACTAGAAGTCGAGCAAATAAAGGCCAATGATCCTTACATGTCTTATAAGCTGGAAGTTGAAGATGAAAATAAGAAGAAAAATGATGAATAACCCTTCATTCGGGTGATTCAATCTGCTACTTATTTGGCTACACTTATTTTGCTAGGAAACATAAATTAAACCGTATAAACTACTTCATGTAGTTTATACGGTTATTTTTTAGCAGACCTCTTCAGGAATTTTATGGCATCCCCCTCCGGTACTAACTCTCACACCCGAATTGCCATCATATCTGACACCCACGGCATCATAGATGACCAGGTTATCGAAGTGATTAAAAGCTGCGATCAGGTGATTCATGCCGGTGATATATGTGGCGCTCACATACTCGCACAACTCGAGCAACTGTCCGACAAGGTGACGGCTGTGGCGGGTAATAATGATGCTTCCGGTCTCTGGCCAGTGGAAGAAACCCATATCGTCACTGCCTTACCGCAGATCGCCCAAATCGACCTGCCCGGAGGCCGGATTAAAATCGAACATGGCCACCGGCATGGTATGCACCAGCCCTGCCATGATTCTTTACGCCATACCCACTCGGATGCCCGCCTCATCATCTATGGCCATACCCACAGTATGCTGGTTGATAAGGACGAACAACCCTGGGTGGCCAATCCCGGCGCAGCCGGCCATACCCGTACTCGTGGTGGCTCATCCTGCCTGGTACTCACCGCCAGTGAAAAAGACTGGGATCTGGAAATGATTCGCTTCAAGCTGGATGAAGTGGCCTGAGCAGCAATTCAGGGGCACTCTGATTATTCAACCACTGCCCTTGAAGTACTAATCGATTGACGCTGCTTGAGTACCGAGGAATAAAATCTCAGCATTTGCTGCGCCATTTCTGAAGCACTCCATTGCTGAGCATAAACCCGGGCCTGATTACCCAGAGATGTACGTAATCCATGATCAGTAAGCAGGCGCATAATCTTGGCTGTAAAATCATCGCTGTCATCAGCTGCCACCAGGGCACCCTGGGCAGCCTTTAAAATATCCTTCGTGCCCATAATCGCTGTGGATACCACCGGTACGCCCAGCGCCATAGCCTCCAGCAACACCAGCCCCTGGGTTTCGGTTTTGGAAGCGAATATGAAAGCATCACCCGAGCAGTAACAATCCTGAAGGCTGCCGCCTCGATCCAGATAACCGGTGAAATAAATTGTATCCGATAACCCCAGTTCATGACTGAGCGCTTTGATGTCTTTCAAAGCCGGTCCCTCACCGGCTATGATCACCGCCAGGTTTTGAATTCTACGTTTAACCTTGTAAATCACATGGATTAAAAATTCAATATTCTTCTCATAGGCAATGCGACCAACATGGACCAGGCAGGGACGGTCTCTAGCGATATCCAGGCTGGAACGAAATTGTGACAGCTTCTGCTCATCACATTCCCGTTGCGGCAGATAGATGCCGGTAGGAATAATTTCTGTGGGCTTTTGCACGCCATATCCCTCGAGTACCGACTGCATGGCGGTTGATGGCACCACGACTGAATCAACCTGATTACACTGGGCACGTGAGAAACGTCTGGCAATCCATTGCATCAGTTTTTTGGGCACATAAGGCAGGTAATGAAACAGATACTCTTCAAAAAACGTATGATAGCTAACTACTTTTGGAATATTTAGTAATTTAGCCAGCTTCACCCCCAGATAATGCGCCACGAAAGGCGTCTGGATATGAACAAGGTCAAAATCCATAAGCTTCAATTCATCTACCAGGGATAATGCCACGGATTTTTTCATCATCCTGTCTTCAGGATCCATTAATACCTTTCTGGATTCAACACGCATGACCCCTGGCTCATTCTCATACTGCTGCGGATAATCAGGCGCAATCACGCATACCCGGTGACCCAAAGCCTCCAGTTCACGCTTAAATGTTTGAATCGAGGTTGATACGCCATTTATGCGAGGAAAATATACATCCGTGACCATTAATATATTCATTGAGCAATCCAGTTGGAGTAAACCTAAACTGACTGGATATTAAAATCATATAATGACGATAAAATTACACCTTGATGGTGGTTTTGTGACAATGCCTGAGGGCATGTGAATATTGATCCCTCGGCTAATAAATATTAATAAATTTGATTAAACTGTAGTGCGCAAATTTTTAGCTCAAGTTTCTATGGTTTATTAATAAACCTCAGCTTATTTTGTCAGCTCCGAAGACACCTTATAAACCATAGCAAACAGTACAGGCACGATAATCAGTGTCAGCAGTGTGGCAAACCCCAGACCAAACATAATAGTCACCGCCATGGGTTTAAAGAAAACATCCCCTAACAGCGGCAGCATACCCAGTATAGTAGTCAGGGCCGCCATGGTCACCGGGCGTAGACGACTGATAGCCGCATGCATAATCGAGTCCAGCCACTGCTGATTTAGCTCTTCCTTTAAACGCTTGATTTCCTCCACCAGCACAATACCATTTTTTAACTGCATGCCGATAAGACTGAGTAAGGCCAGCAATGCCATAAAACTAAAGGGTGAACCTGTGCTGAGCAGGCCAATGGTCACCCCAATTATCGACAAAGGCACTGTGGCCCACACCACCAGGGTTTGCCTGACCGAAGTAAACAAAATCACCGTCAACACCACCATCACCAGCACACCCAGTGGTACAAAAGCGAACACCGCAACATTGGCTTTTTGCTGCGCCTCATACTCGCCGCCCCACTCCAGCATATAACCTGCTGGAAGCTCAATCGCTTCTATGGAAAGCCGAATTTTGCTGTGTAAAGTAGCAGGCGTTACCCCTTCAATCGGGTCGGCTAGAACCGATAATGTGCGTTTACGGTCTCGGCGCTTGATTAATGCATCGTCCCATTCCAGATCGACTCTTTTCATCACCTGGCCGATATTGACATAGGCATGTTTGGCCGGACTATATACCAGTATATCTTCCAGTTTGGTCACCGAATTTCGTTCAATTTCCGGTGGTCGTACCACGATAGGCAGCAGTTTGCTGCCATAACGATACAGCCCCACTGTATGGCCACTGACATTGGTCGCCAGTGCTCGATCCAGATCCCTCTTGCTAATGCCCAGACGACGCCCTTCCGCCTCGTTGTACACAGGACGCAACAACTTGACTCGTTCGCGCCAATCCTGACGGACATTAATAGCTTCAGGCTCGGCATCCAGGACAGCCATTACTTTTTCACTATAAGCTCTCAGGGTATCTGGATCAGCACCAATCAGTCGTGCCTCGATCTTGGCCTTGGTGCTTGGACCCAGTTCGAATTTCTGAAATTTGCTAAACGCCTGAGGGTACTCCTGCATGAACATGTTCTGCATGACCTCGATGGTTGCTTGCACCTGATCGAAGGCATTCACCCGGATGATGAGCTGGGCGTAACTCGAATTAGTGAACTCAGGCGAATAGGTCAACATGAAACGCTCAGCACCACGGCCAATGGTGGCGGTAAGCTGTTCGACACCCGGTACTTGCTGTAATTTTTTCTCTATCGACTGGATGTCATCATTGACGGCTCGAATATCACTGCCCTGTGGCAACCAGTATTCCACCATAAACATGGGCAAAGAACTGGCGGGGAAGAAGGCCTGTTTGACATTGGAGAACCCCATAATCGAAAGCACCAGTGCTGCCAGCGTGACAACGAGGGTTGTCCATCGGTAATGCAGGCACAGGTGCAACAGGCTTTTATATACCTGGTAAGCCAAGCCTTTGTAGGGATCAATATGTTCGCCATCAGCAACAGCTTCTTCCTTAAACAACAGATAACAGAAAAATGGCGTAAGAGTAACCGCAAAAACCCAGCTTAGCGCCAGAGAAATCAGTAACACCCAGAACAGACTACCGGTAAATTCACCACTGGCGTCGGGAGACAGACCAATGGGAGCAAATGCGGTGATAGCAATAACGGTGGCGCCAAGCAAAGGCCAGCGAGTGTGACTGACAATCATGCGGGCAGCTTCCATGCGACTGTAGCCACGCTTGAGGCTAACCATGATGCCCTCGGTCACCACAATGGCGTTATCCACCAGCATGCCCAGGGCAATAATCAGGGCTCCCAGTGAGATACGATGCAGCTCGATACCAAAAATGGACATCAGGACAAAAGTGCCCAGAATGGTCAGTAACAATACACCACTCATTAACAGGCCCGGACGTAAGCCCATAGTGAACAACAGCACCAGTATGACAATCACCACCGCCTGGGCGAGACCTATCAGAAAATCGTCCACGGACTCGGCCACCTGGGCCGACTGGTTATAGATGGTACCAATCTGCATACCTAGAGGACGCATATCCTCCAGTTCCTGCAACCGCGCCTGGATGGCTTCACCCACTTCCACCACATTAACACCACTGGAGAACGATACCCCGAGCGTCAACGCTGTTTGTCCGTTGAATCGATACAAGTGTTGCGGCGGGTCGGCATAACCCTTACTGATAGTGGCCACATCCTGTAAATAGACCAGCTGACCATCGATATTACCAATCAGCATATTAGCCAGGCTGGACAGTCCCGAACTCTCCTCAGTCTTGCTGCTGATACGCAGATATTCGCTGGCGATACGAACATTGCCGCCATCCGTTACCAGATTCTGTGCGCTTAACAGGTTCTGGATATCAGACATAGAACCGCCGGTGGCGGACAGTTTGGCTCGATCAATTTCTATGAACACCTGCTCGAGTCGTCGGCCGCCAATATTAACCTTACCCACCCCGGGCACCAACACCAGTTCACGTCTCAGATAATCCGTATAGTCGGCAATCTCATCATAACTGTAGCCTTCTCCGCTGATCGCCATGAACATACCGAACACATCACCAAAATCATCGACAATCATCGGTTCCGCCACGCCTGGCGGCAACTGTCCCTTCATGTCGTTTATCTTGCGTCGCATTTCATCCCAAATCTGCGCCAGCTGATTTTTTCGATAGGTGCTTTTCATCTCCACCTTGATTTGAGCCTGGCCATTACTGGATGTGGAGGTAATATTGTCCAGATAGGGAAGCTGCTGAAGGGCATTCTCAACCGGTAAAGTCAGCTCTTCTTCCACCTCGAGCGCAGAAGCACCGGGATAATTAATGAAGATCACCGCCTGTTTGATAGTGAATGCCGGATCTTCCAGGCGCCCCAGATTATTGAACGAAATGATGCCGCCAAAGATCAGCAGCAACACCACCATCCAGCTGACCGATTTGTTATTAATAGTGTATTCGGTGATGCCCATGGTCGCTTTTATAAACCTCTTTCTTTAGTCAGGGGTCTAACCAGCATGCCTTCACGGATATAACTGACACCGGCCGCAATCACCCGATCACTAATGACCAGGCCTTTGGCAATCTCTATTTTGCCCGCTTCGAAATGCCCAACCTCCACCGGGACCTGTCGCGCCCGCATGTCTAAATCCACACGCCAGACCCATTGTTTTCCATCCTTATCAAACACAGATTCAACAGGCACCAGCAAGCCTTTGCTGGCGTTTTCAGGCATAAAATCTGAGAAATCCAGTTCGATCGACGCGCTCATACCTGGAAGCGTAGAAAAGTCCGTTATCTTTTCCAGTGTAAACACCGCCGAATAATTGCGTGTCAGTGAGTCAGGTACCGACTCATGCTCTTTATGGCAGGCACGGTAGGGCCTCTCTGGATGGGCTGAAAAGCGTACAGTACCGCAAAGTGCGTCGATCACGGCAGGATCGTCCACCTGCTTGAGTTGACTGATCAAAGACTCCGGCACACTAAAGCGGATATCCAGTCGCTGAACATCCTGCAAGCGGATAAACGCCAGCTTGGCCTGAATAGCCTGGTGGTTCTTCATATCGACTCGCGCCACAACACCGTCAAAAGGGGCAAGTAGATGGGTGTATTGCAAATTATCTCTGGCCTGATCCAGGGCGGCCTGGGCCGATTTCAGTTCAGCCTCCGTCTGGTCGTATTGCAACTGACTGGCAAGATTCTGTTTCAACAGTTTCCTGGCCTGGTCATGCTGAATCCTGGCCAGATCATACCGGGCCTGGCGTTCCTTAAATGAATTTTGATACTCCGTTTCATCCAGGCGCGCCAGTAAATCCCCCTTCTTTACCCTGAGACCCGCCTGGGCCGGAAGCTCTCTCAGCTGACCACCCACGCGGAATGCCAGGTCGGCGGTATTAGAGGCCTCCAGGGTTCCGGGGAAACTGCGCAACACACTCATACCGGCGCTAACCAGCGGGACAATCTTGGCGAATCTGGGTTTTTCTGCCGGCATCATAGCCGGTTCAGAGTCTGGGTTATCACAGGCACTGATCATGAACACCATTAACAGCAAAGGGGAAATGAATACAGTTCTTGCCAGGGTCATAGACCTTAATTCCTATTTACATACATTCATGTATGTATAATAATACAGCAATGCAACATTATCTACTCACGCCGCAAAAATATGGCTAAAAAAACCAGACAAGAAGCTGAGCGCACCTATCATGCACTACTGGATGCCGCCACCTTACTGTTTATCCGGCAAGGGGTCGCCAGCACCACACTCAGTAATATTGCCTCGGAAGCCGGTATGACTCGCGGCGCCATCTACTGGCACTTCGACAACAAGGACGCAGTGATACAGGCCTTATGGGAACGCAATGCCAACAAGCTGCACCAGGGGTTTAATGACATGCTGGAAAAGACCACCCTGCCCCACCCCGCACAAAGCTTCCGCAACGCCATCAAGAACATGATTCAGAGCGTGATTACGGAACCCGAGCTGGGTCAGATAGTGCGCATCGTCATGCACAATGTCGAATTCACCGACGAGAAGACCGAGCTGCAAAGCTTTCTCAGCAACAAAAAAGAAGCCATGTATGCCGCCATGGAAAGCGCCTTTAAAGCTTTAAAAAAACACCAGGCATTACGGGTAGACCTGCCACCTGAACAACTCGCACAAAGCTTAATGAGTTATCTGCATGGCCTGATTCACAGTTATTTATCCCCCATACAACGGAAATTAGACCTGCAGAAGGATGGCGATGCCTTGATTGATCTGTTTCTGGATGCATTGCTGGTTGAGTGAGGCCTGAAAGTGAAATATAACAGGCTGGAATTGAATGAAATCCCCTGTTCCCGATAAGTTAATTCTGTTTTACTATCGTAATCATAATTTCACATAAACGATGGGCGTCTATTTAGGATGTAGCGACGTTGCAATTTTCCTAGATATATGGCGTTCTTATATTAGACTGTTAGGGCTAGATAAGAAAAAAACAAAACATGTATCATTTTCAAATATAGTTCCATCTAAAGATGGTTCAGAAGGTAAAGAACCAGATTTACCT
Organism: Gammaproteobacteria bacterium; assembly: GCA_048550535.1. GTDB lineage: Bacteria > Pseudomonadota > Gammaproteobacteria > SZUA-229 > SZUA-229 > CBDULX01. The sequence goes on from JBLYYN010000129.1 coordinate 15,963, forward strand.
GAATGTTTGATATCTTTTTATGCGAGATATCCAGCATCCTATGAATCAACATGGTGTTTTTGTGACAGCGAATTTGATACTGATGATATTAATTCACTCAACCTTGAAAAAGTATCTGATGAATTAGAAATTTTGTTAGACTCTGCCAAATTGTATGCACCAGCATTTGCATTGACATTTAATAAAGTCAATTCATTATGGCCACAAACAAGCATGAATATGAACAAGATTTAATCTGTTTCCTAAAGGAACAATTGCTAAAGCAAAATAAAAATGGCTTTTTCTTGTGTGAATCAATGATAGAAATATATGGTGATACACCATAAAAACAGTATTGCATGGTTGCTTGAGCCAGTGCTTGTTTTACCCTAGTAGTATTCATAAGTACGCCGTTCTTGCTCAATATACTTATTACACTTGTAGTGACCTTTAGCACGCCGCTCCTGCCATCTCGGCAACCGAGTCTTTTCGGGCTATCCATACCCTCATGAGACACTTGTTCTTCCGTGAACATCGTCCTGCGTTGCTCTACCACCTTACATCCTTGTAAGTCGCAGCGCCCGCGGCATACGACCGCCAGGGAAGGCGGAAATGTCGTTTTTGCAGGAGCAAAAAACGACCGTACATCCTGACATCGCCGCTCTTTGCCATCCATGCAATTGCTCCATGCATTAACATGGTAGTGACCCTGAGCACGCCGCTCTTTGCCATCCATGGCACCGCGGCATACCGTACATCCTGTACATAAAAAGGCACTGCAAAGCAGTGCCTTTAACTATCAACCACAAACGATCAACGATAAACCTTATTTCGCGGCTATCTCTTCCAGCTTCTTGGCCCGAATGATCTGACCTTCCAGTGCCGCTTCTTTCGCGGTACTACCATAAGCCACCGCCATCAAAGTGCTGTAATAAGTCACCGGGATGTGGAACTTGGTGCCATAGGTGGCATTGATCTGGTCCTGATAAACTTCGACATTCATCTGGCATACCGGACAGGGTGTTACAATCATGTTGGCGCCGTGGTCATAGGCCGACTCCAGAATGCCTTTCACCAGAGCCTGTGATTTTTCAGGCTCGGAGAAAGCCAGTGCACCACCACAGCAAGACACTTTCTTTTCATAGTCGGGAATGGATTCGGCACCCAGAGCATCAACCATCATATCCAGGTATTTGGGATTTTCAAACGATTCACCTTCAATGCCAAAAGGACGGTTGGTCTGGCAACCCACATAACCGGCAATCTTCAGTCCTTCCAGTGGTTTTACCACTTTCTCGGCCATCTTTTCATAACCAATATCTTCAATCAGCACTTCAACCATATGCTTGATGGGGGTTTCATTTTTCAGTTCCAGCCCGGCTTCTTTCAGTGCTATATCGGTTTCCGCTTTCAACCCTGTATCTTCATGAAGGCGCTCGGCGCTTTCACGAGTAGACAGCCAGCAGGCTGCACAGGTAGCCACAATTTCCTGACCTGGATTGTGCTTTTCAGACAGGGCAATATTACGCGCCGACAGTGCCAGGCGTGGCAGTTCACCCCCACCGTTGTAACCAATGGAGGCGGAACAGCAGTTCCAGTCCGGAATGGTATTCATCTTGATATCCAGTGCGTCGCACATGGACTCTACAGATGTCAGATAGTTTGAAGAAGAGGCGCCCTTTTGTGAGGAGCAGCCTGGGTAAAATGAATATTCTTTAGCCATTATTAACTCCTCAAGCCTTCACGTTTTTGGAAATGCGCGCTTCTTCAAGTTCCTGCGCTTTCTTGATCATGGCGTGGAAGCCTGTTTTATCTTTAACACTATGACCACCAAACATTTCCATTGGATTCATGCGTTTGGTTTTCCACATGCCCAGACCGATGCCTTTCATCTTCAGGGATGTTTTAATCCCTTCTGCAATACCATTCATGAAATACAGAGACAAACCTAAAGTAAGCTCGTTAACACGACCCACTTTGACCAGATTGTCCCAGAATTTCTGCGAGAACTTCAGGGTTGGCTGATTTTTCGGGGCCAGTCCCAGGCGTTTACCATAATGAGCCAGACCGTGCATGATATGGGTAATCGGCAGTTCACGTGGACAACGTGCAATACAGTTATAACAGGACGTACACATCCACATAGACGTCGATGACAACACTTCTTCACGTTTACCGGCTCGGATCATCATGAAGAGTTCCTGGGGGGAATGGTCCCAATAAGGCCCCAAGGGACATGAGCCGGCACAGACGCCGCACTGCATGCACATCTTCACCCAGTCACCTTCCTCAACGTTCGCTTCAACTTCTTTGAGGAAGTTGTTGCGATACTTTTCAACCATTTGGGTATTAATATCACTCATCTTTCATTCCCCTTAGAACTTGAATGGGCTCATGCCAATTTTCAGGACCGTTTCAGCCATATCGTTAATCAGCTCAGTGGTACGTTCAACATCGGTTATTGCCACCTCATAGGTCGCGACACGTTCTTCTTCAAGGTTCAATGTCTGCAATGTATCTGCAATTTTGCTCATACGGATATGGGCAATTTCTGAACCTTTCACAAAGTGACATTGATAGTCATCACCCTTCTGACAACCCATGAGTATAATACCGTCATAACCGGAGTTTAGCGCATCAGTTAACCAGATGGTATTCACCGAGCCCAGACAACGTATCGGTACGACACGAGCAAAAGCACTGTAATCCAGTTTATTCTGCGCCGCCATATCCAGTGCCGGATAAGCATCGTTTTCGCAGGCTAGCACAAGAATACGAGGTTTTTCATCGAACTCATCAGGCATATCAACATTCTTGATTTGCTGCCCCACGGAATCAACTGAGTAGTTTTCGAAGGAGATGACGCGTACTGGACAGGCCCCCATACAGGTACCACAGCGACGACAACGGGATTCGTTGTAGGTCGGGTAACCTTTTTCATCCTCGTTGATGGCGCCAAAGGGACATTCCACTGTACAGCGTTTGCACTGGGTACAGCCTTCCATTCGGAAGGTCGGGAAGCTCAGGTCACCGGAACGAGGATGCGCGGCGGCACCTTTGGCGGCATTCTCGACTTCCAGGATTGCCTTCATGGCGGCGCCAGTGGCGTCAATCGCCGCCTGCTGGCTATCCATAGGACGGCGCACAGGACCGGCGGCATAAATGCCAGTACGGCGTGATTCATAAGGGAAGCAGATGAAATGCGAATCGGTGAAACCGTTTTTCAGATGTGGCAGATCGGTACCCTGTCGATAATCCAGGTTCAGGATAGAATCCACGGTTACCGCCACTTCAGTGGGCATCTCCTCACCCTCTTCTTCAGCCAGTAGCTTGGCTTCATCCAGGGCATAAGGATTAGGACCCGAATTGGGCACCTGGCCTGTGGCAAGCACCACCAGATCGGCAGGCATAGACTGCTCTTCATTGAGGATGACATCGGTGAAATTAACCGTTAGCTCACCCCCATTCGCTTCTACCGTGCTCACGGACGATTTAGTGAAAATGACACCTTTTTTCTGCCCGGAGCGGTAAAAATCTTCACCACCCACACCCGGTGTACGCAGGTCGTCATACATGATGACGGTATCCACATCCGGATTGGCATCCTTGAAGTACATGGCCTGTTTGATACTGGCATTACAGCAGAAACCGGAGCAGTAAGACAGGTGCCCTTCTTTATCACTGCGCTGACCGGCACATTGCACAAATACCACGCTCTGCACTTCTTTGCCGTCTTTGCGCTTGATGGGGCCACCGTTGGCTTCTTTGGCCAGGGCTTCCAGTTCAAGCTGGGTCACCACATTATCAGACTTCCCATAGGCAAATTCAGACAGGATATTGGCATCAAATTGCTTCATACCCGAGGCCTGAACGATGGCGCCAATACTGATATTGCTACTGGTGCCGCTCTCAGTGGCCACTTCTACGTCAAAACGACCGGGGGCACCGGCGGTTTTAGCCACCGTTGAATTGAGATGGACGGTAATATTGCTGTCCGCCTCAATAGCCGCCATCAAATCTGCAACTGTCGTATCTTCCGGTTCGGCATAAGGCGATTTGGTTGGGATGCGTCGGTGAAGCTGCCCCATCACTCCGCCCAACTGCCCGGATTTCTCAATAATAACCGCTGGATAACCGGCCTGGGAGGCTTCGATAGCCGCCGTCATGCCACTGATACCACCACCTACCACCATGATGTTCTTGTTCAGTGGCTGCTCGCCACTGGGTGTAGGGACTTTCAGGAACTTGGATTCGGCACAGGCCATGCGAATATAGTCATCGGCCATTTCCTGTGTGGTTTCCTGAGCTTCATCGGTATCCGGACGTACCCAGATAACACCTTCACGCAGATTGGCGCGTGAAATGGTCACGTTCTGGAAGTTAAAAGCCTCGACCTTGGCACGACGTGAACAGGCACCAATGATGACATGATTGGTTTCACCGGCATCTATGTCCGCCTGTATCATGGCGACGCCTTCCGCGCTGCATAAAAAGTCGTGAGATTTGGCAAATTTCGCTTTGCCGTCGCGGGTTGCCGTACTTTCTAGCTGACCACAGTCCAGGCGATCGCCTATTCCGCAGCCCTTACAGATGTATGCACCCATTAAAATTTCATCAGCCACTGTTTAGCCCTCCGATCCAGCAACGCGGTTAACAACCTGAATGGCCTTTAATGCACATGCCGTTGCGCTCTGAACCGCACGGTTCACATCAAGCGCATCCGATGCACAACCGGCTGCGAAGACGCCGCCGTTAGTACCATCATTCTCAATGAACCCATGTTCATTAATGCTAATGCCTTCTGGCAAAGTAGATGCATCAACACTGGGTTCCATGCCTACGGCCAGAACTACCAGATCATGGGGAGTTGCATATCGGTGATAACCTTCGGTATCAACACCCTGCACCACCGGGTTACGGGAATCTGCCTCTTCAGTAATAAAAGCAGGTTTGGATTTAATAAAGGTGACCTTCTCATCCGCCTGGACATTTTTATAAAAATCTTCAAAACGGTCGATGGCACGAATATCGATGTAATACACGGTAGATTTGCCGTTATCCATCTCAGACACATAAGTGGTCTGCTTTAAAGTCGCCATACAACATATACGTGAACAATGTTTCAGGTAGTTGCGATCACGAGAACCGGCACACTGGATGAAGGCAATATCCACGGCTTCTTTACCATCGGAAGGACGCAAAACTTTACCACCGGTGGGCCCCATAGGATCCTTCATACGCTCAAACTCAACCGAGGTAACCACATTAGGGAAGCGATCATAACCGTAGGGCTGAATCTTGTTAGCATCATAAGGACGCCAACCGGTAGCATAAACTACCGCACCCACTTTCAGGTCCACTGTTTCTTCCTGCATATCCAGGTCGATGGCATCGTATTTACAGGCGGCTTTGGCTTTATCGGCATCGGCGGTTCCGATCATGCCCGGATCAATGACATATCGCTCAGGATAGGCCATGCGATGGGCACGATAAGCACCCTTGTGCTTGGACAGACCATAGTTATGTTCATCATCGAATTCCGCTTCCACTGCATCTTCACAGGCACCACAGGCCGTGCAGTTGTCGTTGACGTAACGTGGGCTGATTTTTACCGTCGCCGTATAATCGCCTTCATCACCGCTAAGACTGGTGACTTCCGCCATCGTCAACACGGTGATGTTGGGATTCATTTTGGTACGACGTTGATTTATTTCCAGGCCACAGGTAGGAAAACAGAGTTTAGGGAAGTACTTGTAAAGCTGGGTCACCCGGCCACCCACATAAGGTCGTTTTTCGACCAGGATAACCTGTTTGCCAGCTTCAGCAGCTTCCAGCGCAGTGGTCATACCACTGACGCCACCACCTACCACCAGGATGGTCTCATTGGTTGCGACTACATCCGTCATTGACATTCCTCCGAAGCGGATAAGATTGATTTCTTGAAATCACTAAATGCAGTTTTATAAAGCCTAACTCACTGCATTTAAAAATTCTTTGATGCTTTTTAATGTTTGCAATGTCATTCTCGACAAAAATCGAACAACACTATAATCACTAAGACGCTGTAAAGATACTCCTTTACGCAGCATATCTCTAGTTGATTAGATAAGAATTAAATTGAAGTTTCCGATACAGGAATAGAAAACTTTTATACGGATAAAAATGTTTGATTACGATCAATCAAAAGCTCTATAAACTAATAATTAAGTATATTATTGAATTATAATTAACGTTTGCGTTTGTAAAAAAGATTGATCTAAATCAAATTAAAAACAGCATAAAACATCGGTTATTCTATTTCCATATTTGTTCATACAATTTCCTGCCTTGACACACTATTGAAACTATTGCTCAATAAATTTCAACGAAGATTTTTTAGCTTATTTTTTGGTTATATCCGAGTGCTTTGGTCAAGTATTTTGAGTAATAAAGTTGCCAGGCTTCGTGTTATTTTACAATCAAGGACTGGGGCAGGCTTTCGGTCATTTTTTCCTTTGATCAAAGCTTAATCCCTTCAACACCTCATCTAGATACTGCTTGCAGCTACTTAAGGAAATGTGTAATCAAGCAAGGGATAGTTTCAGGGCGGAACAATGGAAGTTAGAAAAACACTACAGGCGGGTGAACAAGGAACCAAACGTTGGCAAAGCCGGTTTGGTGACAGCTTGTTAAATGTACGCTACCGATACCATAATATTAAAAGTTGCGATATACCACGGTAGAAATCATTGTAGAGGAAAACCCCTATATATACTGCAATAGAAATGGATCAATCAAAAAAATCCAGAATAGCCCCGAACCTGACGACACCAATCAAGATGCATTTATTAAAATTGACTATCACGAACTTAAAGAATGCCATCTTGTAAAAGCAGCAGGCGCCTACTGGAATTCGGAAAAGCGCCTATGGAAATTAAAGATGGCAAAAATAAAATAATCAGGACTTGAAAACAGAGTAATAAAGAGCTCCTAGATATGGATATTTATTCCTACATACGGCAAGTTATTCCTGAATATATACATTGTTCCTATATCTAGGAATGCGGGATATATCACTATTATGAGTATCAGAAACGAGGCAAATATTCATGCGAAGCATTAAAATAGCACTTTCACTAATCGCAGCTTTTGCACTGCCCGTGCTCAGTGGGACAATTAATGAGTTATCGCCCAACTCAAGCACAAATACCAGTACTAGCTTCTTAGTGTCAGTATTATTGCTTATATGCTTCACATACCTACATTATATGCTTCATAGTTATCTCCACCCTTACGAAGTAGTATCAAAGGAAAAAAAATCACAATTAGTTCAGGCAACTAGCAATTACTACTATAAAAGCTTCTTTCACGGCGCAATTGGCTTGGGATACGTTGTGATATTAATGTCAGTTATGCCATTATTTGTACAAAACATGGACATTGATTCATTCAACTACTTAGTAGTAGCAATGCTGTTTATTATATTTGGTACAGCATCGAAAGCGCGCGGGCTTGTTCTTTATCTGCTAGACGAACAAACAGTCAAACTATAAGGCGTTCAAACCGGACGCGAAAAAATCACCGCGCCCGTTAGCTTGATCGTTATGCGTAAAATCAAAAATGAAA
>JBLYYN010000130.1:0-3464 GCA_048550535.1 Gammaproteobacteria bacterium
AAAAAGCCTGTCAAATCAAATGGGTCTGTGCCAGTTTTTCCAGGGCACCGGAGTTTAGAATTTCGATACTTCCCCGATGAAGTTTGACCCACTGCTTATGTTCGAATTCCTTGAGCTGACGACTGATTACTTCTCGGGCACTGCCCAGTTCGGTGGCCAGAGACTGGTGGGTGATATGGATGGTCATCTCGCCCACGATATGTTGTAACAATGCTTTCGCCAGTCTAACATCTATACGGCCAAAGCTGATTTCCTCTACTAGACCAATGATTTCAGTGAGTCTTTGACTGTAGGCATCGAATACCATTTTTCGAAAATCACTGGAATGTTGCAGACCCTCATTGAATGATTTGATGGGAATGACCAGAGCTTTGATATCCGTTTCGGTATAGCCTTCCGCCGGGTAGGTGTTATGGGAAAACAAACAGGCCGTGGTCAGGGTGCAGGATTCACCGCTGAGTACTCGGTACAATACCACTTCACGACCGTTCTCACTTCGCGTAAAGACCTTAACAGAACCATCCAGTACCAGCAGGTAGTTTTCACAACTATCACCCTGATGAAATACGGTAGTATGGGCAGGGATACGAATTTCCCGTGCCTGGTTCAGGACTTTTTTACCCGCTGCATCCTGAATGCTATTAAAGATAGATAGAGATTCGGTCATCAGTTTCTAAACCAGCGTATGCGTAGGGTTTCAAATATTTTATCCGGGTAAACGGTGGAGCCCAGGCTGCCATTATATCGGGCCAGGGCACGCCGTAAGTCGCCATTTTCCTTATCCAGATAATATTTGAGTATGGTGCAACCCATTCGAAGATTGGTGTTGATTTCCAGTAAATTATCGTCCGGGTGACCGATTTCATTAAGCCAGAAGGGCATTATCTGCATCAGGCCCTGTGCCCCGGCGCGGGATACTGCAAAGCGGTCGAAGCGGCTTTCTATATCGATCACTGCCAGAACCAGTTCCGGTTGTAGCTCGGCTCGTTTAGCTTCTCGGTGAATATTCTTTAATAACTGCAGTCGCTCCCGATTATCCTGAATATAAGTTATCAATCGAGTGGACATATCCAGTAGCCATACTTCTGCCTCGAACCGGTCCTGAAAACTGCTGGCGGTGTTTATGGCTTCAATCAGACGTTGCCGTAATTCAGGATCCTGAGTCGGTGTGGCAGCGACTGATATACATGAGCTTACCGCAAAAAGTAAGCCTGATATAGTTTGTCGAAGCCGGAGAGTCATAAGCTTACTTTTGATTGTTTAAAAATTCGATAATCGTATCCAGTGCCAGGTCCTGAGATTCTTCATCTGATCGGCCCTTGTATTCAACGATACTGTTATCCAGGCCGCGCTCTCCCAGCACCAGTCGATGAGGTATACCAATCAGTTCGATATTGGCCAGCATGGAGCCAAGTCGTTCTTTCTGGTCGAACAGCAATACATCGAAGCCAGCATCCAGAAGCTTTTGATAGAGTTCTTCAGTAGCCGCTTTCAGGCGATCTGATTTCTGCATATTAATAGGAGCTATGGCAACATCGAAAGGGGCAATGGTTTTGGGCCAGATGATGCCGTTGTCATCGTGGTTTTGCTCGATAGCCGCTGCCACCACGCGGGATACCCCGATGCCGTAGCAGCCCATGGTGATAATCTGATTGGCACCGTTTTCGTTCAGTACCGTGGCATTCAGAGCTTCACTGTATTTTTTGCCGAGCTGGAAAATATGGCCGACTTCTATGCCACGAACGATGGATAAGGCGCCTTTTCCATCCGGGCTTGGGTCACCCTCCATCACATTTCGGATATCGGCGGCTTCTGGCTCTGGCAGGTCTCGATTCCAGTTAACTCCCTGTAAATGTTGATTATCGCTGTTGGCACCACATACGAAATCGCTGCAGTGGGCGGCAGCGTGGTCGGCAATTACCGTAATCTTAAGGCCAACGGGGCCTACAGAGCCCGGTGCACAGCCGGCAGCGGCCATGACCTGCTGTTCTGATGCGAACTGCAGGGGAGCCTCCACCTGTGGTAACTGCTCGGCCTTGAGTTCATTGAGCTCATGATCGCCACGCAATACCAGTGCAACGACACTGTTTTCTTCGCTGCCTTTCACTAGCAGGGTTTTAAGGCACTGGTTGGGATTGATTTTGAGAAACTGACTGACGTCCTCTATGCTGTGTTGGCCGGGGGTCTCCACCCGAGTCAACTCCTGGCAGGGGGCAGCACGCTTCCCGACCGGTGGCAGGGCTTCGGCTTTTTCAATATTAGCGGCGTATTCGCCATCGGAGGCAAAAGCGATGGCATCTTCGCCGGAATCGGCCAGCACATGGAATTCGTGTGAGCTGCTGCCGCCTATGGTGCCACTGTCAGCCATCACCGGGCGAAAGTTCAGCCCCAGACGCTGGAATATTCGGCTATAGGCCTGGTGCATGTCATCATAGGTCTGTTGTAGAGATGCCTGATCCATATGAAAAGAATAGGCGTCTTTCATGAGAAATTCACGGGAGCGCATAATCCCGAAGCGGGGTCGAATTTCATCCCGGAACTTGGTCTGAATCTGGTACCAGGTAATCGGCAGCTGTTTATAGCTGTTGAGTTCACGGCGGGCCAGGTCGGTGATGATTTCCTCATGGGTGGGGCCAAAGCAGAATTCCCGGTCATGTCGGTCCCTGAAACGCAATAATTCCGGGCCGTACTCATTCCAGCGGCCGGATTCCTGCCAGAGTTCTGCTGGTTGAACCGCGGGCATTAATAATTCCAGTGCACCGCTGCGGTTCATTTCATCACGGATGATGTTTTCCACTTTACGCAGAATTTTGTAACCCAGCGGCAGCCAGGTATACATGCCAGAAGCCAGACGACGGATCAGGCCGGCCCGCAGCATGAGTTTGTGGCTGATGACTTCTGCATCTGCCGGTGTTTCTTTTACAGTGGAAAGAGGGAATTTTGATATGCGCATGTAATTGATCTGATTAATAATGATAAGGTTGAGCGCATTTTACAAAACAAACTATCCAGCGGGAATATAAATCGGATATTAAAGTCCATTTGTTTCTGCTGATGTCAACGAAATCGTGGGTCAGTGCTGCTGAAATAACCATAGAAGCTGCAATAGTTGAGTCAGGCAGGCTGTTTCAAGGGGGGCGTTGCTTGTGTTATTTATAATAAGCACCCCGCATAGCCTTCAGCAGGGTGCTGAAAAATTATTCAGCTATTTTCAGGAATACCGAGCGGTATGAGGTGTACATGCTGATTATTATCATCGGCAGCAAAATGATCATGCCCAGGCCAAACGGAATCATGGCCACAATTGCCAGCAGCATAAATATCAGTCCATAAACCAGGAATGGGATGATGTTAGCCAGACAGCCTCGAAAACTCATCTTGAAGGCCTCCCATGCATTTAAATCATGGAACACAATCAGGCTGGGAGAAAACCATATGCCCATAATCAATGGGACTTCCAGAGC
>JBLYYN010000131.1:0-15493 GCA_048550535.1 Gammaproteobacteria bacterium
ATGGACACTGTTACGCGAATGAACCGACTGTCATATAGAGCAGTGTGGATTTCCGATGTGCATCTGGGCAGCAAGGCATGTAAAGTCGACTATTTGCTGGATTTTCTGAATTCAACCCATTGTGACTATCTGTATCTGGTGGGTGATATTATCGATATTTTAGCGTACAAACGAGGTAAGTTCTGGTCGCAAAAGCACACTGAAGTTATTCATACTATCCTGGAGAAAGCGACTTCAGGCACCAAGGTTATTTATGTGCCAGGAAACCACGATGATGAATTGAGAAATTACACCGGACATGTATTTGGCCAGGTCGAAGTTCATCAGCAGTATGTTCATCGTCAAAAAGATGGTAAACAGTTCCTGGTTTTACATGGTGATGAATTCGATCATGTTATCCAGTGTGGCTACCTGCTGACCTGGCTTGGTGATGCCAGTTACGAAATCCTGATCAAGTTGAATCGCTGGTTGAATATAGCTCGTCGTATATTTAAGCGGCCTTACTGGTCTTTATCATCCTATCTGAAAAATCGGGTAAAGAAAGCGAGACAGCATATTCGCAATTATGAATCTGCGGTTATAGCTGAAGCCAGACGTCGTGGCATGGATGGGGTGATCTGTGGGCATATTCATCACCCGGAACTTTATACTAAGGAGGGTGTGCTGTATTGCAATGATGGGGACTGGGTGGAAAACTGCTGCTCTGTGGTGGAAACACATGACGGGCAGTTTCATCTGTTGTACTGGACCGAACAGATGCAAATGCTCAAGTCCAGTACACCTCAGGCTGTGGCTTCAGTGGCCTGATGGATTTTACTGACTGAGGCCAGGGTGCCAAACCAGAAATCGGTACTCTTGTTCAGAAATTCATCATAGCGCATGTAATGAGAGCCATCGCAGGAAAAATTCAGACCGACCATGCCATTAATCACATTTAAAGAAGCGGCTCGTAAGTAAATATTTTCATCGGCGAAGCGAAGCTTATGAAACATTTCATAAACTGAGTTGATTTCATCCTGAGGAACTATGGCACGATGATGATAAGGGCGTCTGGGGTAAGCCAGGCAGATATCAGGGTCGGTGATTTCATCTATATTCAGTATGCGATAGGTGAAAGGATCATCGACCAGCCATAGCGTGGCTCGATTGGATGAGAAGTGCAGCTTGCCATGGAATACACCGTGCTCAGTCATCAGTTCATTCATGATGGGTAATACCTGATCCAGATGAAGATCCATGATACTTTCGATGCGTTGCTGCTGGAACAGGCCACTGCGAATAGCAGGGTCGCCTTTTATCTGGCGCCAATTGTCCGGTTCCTGGTAGCTGTGTTCAATATGGGGCAGTTCGCGTAAGTCAAAATCAACCCCAAGGAAGCCAATTCTCTCACCGGCTTTGTCACGGATAACCTGAACTGCGGTTAATGACGGGCGCTTCTTATTACGACTGATATAAGCTTCTGAAAGCCTGAAATCCGTAGTACCAAGTATGCCCTGCATATAGGGGCGTTTCATGCGATCCAGACCAAAGTAACTATGGTCCAGTCCAAGGTGAGTGATGTTATCGGTTTTTTGTATACCATAAGCATCCAGTACAAACAGATGTTTACAGTGAGCCAGAGTGGGCAGCACTCCGATCAATAACTGTTCAAGCATTAGATGAGAAGTCATTAACTCGGAACACTGATGTGCCAGTTGATGCATGGGGTCATGTAAAAGGCCGGTGAGTTTTTCTCGCTGGATGCGAATGCTTTCGTGAAGATTGTTACTGCTCAATTGTATTTCCTGCCTGAGATCAGAGACTCATTGCGAATCAGTGTAATAGCGAATTAACCCTGCGTTTGATTCTATCAGTTATCTCAGACTACTAACATTCAAATTATCCTGAGTTAGTGCTGGACCTCTGATGCCTGGTTAGAAAACGAAGGAATAGCCCAGGTGAATCGCGGTATCCTGTACCTGTACTTCATAGTCGTTGTTCTCAAAGCTGGGTCCGGCCACACTCAGGCTCAGACCCCAGTGATTCCAGCGGGATTCCAGGATAACGCCTGAAGCAATCCTGAGTTCGGAGTGTTCACTATTCAACTCGAGACGTGGTTGATCAATGGATTCAGTCAGTATGATGTCACCACTAAATTTGGTAACACCCAGACCCAGTCCTATACCCAGCCGAGTGAAGCGTCCGGTTTTTAGATAATTGCCCCATTCATAAAATACAGTGGGGACGACATAGAAAAAATTTCCACTGGCCCGAGTGCCTATATCTTCAAACACGTCTTTGGCGATTTCCTGCTGGTTTGCTTTAAAACTGGATAGATTGAACTTGAAAGTATAACCGGCATTAGGGATGCCCCTAAAATAACCAGGGCGGGTACTGTAACTGATAAAATAGGCTTCTTCATTTCTTTGTACAATGGTGCCCTCGGCATTATCAGACGTACGAATGACCTTTATGCCCATTTGTCTTACACCCAGTCCAATAGTCAGGGTGGCACCGTTAACCATATAGTCCCAGAGTACTTCGGAAAAACTTTCTTCTATGGGCTCGGCATGAGCAAGAGATGAGATAAATAGTAAAATGCCCGCAACCAGGCTTAGTGGTCTAGCTATTTGCATGTGCTGAAGCGCTCTGACTGATATTGTTTTTATTTCAGTATAGTTTGCAATCAGGGCTAACGCCGACAATCTCCACCAATAAGCCAGTTATGTGAAACAACTAGCCGATAGCGATTGCGCTAGCGGCGTTTGTTGTGAGCAGGGGCTCCCTAACGAGCAATGGCTCTATAGCCTATATCATTACGGTAGTAGACATTGTTCCAGCTGATCTGTTTCACCAGTTCATAGGCCGCCTGCTGTGCTTCAGCCACGGTTTCGCCGAGGGCGCAGGCGCAAAGCACGCGACCGCCATTGGTCACCACCTGGCCGTCCTGTTCAGTGGTGCCGGCATGGAAAACTTTGCGGCTGTTATTGTCCAGATTGTCCAGGCCGCTGATCACATCACCTTTGCTGTAGCTGTCGGGATAGCCACCTGCAGCCAGCACTACGCCCAGTGAGCAGCGAGGATCCCATTCGGTGGTGCATTGATCCAGTTTGCCTTCGCTGGCCGCCAGACAGAGTTGCGGCAGGTCCGATTTCATGCGCAGCATAATAGGCTGGGTTTCCGGGTCGCCGAAGCGGACATTGTATTCCAGTACTTTGGCTCTACCTTCGGCATCGATCATCAGGCCCGCATAAAGAAAGCCGGTGTAGTGGTTGCCTTCTGCTGCCATACCATCCACGGTTGGGCGAATGACTTCTGCCATAACTCGTTGATGAATGTCATCGGTGACCACTGGTGCCGGTGAGTAGGCGCCCATACCGCCTGTATTGGGGCCCTTGTCACCATCATCTCGAGCTTTATGGTCCTGAGACGTGGCCATAGGCAGTATATGTTTGCCGTCCACCATGCAAATGAAACTGGCTTCTTCACCCTGTAAGAATTCTTCAATCACCACCCGGGCACCGGCATCGCCAAAGGCATTACCCGAAAGCATATCTTTAACAGCAGCAATGGCCTGTTGTTCAGTTTCCGCCAGGATGACACCTTTACCCGCGGCCAGGCCATCGGCTTTTACCACGATAGGGGCACCCTGCTGTTTGATGTAGGCAATAGCTTCATCAGCATCGGTAAAATTACCATAGGCGGCGGTTGGAATCTTGTGGCGAGCCAGAAAATCTTTGGTGAAAGCCTTGGAGCCTTCCAGTTGTGCAGCGCCTTTGCTGGGGCCAAAGATTTTCAGGTCGGCAGCCAGGAACTCATCCACTATACCCAGGACCAGTGGCGCTTCAGGTCCAACGATGGTGAGATCGACCTGCTGGTCGAGAGCAAAGGTTTTGAGTGCTGCAATATCATCCGCGGCAATGGCGATATTTTCCATCTTTGCTTCACGGGCTGTACCGGCGTTTCCCGGGGCTACGAAAACTTTTTCAACTTGTTCAGACTGCGCCGACTTCCAGGCCAGTGCATGTTCGCGGCCACCGCCGCCGACTATCAATACTTTCATTTATATTACCAAATTGGCCACAGAGGCACAGAGTACACAAAGATATGAGAAGATTTAAAACAAAAATTAACTCTTGCTGACTGGTGTAAGGATAAAGTTAAGTGCTACTTTTTTACAACCAATTACCTTTGTGTTCTCTGTGCCTCTGTGGCAATTAAAATCAATGACGGAAATGACGCATGCCGGTAAACACCATGGCCATGCCGTGTTCATTGGCGGCAGCGATGACTTCCTCGTCGCGCATGGAGCCGCCGGGCTGGATCACCGCCGTTATACCTGCCTCATGAGCTGCATCTATGCCATCACGGAAAGGGAAGAAGGCATCGGAGGCCATCACCGAACCCGTCACTTCCAGGTTTTCATCGGCGGCTTTAATACCGGCTATTTTAGCCGAGTAAACACGACTCATCTGGCCGGCGCCAACGCCGATAGTCATCTGGTTTTTGACATAGACAATGGCATTGGACTTAACGAATTTGGCTACCTTCCAGGCAAACATAAGATCTTTTAATTCGTCATCGCTGGGCTTGCGCTCGCTAACGACCTTGAGGTCGTTGAGGCCGACCATACCCAGGTCTCGATCCTGAACCAGAAGTCCCCCATTCACCCGTTTGAAATCCAGCCCGGCGACCGCGGTTTGCCACTGACCGCATTCCAGTACTCGCACATTGGCTTTTTCACTGAGTACGGTTCTGGCATCCTCGGTGACCTGAGGGGCAATGATGACTTCTACGAACTGACGTTGGATAATTTCAGCCGCCACGTCTTTGTCCAGTGCCCGGTTAAAGGCAATGATGCCACCGAAGGCTGAGGTGGGATCGGTTTTATAAGCCAGGTCATAGGCGTCCATGGCATTGTCGGCAATAGCTACACCGCAGGGATTGGCGTGTTTAACGATCACACAGGCCGGTTGTTCGAATGACTTGACACATTCCAGTGCGGCGTCGGTGTCCGCCAAATTGTTGTAGGACAGTTCCTTGCCCTGGATTTGAATGGCGGAAGCCACGGATACTTCTGCCGGATGGGCTTCTTTATAAAACGCTGCTTTCTGATGCGGATTTTCCCCATAACGCATTTCCTGTACCTTATCGAATTGCAGGTTGAAAGTGCGCGGGAAGTCCACTTTGCTGCCATTGGGCTGGATTCGGCCCAGATAGTTGGCAATGGCACCATCATAATGGGCGGTATGTTCAAAGGCTTTTACCGCCAGGTCGAAGCGAGTGCCTGCCGTAACACCACCCTGCTCAATTTCGGCGATGACTCGAGGGTAATCATCAGGGCTGACCACGATACTGACAAAGTCATGGTTTTTGGCCGTGGCACGAACCATAGTTGGCCCGCCGATGTCGATGTTCTCAATGGCGTCCTGCAGTGTGCAGTCCGCTTTTGACACGGTGGCTGCAAACGGATACAGGTTAACCACCACCAGATCGATGGGGTCGATGCCATTGAGTTTCATTATTTCATCATCGATACCGCGTCGACCCAGAATACCGCCGTGGATTTTTGGATGCAGGGTTTTCACTCGGCCATCCATCATTTCAGGAAAGCCTGTATATTCGGAGACTTCCGTGACCGGCACATTATGTTCGGTGAGCAGTTTGGCAGTACCGCCGGTGGACAGGATTTCAATATTGGCAGCGGCCAGGGCTTTACCCAGCTCAATAATACCGGTTTTATCAGAGACACTCAGCAGGGCGCGTTTCACCGGGCAGGTTAGGTTGTTGCTCATGTTGTGGGCTTTCCGGGTTGAGGATGTTAAAAATAGAGGATTATACCGCAAACCTGAGCTTGGCGTTTGATCAGGCACAAAGCTACAGGGGCCGAAACAGCAGCCTGGGACGATGTTACTCGCTGGCCGTGCTTAGCCGCACGGCTCTCGCTTACTTGAGTAAATCGTAGGTTTTGAGTTTCTTGCGCAGGGTGCCCCGATTGATTCCCAGGTATTCTGAGGCTCTGGACTGGTTGCCATCGACATGGGACAGTACCATTTCCAATAGCGGACCTTCTACCTGTTGCAGCACCATATCATAAAGATTACCGGGTGGTGTTCCGTTGAGTTCTTCAAAATACTGGCACAGGCATTCGCGCACGGCATTATTCAAACTGATGCCCTGCTCTTTCCCCTTGCCAGGACTGATGGGTATAACATTACTGTTTGGTGTGTTCATGCGGCATGTTTTTGTTTTTTTGTGTTTAAGAATGCAACCACTTCATTTAGTTGTTGTTCAGCGTTATCTATTTTGTTCAGGTATTTTCTAAATGCCACTGACTCCTGCTCATGTTGGCAATACCAGTTAATGTGTTTGCGGGCAATACGAACGCCCAGATATTCACCATAAAAACCATACAGCTCCAGCAGATGTTTTTTGATGGTGCCCATTTTCTCATCTAATGATGGTCGATTCAGATGAGTCCCTGTAGTTAAAAAATGGATAACTTCCCGTATCAGCCATGGATTACCCTGAGCACCGCGTCCGATCATGACGGCATCGGCGCCGGTTATTTCCAGCACTCTGCGTGCCTTTTCCGGCGATGTAATATCTCCGTTGGCAACTACTGGAATACTGACAGCGGCTTTTACCGCTGCAATGGTGTCGTATTCCGCTTCACCCTTATAGGCACAGGCTCGGGTGCGGCCATGCACGGCCAGTGACTGTATGCCTTCGGATTCGGCTATGCGAGCTATCTGCAGGGCATTGCGGTTGTCCCGGTCCCAGCCAGTGCGAATTTTTAAAGTTACAGGCACTTCCACGGCGTTGACCACTGCATGCAGGATCTGTTTTACCTTTTGTTCATTTTTAAGCAGGGCCGAGCCGGCCATGACATTGCAAACTTTCTTTGCCGGGCAACCCATATTGATATCGATAATCTGGGCGCCCTGGGCCACATTGAAGCGAGCGGCCTCCGCCATCTGCTGCGGTTCAGTTCCAGCAATCTGTATACTGACAGGTTCCTGTTCGCCTGTGTGGTCCAGTCGTAGTTGTGTTTTACGAGTGTTCCTCAGAGAGGGGTCCGAGCTAACCATCTCAGACACTACAAGGCCCGCGCCCATATTACGGCAAAGTTGCCGAAAGGGTCTGTCAGTGATGCCTGCCATTGGGGCAAGAAAGACAGGTGAGCTTATCTCGTAGGGGCCAATATACATCGATCGAAATCCGCTTCCATGGACAGGCAATAGTACCCATAAACAGGCGGCCATGAAACATCTGAAACAGAAAAAAACACAATTATTTTAACAGTCACTGACGAATCAGTGACTTGGCCGTTTTTCTGTGAAAAGCTATGAGCTAATTAGGCTAAGTAGTGAAATGCAGTTACTTGCGACTGGGATGGTGAAGCAGTTCACCGGATTTCTTTTCACCATCACAGCTATTAGTCAGGCCAGCAATGGCTTTTAGGACATCCAGTTGCAATATATTGACATACTTGCGCTGAGTGGTGAGGAAGCCTTCACTCTGGAAACGGCTGAATGTACGGCTGATGGTCTCGATGGTCAGCCCCAGGTAATTGCCGATGTCCTTACGCGACATACTGAGGTAGAACTCGGTTTCTGAAAAACTACGCTGTTTGAGCCGGGATGACAGGTTCACCAGGAAGGCAGCCAGTCGCTCTTCAGCATTTTTCTGTGCCATCAGCATCAAAAGAGTCTGGTCTGAGGCAATTTCCTTACTCATGATTCGAAACAGCTGTTGGTAGAGATTGGGAATTTTTTCGCTCAGCTCTTCCAGGGTGTCGAAGGGGATTTCACACAGGCTGGTGGTTTCTAGTGCTACGGCAGAGCAGGGGTGCTCGTGATTGTGTATCGCATCAAGACCGAGCAACTCGCCTGGCAGGTAAAGGCCTGTGACCTGCTCATCGCCCTGCTCACTTTCACTGTAGGTTTTAATGGAGCCACTTCTTACCGCATAAATTGAATGGAAAGTATTGCCGCTGTGAAACAGGTATTCCCCTTTCTGCAAGGGTTTACGGCGTTTAATAATTTCATCCAGCTTTTCTATGTCCCCCATATCCAGTCCCAGTGGCAGGCACAAATCGTGTAGTTTGCAGCTTTTACAGGCTGTTTTCAGGGTCGATAACTTAATGGGTTGTACGGGTTTGCTGGATTGAGCCATAGGGTTACCTGTGTCTATATCTTATTAAGGATATGAATTTATTGGGGGTTTGCCAAGTTTTTTTTGTGACCATTGGTAAGTTGTCCTATTTGCCACCACCCATACAGGGCGGCGAGGCAGGTGCGGAACCGGTATTTTCCCATTCTTCCGGCGTCATGGTATGCAGCGCCAGGGCATGAACCGGGCCACTCAGTTCTTCAGCCAGCAGCTTGTTGATCATCCTGTGGCGGGCTACCGGCAATTTGCCCTTAAATGCATCACACACTATGGTGACCTTAAAGTGAGATTCCGAGCCTGGGGGCACGTTATGGCTGTGACTCTCATTCACGACTTCCAGAAATGCTGGATTTAGCGCGGACTGTAATTTTTCAGTGATGTCAGATTCTATGCTCATAGCCAGGCAATTATGTGATATATAACTTTATCATTATGCCTTAGGATACTAGCAGTTGGAATGGAAGAAATAACTGGATTTATAGTGTGGATAAGGAATAAAAAAAGGCCGATCCACGCAGTACTTTTCAGGTGCTTGGATCGACCCTTACTCCCCCCCAGGAGATTCTTGTCCGGTTTTAACCGGTGCAATTCTGTTTCAGGTATTGGTGTTGAAACCACAAATCCCTAAGATATATGTAGGATATAAGGGAATGCCGATGAATGAGTTGATGTATGTCAATAGTTACTCACTATCACTATCGACCCGATGCCAGCGCATTTTATGCAGGATTTCCAGGGCACTGTAGTTGCCCTTGTAGTCCATCTTAGGGTGCTGTTGTATCCAGTAACCCAGATACAGATGAGGCAGATTATACAGCCTTGCCAACCAGATAGACTGCAGTATGGCATGGGTGCCCAGGCTGCGTTTATTTTCATTCGGGTCAAAAAAAGTATACACCGCCGACAGACCGTTGGTCATATAGTCGACCACTGCTACCGCTAATAGTCGACCATTTTTTCGAGACTCGATAAACAGGGTCTGGCTCCAGTCGCTGAGCAGGAAATTGGTGAAATCTTCTTCGGATGGATTCGCCATGCTGCCATCGCCGTGGCGGGAGTTGATATAGCGCCGGTAAAGCTCGAAATATTCATAACGGTACTCGGCTGTTTTGAGATGGGTGGTGAGGTCGTAATTTTTCGACAGACAACGACGCTGATTGCGGTTGGTGTCAAAAGCCTCGACATCAATGCGACAGGGCAGGCAGGCACTACAGTTCGGGCAGTGGGGACGATAGACAAAACCACCGCTACGACGAAAGCCCTTGCTGATGAGCAGACTATATAACGGGTGCGTCATACTTATCTGAGGATCGGGTATCAGGTTGGCAGAGAGCCTGTCTGAATAATATCCGCAGCTGTGTTCCGAGGTGATATAAAGTGACAAGCCTTGATCGTTCATAGTCAAATTATATAGCACGAATAGTTCGCTGCAGATGCTAATGATTAGAAGTTGTCGACTTAGTGGTATAATTGCGGGCTTTTACACCAAGAATGTGGCCCAACAATGACCCGAGAACAGCGCATCACCCGATTAAATCAAATTCTCACCGAGCGAATCCTGATACTGGATGGCGCTATGGGAACCATGATCCAGAGCTATGGGCTGGAGGAAGTGGATTATCGTGGTGAGCGCTTTGCGGACTGGTCCTCAGATCTAAAGGGCAATAACGACCTGCTGGTGCTGACCCAGCCACAGATTATTCGAGATATACACAGCGCTTACCTGCAAGCGGGCGCCGATATCGTCGAAACCAACAGCTTCAATGCCAATCATTACGGCATGGCCGATTATGGTATGGAAGCGCTGGTATATGAATTGAATCTGGCGGCGGCCAGGGTGGCCCGTGAAGCCTGTGATGCCATAGAAAGTGATGATAAACCTCGCTTTGTGGCGGGTGTGCTGGGTCCCATGCCGGTGACCGCTTCCATGTCCAAGGATGTGAATAACCCCGGTGCTCGGGACGTCAGCTTCGACCAGTTACGGGAGGCCTATACGGTATCGCTGAAAGCGCTGATCGAGGGTGGTTCCGATCTCATTCTGGTGGAAACCGTATTCGATACCCTGAATGCCAAGGCAGCGCTATTTGCCCTGGATGAATATTTTGAAGCCAGCGGCGAGCGCCTGCCGGTGGTAATTTCCGGTACCATCACCGATGCCAGTGGCCGTATTCTGACTGGCCAGACCCCGGAAGCCTTCTGGAATTCACTGCGTCACATCAAACCCCTGTCATTTGGCTTCAACTGTGCCCTGGGCGCCAAAGAGCTGCGGCCCCATGTGGAGGAGATGTCCAACCTGGCCGATTGTTATATCAATGTGCACCCCAATGCTGGCCTGCCGAACGCCTTTGGTGGTTTCGATGAAACCCCGGAAATGCTGGCGGAAGAGATCGGCGACTGGGCGAAAAATGGATTCCTTAATATCGTTGGTGGCTGTTGCGGAACTACTCCGGCCCACATCAAGGCTATTGCCGAAGCAGTGGCAAAATATCCGCCACGTAAGCCACCTCAGGTGCCCGTGGAATGCCGTCTGAGTGGCCTGGAAGCCTGTAACATCCGTGAGGACTCTCTGTTTGTCAATGTGGGTGAGCGTACCAATGTCACCGGCTCCGCTGTTTTCAAACGGCTGATACTGGAGGGTGACTACGAAACCGCACTGGATGTGGCCCGCCAGCAGGTTGAAAACGGCGCGCAGATCATCGATATCAACATGGATGAGGGCATGCTCGATGGTGAAAAAGCCATGGTTACCTTCCTTCATCTGATTGCTTCGGAACCGGATATCGCCCGGGTACCGGTCATGCTGGATTCTTCCAAATGGAACATTATCGAAGCCGGTTTGAAATGTATCCAGGGTAAGGGCGTGGTGAATTCCATCAGTCTCAAGGAAGGAGAAGAGAAATTCATTGAACAGGCGACACTGCTGCGACGCTATGGAGCGGCGGCTATTGTCATGGCTTTCGATGAAGTCGGGCAGGCGGACACCCAGGCGCGCAAGGTCGAAATCTGCACCCGCGCCTACAATATTCTTACTCAGCAGGTAGGTTTCCCAGCGGAAGATATTATTTTCGACCCTAATATTTTCGCGGTGGCCACCGGCATAGAGGAACACAATAACTATGGTGTGGATTTCATCGAAGCCACCCGTGAAATCAAAAACGCACTGCCTCACGCCATGGTGTCCGGTGGTGTGTCCAATGTGTCTTTCTCCTTCCGTGGCAACAACCCGGTGCGTGAGGCCATTCATGCCGTGTTTCTCTATCACGCCATTAAGGCGGGTATGGATATGGGCATAGTTAATGCCGGTCAGCTGGCGGTGTACGACGACCTTCCGCAAGAGCTGCGCGAATGTGTAGAAGATGTGGTGCTTAATCGCCGAGACGATTCCACCGAACGTTTACTGGACATTGCTGGAAAATATAAGGGTGATGGCAGCGGCGGTAAGAAAGAAGAAAATCTGGAATGGCGTTCATTACCCGTGGCCAAACGTCTGGCCCATGCTCTGGTGAAAGGTATTGATGCCTATGTGGAAGAAGATGCCGAGGAAGCGCGTTTAACGTTTGACCGTCCTATCCAGGTAATTGAAGGTCCACTGATGGATGGCATGAACGTAGTGGGTGATCTGTTTGGCGACGGAAAAATGTTTCTGCCTCAGGTGGTGAAATCCGCCCGTGTGATGAAAAAAGCCGTGGCATACCTGATTCCATTTATCGAAGCTGAAAAAGGCGATACAAATCAGTCCAACGGCAAGATCTTGATGGCTACCGTGAAAGGTGATGTGCACGACATCGGCAAAAACATCGTCGGCGTGGTGTTGCAATGTAATAACTTCGAAGTGATCGACATGGGCGTGATGGTGCCGGCCAACAAAATACTGGACAAGGCGCGGGAAGAGAATGTCGATATCATTGGCCTGAGTGGATTGATCACCCCGTCGCTGGATGAAATGGTGCATGTGGCGAAAGAAATGGAGCGTCTGGGTTTTGATATTCCTTTGATGATCGGTGGTGCTACCACATCCAAGGCACATACCGCGGTGAAGATCGAACAGAATTACCATGGCCCGACTGTATGGGTGAAAGATGCATCCCGTGCTGTCGGTGTTTCGCAAAACCTGATCTCTGAAGAGCATAAAGAAAACTTTGTAAAAAGCCTGAGCGAAGAATACGATCAGGTGCGTATCAATTATGCCGGTCGCCGTGCCCAGACCAAGTGGGCCAGTTTGCAGCAGGCACGGGAGAATGCCCAGGTAATCGACTGGGATGATTACACGCCAACTGTGCCCAGTTTCCTTGGTACTAAAGTGTTCGATGATTACCCACTGGAAGAAATTCGAGAATACATCGACTGGACGCCTTTTTTCTATGCCTGGGAACTGAAAGGTCGTTACCCGAAAATTCTGCAAGATGAAGAAAAAGGTGAAGAGGCGACCAAGCTGTTCAATGATGCCCAGGCCATGATGGACACCTTGATAGCAGAAAAATGGCTTAAGGCGAAAGCGGTCATTGGCCTGTTCCCGGCCAATGCGGTAAATGACGATGTGGAAATCTATAAGGATGAGTCTCGTTCGGAACTCAAATCACAATTGCACTTTTTGCGTCAGCAAACCGAGCAACCGCCGGGTCGCCCTAATCACAGTCTGAGTGATTACATAGCGCCCAAAGCCACCGGCATAAAAGATTATATTGGCGCCTTTGCGGTCACCACCGGTATTGGCATTGACGAACATGTGGCCAGGTTTGAACAGGCGCATGACGATTACAACTCCATCATGTTGAAAGTGTTGGCCGATCGGTTGGCGGAAGCCTTTGCCGAGCTGATGCATGAAAAAGTGCGCAAGGAGTATTGGGGTTATGCGTCAGATGAACTGCTGAGCAGCGAAGCCATGATTGGCGAAGAGTATAAAGGTATTCGTCCTGCGCCCGGTTATCCGGCCTGCCCGGATCATACTGAGAAAACTCAGCTATGGGCCTTGCTGGACGCTGAAAAGAACGCTGACATCGAACTCACCGAGCACTTTGCCATGTTGCCAGCTTCCGCAGTCAGCGGCTGGTACTTCAGTCATCCCGATTCACGTTATTTTGCAGTCGCCAAAATCAATCGAGAACAGGTGGAAGACTATGCTAAACGTAAAGGCATGAGTCTGGCAGAAGCGGAGCGCTGGATGGCACCCAATCTGGGATACGATGCTGATTAGTTCGGAGTCGATATAACAAAACCATGTGCTGTCATCTCGAGTGGAACGAGAGATCCTGGTCACTAAGGTTCATCGTTTGTTATCAGTTGGCGGTGTCCTTTACGGTTTTTAATTGTTCCTGAATATCCAGGTCGAGCTGTCAATAATTCATTATTTTTATTTAAATATTAATCAGTCAGGAACAGTATGAAGTTAGCAATATTAGATTTCGATTCCACCTTAATGGATGGCGAAACTATCGACATTCTTGCCGAACAGGTCGGCGTTAAAGAGCAGGTTGAGAAGCTTACCGATGCAGCGATGCAGGGAGAACTGGATTTTTTCGAATCATTAACGCAACGAGCCAGCTTATTAAAAGGTATGGATGCCTCTATCGTCGATTATGTTTGTCATCAGCTGCCATTGATGCCTGGGGCCAAAGAATTCGTGGCCGAACTAAAACGTCAGGATTATAAAGTGGCGGTGTTCAGTGGTGGCTTCAGGAATGCCACTAACTATTATAAAAAAGTGCTGGGATATGACACCGAGTTCAGTAACATATTGCACCATGTGGGAGGCAGGCTCACTGGAAAAGTCGGTGGCGATGTGATGTTCGATTTTTCCAAAGGTGATCTGTTATTGCGTTTACAAAACCTGTTAGGGATATCAGAACAAAATACACTGGTCTGTGGTGATGGTGCCAATGATTTGAGCATGTTCGAGCACGCCGATACTCGTATTGCATTCTGTGCCAGGCCTGTACTTAAACAGAAAGCCAACATCGTGATCGAAGACAAGGACCTGAGGGCGATTATACCTCTGCTTTGATTCGGTCAGTTAGATATCCAGGGTTTTCCCAAAGTTTGTTGTAATAGAATAACTATTCCGCTCCACTTTGTGAAATATCTAGACATTTTTATGGCAGTTTAAATTCAACCAGACTTTATCAGAGGTTCCCTATATACTTCTCAACCCGAGTGTTGATTTTCTAATTAGGTGCTGTGTCATGTTTAAAAATCTTATTATGCTGTTTTTTACATCTTTACTGGTTATATCCTGTAGTAGTTCCAGCAAAAAACCAGGGACTGACAAAAAATATAAGGTGAATGTCGGTGGCTGGAGTGACATGGAAAAGTACAATCAGGCGAGAGAAAATGTGATGTCTCCCGAGAAAACAGATGAGGCACTAGAGCCGGTTGAGCGGTCTCAGGAATGTAATGTAGTCGATTGTCCTGACAGTGTTAGAGAAGGTCGTCCATTCTAGTTTGACGGTGCTTTTAACTAAAGATTAATGTACCAGTGTAAGCTTTATTATTTAGAAACCATCGTTTGATACTGTTAAAAATATTAAAAAGAATAACGCAAATAGCTGCTAATAATGCCATAAAGTGTGGGTCATAGGATATGGTCATACCGGCATGCCGTTAAGCCGGAACCCAGCAACGCTATAGTGTTCGCGGTACAAAAATACATAAATGAATATGTAAATATCTTTGTCTAGCGAGGGTATTTGTATTGTTTACGCTCATTTGCGTTTTTTGAAAACAGGTGAACCCCTCGCTTCTTATTGCTTGAGGCATAGCAGGTGTTAGTGCATATGAGGGATTGTGTGAGCCTGTTACCGAAGGTTTTTATCCACCTGTTCAGCCTGTTCCCATTCGTTATCTTCATTCAAGCAGACAGTTGAGTTTTTATCTATAAATGGACGATTATTTTTCCTAACCTTTAAATTGATAACTTTACACGGCTGGTCGTTTTTCTTATCACTTCTTAATAAAGTGAGTGTGCCGGTAGTTTTATTGTCAGGGTTTTCCCAGTTACTGGATTCGCCGATTATATCGGAAGACAGTATTTTGGCGATGGATATTTTAGTTAGCTCTATATCCCTGTCAGACATTTGTTTCATTTCTGCATCGCTGAGCGGGAATATTTTTTTGCCCAGGCTGCCTATCATTTCAAATGGAGCCGTAATTATTCCTGTTAATACACCTGATACGGCCCCTTTACTGGCTTCTTTACCGGCCTGTCTGGCAGTTGAAATCATTTTGTCGGCACGATCAAGTATGGGTGGTATGGCTTGTCGTGTGTTTTTAACTTCATCGAGGATATCGGGTACCAGGGGCCGGGTGGCTTTTAATTCATTTGATATCAGTACTATGCTGTCGC
>JBLYYN010000132.1:0-19365 GCA_048550535.1 Gammaproteobacteria bacterium
GTTGCCGAGGGCGACACGCAAATCACAATGCCTACAGGCCATTCCATAACAACAGGGGGCAGAGTCACGCTCAAGAGAGGTGCATTCTGCTACACGGGACTACAGCGCACTTCCTTGTGCGCTGCCCTTCGGGCCATGGTCGTAAAAGACTACGACCATGTTCAAATTTGTTCCTGACAAATTTGTCGAATCGGGTTCTCGTCATGGCCATCCGGATCACGATATAAATAAAAAAGGCCCCCTGAAAAACAGGGGGCCTTTTTTATTTATATGGCGGACCGGACGGGACTCGAACCCGCGACCTCCGGCGTGACAGGCCGGCATTCTAACCAGCTGAACTACCGGTCCGAGATTGGTGGGTGATGAGAGATTTGAACTCCCGACATTCGCCTTGTAAGGGCGACGCTCTACCAGCTGAGCTAATCACCCAGAACCGAGCGAGATTCTATATTAATAGAATCTGGATTACCATCCTTGTTGATCATTATTTTTAAATTAATTGAGTTAATCCATGCAGGCTATTTTATAGCCATTCTCGATCTATCTGGTTCAGCTCAATATCCCGCACATCCATGATTAACTGTTCTATGGCCTGCGACTGAGATTCCAGATAACGACGATCATTACTGATCATGCATATACCCACCAGAGACTGCTGCCAGTCATCCAGATAGTCGATTTCAGCGACCGATACGTTGAATTTACTCTGCAATCGTTGCCGGAGACCTGCCACGGGTTTTCGCTTTTCCTTAAGGGAATGAGCATGTGGAATATGCAGTTGCACCTGCATAAATAAAATATGGGCCGACGACATGAATCAAACCTGGTGGATATCCAGTCCCAGTTGTTTAGCCTCTTGCTCCATGTTGCCGTTACAAACCACCGCGATACTGGCTTTCTCTGGCACCAGATAAGTCTGACCAACCCGTTTTAAATCATCCATAGTCACCCTGAGGATTTGCTGACGAAACTTCTGTCGCTGTGCTGCGGTACGACCATACAGGCTATTATGGAAGGCCTGTTTGGCCTCGCCCGCAGGCGAACCGGGTTTATCAATGCCACTGATTACCCCAAGTATTGCCTCCTCCAGATAGCGAGGATCATGCTCTTCTTTTAACAACCATTCGATGGATGTATCAAAATCATCAAGGGTCTCGGCCATGCGTGGATCACGGTAAGAATAGAACCTGAAACAGGCATTGGCCGGCTCATGGCTGGCGCCTCCGCCGTAGGCACCGCCCTGCTCACGTATAACCCGATGCAGATAGCCATTCCTCAGGAACCCACCCAGCACCGTAAGTGCCGCGGCATCTTCATGCTCAACCGGTACCGTGGCATAGGATTTAGCACAGAAATTGACCTGGGTACTGGTGAGCCAGGCCTGTTTCACCTGTTGCTGAACCTCACCGAGTTTAAAACCATCACTACTCACGGAAACTGTATCAGACCAGTAGTGCTCAAGGTCATGCATTAAATTCTGCTGCTGGTCTTGCTCACTGACAACCAGGAACTGTCGAGGTGCCGCCAGAATTTTAGTGTGAATGCTGCGGAAAGTATTGCATAGCGATTCCAGTTGAGCCGCATCAGCCAGTCCGTCATCCAGCTGTTTAATGTACTGAATCCCCTGCAAGCCACTCAGTCGATGAGTCAATGCAGCTGCTGGACTCATGCCACTGCTGGCAGAGATCATCGCCAGGCTATGCCCCTGTCCGGTAATGCTTTGTTCCCGTCGAGCCCGTTTCTGGGCAATCAGTTCCCTGATACGAGCCGTCTCATCAAAACGAACATTGCTCATGATTTCTGCCATCAGCTCATTAAGCGAATCATGATGTCGTGCCAGAGCCTTACCTGAGATGACAAAATGGCCACTGGTATGCTGCACATTATCAATTTCCCCTCGAACAGAGGTAAAAGCGCTGATACCGCCGGTGACCCGTGATTGCCAGTTTTGCATTTCGAGATAATCCTTATCTCCACAACCCAGTTCAGTTAAACAGTAGCTATAAAATGGCAGTATATCGATTTCTTCTTCGCTTAGATGGGGTAAGTCGACCACCAGTTGCTCATACACCAGGCCATTTGTGCCCTGTACGAATGAAGACAGTTTGTGTTGTCCGCTGCGGTACTCCTTGCCTTGTGGAATGCTCACTTCGGACGGAACATCATCCAGGCCGACTTTGGGCAACACATCTGGATCATCCACTTCCTGCTGTCGTTTTTGTAATGCCTGCGCCTGTTCGATGATATTCTGTTTGTCTTTTTCATTCAGGCCCGCCTTGATCGCTGCCAGACGGGCTTTCTCGGCCTGTTCAGTCTGTTGACTCAACTGCGTATCCGGAGTCATGGTCAGGCGAACCCGATGTTGATTATCCAGCAGATTCTTCTTAACCAGCTGCTTAATGAAATCAGGATCCTTAATATCCGCACGTAACTTCTCAAGCACCGGATCAAGATTAAGTACCGCGACTGGATCACCACGATGAATGGCGGCAGACAGGCTTTCCAGAATCAGCTGTAAGCCATAGGGATAAGAATCGCCACCGATTTCACGCTGACTCAGTTCAAGCTGGTGCAACACAGCCTCCACATTTTCCTGCGGCACACCCTCTTCTGCTACCTGCTGCAAAACCTTTAATATCAGTTGCTCAACCTGTTCCGCCTGTTCCGGGTTTGAACCTTCCAGTCCACATATGAAGCTCATTTCCAGGTTCGAGTCTTCCAGACCACAAAGGGGCGATGGAGCTGCACCCAGTTCGGAGGTTTCCAGGGCTCGGCGCAGAGGTGAGGCACTGTTGTCCAGAAGAACACTGGACATCAAATGGGTTTGTAACATTTCCTCCAGTGAAATACTCTGGCCCAGTAACCAGCCCAGGACAATGTGGGTTTTGTTGCTCACATCATCTTCATCCAGTGCATAGCTGTCCTGGAGAATTTTAGGGGATGTAAAGCGTTGTTCTGGATCGACTTTAATCAGCTTATCCAGTTTATCGAATTGACTCAGCGCATTCTGCTCAAATCGAGCATGATGTTCATAGGCGGGTATATCGCCAAAGGTCATAAACACCGCATTGGAAGGATGGTAATGGGTCTTGTAGAACGCCTTCAATTGCGCATAGCTTAAGTCAGGAATCTTTTCCGGATCGCCACCACTATTGTAGTGATAAGTAGTGGTTGGGAACAGGTGTTCGGTAATACCTTGCCACAAGGTACTGACCGGTGAACTCATGGCGCCTTTCATTTCATTGAAAACCACACCCTTGTATACCAGATCGGAGTTAGGGTCACTGGGTTTATCAAATTCAAATCGGTGACCTTCCTGGGCAAAATCCAGTTCATCCAGCCTGGAAAAGAATACCGCATCCAGGTAAACATCCAGTAAATTATTGAAATCTTTTTTGTTCTGGCTGGCGAAGGGGTATGCCGTCCAGTCACTGCTGGTGAAGGCATTCATGAAGGTATTCAAGGAACGGCGAATCATCATAAAGAAAGGATCGCGGACTGGATAATGCTCACTGCCACAAAGCGCCGTGTGTTCCAGCACATGGGCTACGCCGGTAGAGTCCGTCGGTACCGTTCGAAGTGCCACCAGAAATACATTTTCAGGATTGTCAGCAACCAGATGATAATGTGGGGCACCGGTTTTGATATGCCGGTACTCTTCGATAATAATGTTCAGTGAATCAATTTGTTCACTTCTTAACCATTCAAATGCAGGGTGTATCTTTTCTGGTTTACTTACGGTTACTGACATAAAGGTGTCCATATTCATTTTAATCATCAAATTGTACCTTGCTGGACCTGTTTTGTGCGAGAATAGTTCATAAACTTTATACATATGATAACCATTTAAATTTTAAGATTAATGATCAAACCTCTTAGTGCAGACCAACTCAGGCCACAGTGCATAGCCGCTGAACTTCCCTTCAAAACCACTGCGGAATTAGCTGACTTACCCGGCATACTCGGTCAGGAGCGAGCCCTGCAAGCCGTTGAATTTGGCATTGGCGTCCATCATCGAGGCTTTAACCTCTATGTCATGGGCCCTTCCGGGCTGGGCAAACATGGCATCATGAGAAAGTACCTGAACCGCAGGGCCTCTCAGGAAGAGCCCCCTTCTGACTGGTGCTATGTGCGCAATTTTGATCAGGATTACCGGCCCCGCGCCCTCAAACTGCCAGCCGGACAGGGTAAATCTTTTCGTAAAGATATGAATAATCTGGTGGAAGATCTGGGCAAGGCCATTAATGCAGCCTTTGAAGCCAGTGATTACCAGGAACAGGTGCAATCGATAGAACGTCTGTTCAATAAGAAACAGGATTCTCTCATCGACAAGCATGTTGAAAAGGCTCGCACCCAGAATATTCAGCTTAGCACCACGCCTTCAGGTTTTATGTTATCACCGCTAAGAGACGGCAAGATCATCTCTGAAGAGGAATTCGATCAACTCCCTGACGATAAAAGAATAAATATTGAGGATAAAATCTCACAATTTCAGGATGAACTGGAGTATCTGGCGCCTGAGATGTCCCGTCAACGCCGTGAATTCAACATCAAGATGAAAAAGTTGAATCGAAAGGTTGCCCTGTTTGCTACCAGTAATCTGATCAAGGACGTGAAACGACGTTATAAATCCTTACCGGAAGTGGTTAATTACCTGAAAGGGGTACAGGAAGACGTACTGCATCATCTGGAAGACTTTGCTGACAGCGATGAAGAAGACAGCAATAGCGAAGCAAGTCCTTCGCCCAGCCGCAGCAGTGATGAACTACAGCGTTATCAGGTGAACCTGATTGTGGATAGTAGCAGGAAAAGCGGCGCCCCAGTGATATACCTGGACAACCCAACCTATCACAACCTGATCGGTCGCATCGAGTACGAAAGTCGTTCTACAGGATTGAATACCAATTTCACCATGATCAAATCAGGAGCTCTACTGGAAGCCAATGGCGGCTACCTGGTACTGGATGCACACAAAATCCTCAATTTACCCCATGCCTGGGAAGCTCTGAAGCGTTCACTGTATGCAAAAAAGGTCAGAATTGAATCCCTGGATCAGGTGTTAAACACGGATACCATGGTGACACTGGAACCTGAACCCATCCCCCTCAACATCAAAATTATACTTCTGGGTAATCGCATCACCTATTATATGCTGCATGAAATGGATCCGGATTTTCCCGAACTATTTAAAGTTGAAGCCGACTTTGATGAGGAAATTCCACGCAGTGAGGAAAACACTTTAAATTTTGCCAGACTAATTGCATCACGGGCCAGAAAGTTTAATCTGAAAGACCTTGATGTCAATGCCGTAGCCCGTATCATTGAATTCAGTTCTCGTCTCGCCCAGGACAGTAAAAAATTATCCATGCGACTAAGAACCATAGACGATTTATTGATCGAGACCCAGTACTGGGCCAATCATGCACATCACAGTGTGATTACCTCAGACGACGTCCAGTCGGCCATTAAAGCACAGGTCGGCCGCACCGAACGTATCCAGCACCTGATACAGGATGACATTCATCGTGGCACCCTGTTGATCGATACTGATGGTGAAGCCGTAGGTCAAATCAATGGGCTGTCGGTATTTGATGTTGGTAAATACAGCTTTGGTCAACCTTCCAGAATCACCGCCACTGTCCACCTCGGTGATGGAAAAATCATCAACATTGAACGTGAAGTCGATCTTAGTGGCTCTATTCATGATAAGGGAGTGTTGATATTATCGGCCCTACTGGCGAGTCGCTATACTCGCACTACTCCCCTGTCTTTTTCAGCCAGTATCACCTTTGAACAATCCTATGGTCGAATCGATGGTGACAGTGCCTCACTGGCAGAACTCTGCGTGTTAATTTCTGCGGTGACTCATGTGCCACTAAAACAAAGCTTTGCAGTGACCGGGTCACTGAATCAGCAAGGCCATATTCAGGCTATAGGCGGAGTGAACGAAAAATTAGAAGGTTTTTATGATGTCTGTAAAATGCGCGGACTCACCGGACAACAGGGCTGCATCATTCCTGAAGTCAATGTTAAAAACCTGATTCTACGCCAGGACATTGTCGATGCTATCGAAAATAATCAATTTTCAATTTATCCGGTTACTCACTTCGAACAGGCCCTTGAAATACTCACTGGTACCACTGCCGGTGAACTACTGGCCGATGGCAACTATGAAAAAGGCAGCCTGAATGATCGCCTGGTAAATAAAATGTGTGAATTTGCCAAACAACGAAAAGCCAGCGGTATTAAATAATATATTTTGGCTAAAACCTGATCTGATGTTCACCTGGAACCGGTATTAGCCAGCAATGGATATTTTTATATTAAAAAATTTTGACGCAAAGTTAATCTCATTTAGATGGCTTTAAGCAAACCAATAAAAATCCTTATGAATATGTGGGACTTAGTTAGAGCGCACTCCTACAAAACCTCACATGTTTTCTTTGCGGCTTTGCGTCTCCGCGTCAAAGATTCTGATTTTATATATAAGACTTATATAAACAGCCTGATTATCGTTTTTCCAGACAGTAAACTGTCTCGATCATATACTCCAGGCCTCGTTGTCTAAACCTGGGCTGTTCATCTATTATATCGAGCTGTTGAAGTTTTTCTATTTTAAAACACGAAGCATAAAGTTTTTGTAGTGCAGGCTCAGTCACCGAAAAAGGCGGTCCACTCATCATCGTCTGGTCATACTCCAGAGTCACCAACAATACACTGGCCTTCTCAGGTGCAATAGCCATCAGTTTATCCGCATATTTTTGCCTCATGGCGTCAGGCAAAGCGACCAGTGATGCACGATCATAAATGGCCGATATATTGATTAGATCTGCTGATTCCAGATCAAAATAATCACCCTGCAAAATAGTAATATTTTCACTCTGATAGCGATTGAAGCGCGGCTCTTTGTGACATTCGAAGCTTATCTGGTTTTCTTTAAAAAAACTCTCTACTGCAATTTGACTACATTCAATACCCACAACCTTAAATGATTGACGGGAAAGCCAGATCATATCCAGAGATTTACCGCAAAGAGGTACAAATACCTGACTCCCGGGTGCTAAATTGAGATTAGCAAAATTTTCTAATAAGTAGCGATTAACTTCAGGTAAATGAAACCCTATCTGGTTTTCCTGCCAACGTTGTTCCCAAAACTCCAGTTCCATTTAACATTACCACCTATAGATATTTAAAATATAAAGACACTCTGGGCTCGGAATGACAACACATCAGAGACTGCGTAAATCATAAAAGAAGTGGAGGCAAAAAAATACCCCGTACTAGCGGGGTATTTTTCAATACAATGGGTGTTTCGACTATTTCTTACTTAGAACAATATTAGCTTTATTTTTTTCAATGGTTTTGCTGCTGATACCTTTAACATTGGCCAGCTCATTAACCGTCTTAAAACGGCCATGAGCCTTTCGATAGTCGATTATCGCCTGTGCCTTAGCTGCACCTACTCCAGTTAATTCAGTGGCCAACGTTTGAGCATCGGCTGTGTTGATATTGACCTGATCTGCCCAACTCCAGAACGACATTGCCAGTAATAACATCCCTACAAATAGTTTTATGGTTCTCATTTCGCTTCATTCCTTGTCCTTGCGTTAATGGAAACAGAAGCATAGCCAGTAATTGCATACAGGACAATTAGCAAATATCTGAATTTATTGTACGTAAAATCCCTACAGGATCCTCCGCCTGGGTAATGGGTCGGCCGATCACCAGGTAACTCGAACCTGCATGGATAGCATCTGCCGGTGTCATTATCCTGTGCTGATCATCGCTACTGGCACCTGTTGGACGGATTCCTGGCGTTACCAGCAAAAAATCGCTGCCCAGGCTCTGTCTCATGGCTGAGGCTTCCTGTGCTGAGCAGACAACCCCATCCAGGCCGCACTCCCTGGCCATAGAGGCCAGTTTCAATGCCATCTCAGAGGCCGTATATTGAATACCCATTTCCTGTAAATCCGCATCCGACATACTGGTTAACACAGTTACCGCAATAAGATGGGGTTTATGTTCCCTGTTCGCAATAGCCTCAACAGAGGCTTCCATCATCTGCCGCCCCCCAAAGGCATGCACATTCAACATCCAGATGCCCAGATCTGCTGCTGCGGAACAGGCTCTGGCAACCGTATTCGGGATATCATGGTATTTTAAATCAAGAAAAACCTGAAATTCTCGCTTATGTAACTTTTCTATAAACCCGGGCCCCAGATGGGTGAACATTTCTTTGCCTACTTTTAATCGACAAAGTTTATTATCCAGCCTATCCACCAGCTCAAGCGCTTGTTTTTCATGGGCATAATCCAGTGCCACAATAATTTTGGGGTCAGTCATTTATTTTTTCACTTAATTTAGGTTTCATACCCGCCCAGGTATGGCAACTAGGACACAGCCAATATAATGTATTCGCAGAATAGCCACAGTGACTGCATTGAAAATCCGGCTTTTTCCTGATCATTACTTCAAGAACTTTGGGTAAAAATTCGTCCGTAGCATGATCATCTTTATCTTGTAATTCAAGTGCCTTTTTCATACCTTCCAGTGATGGCTTTTCAATAATGTTTGATGCCAGGTAATCATGTGCAGACTGGCGTCCATATATTTCATTTATTAGATCTGACAAATAGGGAATGAACGAAATATTATCATAGGTTCGTTCCAGCGATTTAAGGTATGTAATCAGAGATTTTAAATTAGACTGGTTGCGATAGCATTCGGCTAATTTATCAATAATCAGTGGCATGAATTCAATATTTTGAAATTCGACCTGTTGCAGGAAGCGAATGGCACGTTTATAGGCACCTCTATCCATGGCCAATGAACCAAGAATTATCGATGATCGTACACAATTTTCATCTTCAGACAAGGCCTGAGTAGCCAGTGCTTCTGCTTGTTTGCCGTCGCCATTATCCAGAGCCTGTTCACTTAATTCACAGAAATATTGTGCAATCACAGGCCTTAAATTTTCTTTGCCTTTACGCTGATAACGTCTGGCAATGTTAATAGCTGCATTCCATTCGTGTTCCTGCTGATAAATACTCATCAGGTACTTCAGCGCATCCAGAGCAAAGATATCATCTTTCAATACTTCGTTATAAAGACCTTCTGCTCGGTCAAGCCAGCCCGCCAGTTGATAATCACGAGCTAATTCAAGTAGCACACGAGATTTGTATTCCTGGGGTAAGGATGGTCTGGCTAACAGTGATTGATGTAACTTAATAGACTTATCAAGCTCACCTTTTCTGCGAAAAATACTACCCAGTGCCAGGCTGGTATCTATGGTTTCCCAATCGACTTCTACAAGCTTGAGAAAGATTTCAAGCGCCTTATCCTGCTCATCATTGAGTAGATAGTTAAGCCCCTGGAAATAATCATTGGAAAAGCGCAGTTGATAACGTTTTTTCTTACTTTTTCTGCGTGACAGGAAATAGCCCAGAAGGAATGCCAGTATAAACAGCAAACCTATCAATTGTAATTGATCGAACTGTTCTATCACTGCTTATCAGACTTTAGAAAATTAGACAATCCGCTCATTGTCTGTGTTTGTTTAACCAGATGTCGAATTTTATTTTTTTGCACAATAACGACAAATATATTAATAAAAAATCCGATAATTATTCCCAATAAAATACATATCAGGATGATTGCTGCCAGCGGCATATTGAATTGAGCAACAAAAAAATCAATATTGACCAGGCCTGCATTTCTATATGCAAATGTGGCAATAATGACAATGATGGGAATGGATACCAGCAGATATATGAAGCGCATCATCTGAATGCTCCTAATGGTATCATTTGAAGGCTGTTATAAAATGGAACCTGTTTTACTAGTCCTGTTTCTGAATCGAGCTATTCACTCGTTCTCTTAATTCCTTACCCGGTTTGAAGTGAGGCACATGCTTGCCCGGTAAAGATACTGAATCACCCGTTTTAGGGTTGCGCCCAGCTCTGGGTGGACGAAAATGGAGACTGAAACTGCCAAAACCACGGATTTCAATACGATCGCCGTTAGCTAAGGAATGGCTCATTTGTTCCAGCAGGCTTTTTACAGCCAGTTCGACATCCTTATATGCAAGATGACTTTGCTTGCGAGCCATGAGCTCAATTAGCTCAGATTTCATCATCGACTTCATAGCTGAATCATCGGACATCATCTAATTCCCCGTTAATAAATGGTCGTCCCTGACCATATAATTTTTCTTAGTTACTACTCTTTATTAGCATCCATTTGCTCTTTCAGCAAATCGCCCAGTGTAGTTGCAGGTGCTGGTGCTGATGAAGAATAGTCTTTCATGGCTTTTGCTTCATCATCCGCATCTTTCGCTTTAATAGACAGATTGATTGTACGGCTCTTACGATCAACACCAATAAACTTGGCTTCAATCTCTTCACCGACTTTCAAAATACTACGTGCATCTTCTACACGATCACGTGATAGTTCTGAAGCACGTAAAGTACCTTCAATACCATCACCTAAATCTATTATAGCTGCTTTTGCGTCAACTTCTTTAACAGTACCTTTTACCAGGCTTCCTTTGTCGTTAGTGCCAACAAAGCTGGAGAATGGATCCTGTTCCATCTGTTTAACACCCAGTGAAATGCGCTCACGTTCAGGATCGATAGACAGCACAACGGCTTCCAGTTCATCACCTTTCTTGTAGTTATGAGCCACTTCTTCATCACCCGATTCCCAGGAAATGTCAGACAGGTGAACCAGACCATCGATACCGCCATCAAGTCCCACGAAGATACCAAAGTCAGTGATCGATTTGATCTTACCGCTAACCTTGTCACCTTTGTTATGAGTAGCACCGAATTCATCCCATGGATTAGGTGTACACTGTTTCATACCCAAAGAGATACGGCGACGTTCTTCGTCGATATCCAGGATCATGACTTCTACTTCATCACCTAAAGCGACAACTTTGGCTGGGTTAACGTTTTTGTTAGTCCAGTCCATTTCAGATACATGAACCAGGCCTTCAACACCGTCTTCGATTTCAACGAAGCAACCGTAATCAGTAATATTGCTGATCTTGCCTCGCAGGTGTGAACCTTCAGGATAACGACGTGCGATGGCTGCCCATGGATCTTCACCCAGCTGTTTCAGGCCCAGTGATACGCGGTTGCGTTCTTTGTCGAACTTAAGAACAACCACTTCGATTTCCTGACCCACTTCAACAATTTCTGAAGGATGCTTAACACGTTTCCAGGCCATGTCTGTGATATGCAACAGACCATCGATACCACCCAGGTCAAGGAATGCACCGTAATCGGTAAGATTTTTAACGATACCTTTAACCGACTTGCCTTCTTCCAGGCTACCCAGTAACTGTTCACGCTCGACGCTGTATTCAGACTCAACCACAGCACGTCGTGAAACCACAACATTATTACGTTTTTGATCCAGCTTGATAACTTTAAATTCAAGCTCTTTGCCTTCCAGGTAGGCAGTGTCACGAACCGGACGTACATCAACCAGTGAACCGGGCAGGAACGCACGAATATCGCCCATTTCAACAGTAAATCCACCTTTCACCTTACCGGTGATGGTGCCTGTGATAATTTCATCAGCTTCGTGTGCAGCTTCAAGTACAATCCAGGCTTTAGCCCGTTTTGCTTTATCACGTGACAGACGGGTTTCACCCCAACCGTCTTCAATAGCTTCTAATACAATTTCAACTTCGTCACCGACATTAACTTCCAGATCACCAGCATCATTAAAGAACTGTGATTCAGGAATGACGCCTTCCGATTTAAGGCCAGCGGCAACAGTGACGTAACCGTCACGAATATCAACAATCGTACCATTCATGATGGTACCGACGTTCATTTCAGTGGTTTGTAAACTTTGTTCGAAAAGTTCTGCAAAACTTTCAGTCATTAGAGATAAAATCCAGAATATATCTGTATAACATGTAACTACGTTGATCAGTATTCAGGCTTGATCGTATGCGTTATACAGGGTTGTGAGTTAAATATCACCCGGAATAATTCCGAGCACCGTATACAGAATGTCAGTTCGAAAATCGCTGCCTGGCCAGTTCCAGCACTTTTGAAGTAACCTGCTCTATCGTCATTTCTGTCGTATCAAGCATGATTGCATCAGCGGCAGGTATTAAGGGCGAAACAACTCGATTGGCATCCTGTTCATCCCGTGCCTTGAGATCGGCTACGAGCTCGGGAAGACTAGCACGAATTCCCTTTTGTATCAACTGCTTATACCGTCTTTTGGCCCTTTCTTCACAACTGGCCGTCATAAATACCTTTAAACCTGCATCCGGGAACACCATTGTGCCCATATCTCGACCATCCGCCACCAGCCCAGGTGCCTGCTCGAATGCCCGTTGACGCTCCAGCAAAGCCGCCCTCACCCCTGGCATAGCCGCTATGTTAGAGGCTTTCATGCCCATCTCTTCTTTACGAATGGCCTCTGTCACATCCTGGTCCCTGAGATATATTCTGAGTCCTGCATCCCTGGGCTCAAACCTGACATTCAGCGCCAGGGCAACTTTTTCCAGTGAGCTTTCGTCGTCCAGGGATAAATCATCCAGAGTAGCGGCCAGAGCGGTGAGTCGATACAGGGAACCACTGTCCAGGATATGCCAGCCCAGGGCTTCAGCCACATTCTGACTGATAGTACCCTTACCGGCACCACTGGGGCCATCGATAGTCAGTACCGAGTGCATGACTAAACTTCCTCTGTGCTGATACTGATGCCAACGTCATTAGCCAGGGCAACAAATCCTGGGAACGAGGTATTCACATTTTCACAGTCTTCAATGAGGATACTGCCACTGGCTTTGAGTCCGGCCATGGTAAAGGCCATGGCGATGCGATGATCATCCCGACTGTGTACCTGACCGCCGGTGATGGTGCCACCCTGGATAACCATGCCATCCGTGGTAGCTTCGGCATTTACACCCAACTCCTGTAAACCATCCGCCATCACCTGGATGCGATCTGATTCTTTCACCCGTAATTCTTCAGCCCCGGTCACCACGGTTTGCCCTTCGGCACAGGCCGCTGCCACAAACAGTACCGGAAACTCATCTATGGCCAGGGGCACCAGATGTTCAGGCACGTGTATACCTTTTAACTGGCTACTTCTAACCCGGATATCGGCCACAGGCTCTCCACCCACCTCACGCGGATTCAACAACTCAATATTGGCCCCCATTAAACGCAGGATCTCGATGACGCCGATACGGGTTGGATTAATACCGACGTGTTGCAGAGTAATGTCCGAACCCTCGGCAATACTGGCGCCCACCATATAAAAGGCGGCTGAGGAAATATCCGATGGCACATCGATATCACAGGCAGTCAATCGACCACCACCGTTGAGACAAATGCGATGGCCTTCGCTAGTTACGCTGTAACCAAAAGCCCTGAGCATGCGTTCGGTATGGTCACGAGTGGTTGCAGGTTCAGTCACACAGGTAGTGCCATGGGCATAAATACCCGCTAGCAACAGGCAGGATTTAACCTGGGCACTGGCCATGGGCATAACATAATCAATACCCTGCAGTGACTGGGCACCGTGGATTTTAAGTGGGGGCTTGCCACCTTCGGCGGCATCGACTTTGGCACCCATCAGGGCCAGGGGATCGGTGACACGCTTCATGGGTCGTTTAGATAAGGAACGATCGCCGGTCAGGGTAAGATCAAATGCCTGTCCTGCCAGTAAACCGGACATCAAACGCATCGAGGTACCGGAATTACCCAGCTGCAGATCCTGCTGCGGGGCCTGTAAGCCATCGATACCGACACCATGAATGGTGACCTGGCCCTGGTCATCGGGGCCGTCTATATTCACACCCATAGCCCGAAATGCGCGTAGGGTGTTCAGGCTGTCTTCGCCCTGAAGAAACCCGCTGACATGGCTGGTACCATCGGCGATAGAGCCAAACATAATGGAGCGATGGGATATGGACTTATCCCCTGGCACACGAAAACGACCGGATAATCGGCCGCCCGATGCAACTATAAAATTAACCTGGGACATTCAGTCTACTCATTTAGTTTAGGATTCAGCCAGATGATGGCATGCTGGGCATATTAGCGGGAACTAAAGCCAACTTCCAGTGTTAGCCAGGCCAGAGTTAATAAGAGCCGCCTAGAAATAACGACCCACGACGGCCACCATCGATGTCAACAGGCCCAAAATAAGATTGACGGTGACAATATTGCGAATTTTGAACAACTGTTGCCCCGCTTGCGGCCAGTTTTCGATTATCACTGCATTTTTGAATTTCTGATAAGTGGCAAAATATAGATACGCATAAATGACCATCATCAACAAGCCACTCAGTTGCATAATATGGACATGGATACCCACGCCGGCAAAGCCACCAAAATACATGAATATAATCATATAACCGGTGACCACCAGCGTAATCACTGATAGCCAGACCCAGAAGAAAAAGCGTTTGAACACCTGGTGCCACAGCGTCAACCGTAACGGCGCCTCCAGGGTTTCTATGGCCGAAGGTCGTAACACCAGATGAGCAAAAAACATTCCGCCGACCCAGATGATGGTGGCAAAAATATGCAAGCTAAGCAGCAGACTCAGCATTATTTTATTCCTGTTTTGTTGATGACATACAGAATTCATCACGTACCGACTTGGCCCGTGAAAACAGTTCGTATAAGGCATCTGAATCGTTATTTTCCATAGCCGTTTTGAGCACCGCCATTTGCTTCTGATAACGATCCATCATCACCAGTACCGCCTCGCGGTTGGATAGACAAATATCGCGCCACATAGTCGGATCACTGGAGGCGATGCGAGTGAAATCGCGGAAACCACCGGCGGCAAAACGAAAGATTTCATCAACGTCATCGACACTATTCAAACAGTCGACCAGAGCAAAGGCCAGCATATGCGGTAAATGACTGGTTGCGGCCAGCACCAGATCATGATGACGATCGCCCATTTCATCGACCATGGCGCCTGCCGCCTGCCACATAGATTTAATACTATCGACGTCGCTACGGGCATTTTCCTCTAAAGGCGTTAGTATCACCCGGCGTTCCTGATACAGGCTGTCAAAAGCCGCATCAGCGCCGGATTTTTCAGTGCCGGCTATGGGGTGCCCAGGAATAAACTGGCTTATTTTGGAGCCAAGCACCCGCCGGGCATCATCGACCACACTGTGTTTGGCGCTACCGGCATCGGTCACCAGGGTACCGGGCTTCAAAGCCGGCTCAATTTTTTCAAGCACATTCGCCATAGCGCCTAAAGGCACGGCCACAAACACCACATCGGCATCGGCCACCGCCTGGGCATAGTCCAGGGTATATTCATCCAGTATGCCCAGATCTTTGGCATGAGACAGGTGCTGTTCATTTCGTCCTGCGCCCACCACCTGTTTGCAGTAACCGGCTTTTTTCAATGCCAGTGCCAGGGAACCACCAATCAGGCCAACGCCTATGACGCACAAACGATCGATACTCACAGCAACTGCTCCAATACATTCAGCACTCGCTGGTTCTGTTGTTCAGTGCCCACGGTAATCCGCAAATGCTGCGGCAGTTTATAATTAACCAGGGGGCGCAGGATAACCCCCTGCCTGAGCATATCGTTATAAATGGGCATAGCATCACGCTGGAAATCAACGGTTATAAAATTGGCAATACTCGGGATACTGGTTAAATGCATTTTATCCAGACCCTGGCGTAATTGCTGCAGGCCTGCCCGATTCATCTGCACACTGTTTTCAATATGCTCAACATCGTCCAGGGCCGCCAGGGCCGCCACCTGTGCAGGCAGACTGGTATTGAATGGCTGGCGCACCCGATTTAACAAATCGGCCAGATCCGGATGTGATATAGCATAACCGATGCGCAAACCGGCCAGGCCGTATATCTTGGAAAAGGTTCGGGTAAGCACCAGATTGGGGAAGCGTTTCAGCAGTGCCTCTGAATCTGGCTTCAAAACTTCCGGCATATATTCATAATAGGCCTCATCCAGCACCACTATGACCTCTTCATCCACGGCTTGCAGAAATGTTTCCAGCTCTAACACATCCAGCCAGGTGCCCGTTGGATTATTCGGATTCGCGATGAACACCACTCGAGTGAACGGATCGATCATCGACAACAGGGCATCGAGATC
This sequence comes from Gammaproteobacteria bacterium, assembly GCA_048550535.1. GTDB lineage: Bacteria > Pseudomonadota > Gammaproteobacteria > SZUA-229 > SZUA-229 > CBDULX01. The sequence goes on from JBLYYN010000132.1 coordinate 16,132, forward strand.
ATGACCATAGGGCATATCCGGGTGATCCGAAGCAAAAGCTTGAGCAATTCTGGCTTCGGCACCTATGGCCTGGGTGATGATGGGATAAACGGCGAATGCGTATTCAGAATAAACCGCATTATAACAAGGTGCCAGAAAGGCACGGGCAATCATTTCCAGAACATCGTTAGAACCGTTGCCCAGTGTAATACAAGCAGCTGCTACCCCATGTTTCTCCGCCAGTTGACTCGATAGCTGGAAACCCGAACCATCGGGGTAAATATTAACCTGGCTAATGACGTCCTGCACTGCGCGAATGGCTTTTGCACTGGGTCCTAATGGATTTTCATTGGAAGCCAGTTTGAGGGTTTGTTTCAGCCCGAGTTCGCGTTCCAGTTCTGCCACCGGTTTACCCGGTTGATAGGGGGTTAATTGCTGTACACCAGGTAGCGCTAACTTTAAAAAACGATTCATCGATTTAGAGTACCGCTCGGGGATAGGAACCGAGTATCCGCACCATGGCTGTGTCGTGTTCCAGTTCGGTCAGCGCATCCGCCACATTCTGATCATCCTTGTGGCCTTCGATATCGATAAAAAACACATATTCCCATACCCCTCTACGGGAGGGTCGGGATTCAATCTTACTCATACCTATGCCCCGATTCGCCAGGGGCTGCAGCAGTTTGAATAAGGCCCCGGGCTTGTTGTTTGCCGTAATGAGCAAGGACGTTCGATCCTGACCACTGGCAGGAACCGCATCGCGACCAATCACAATAAAACGGGTGGTATTATCCGGTTCATCTTCGATCTCGGACACCAGTATAGGCACTTCATAAATTTCAGATGCCATAGTGCCGGCAATGGCCGCAGTATTGGGTTCATTTTTCGTCAGTCGTACCGATTCCGCATTACTTCTGACCGCGTATTGTTCAACACCCGGCAAGTGACTTTCCAGCCAGCGTCGACACTGGGCCAGGGACTGCTGATGGGAAAATACTTTCTTGATTTCGCTCAGCTGTTTCTGGTTACTGATAAGATTATGCTGAATGCGCAAATCCACTTCACCGCATATCTGTAGTGAGGAATTAATCAGCAAATCCAGGGTATGGGTAATAACGCCCTCGGTTGAATTCTCGATAGGTACCACACCAAAATGGGACTGACCGGATTCAACGGAACGAAAAATATCTTCGATATTAAATACCGGCTCCGGCTCGATGAACTGACCGAAATGCTTAATTGTAGCCACATGATTGTAGGTTCCGGCAGGGCCCAGGAAGGCTATTTTCAGTGGTCTTTCCAGCGCCAGACAGGCCGACATAATCTCCCTGAATAAACGCGCCATTTTTTCCGCTTCCAGAGGACCTTTATTACGGGCTTGGATATTGCGTAATACCTGGGCTTCTCTTTCCGGGCGATAAAAATGATCCGTTTCACCGGATTTTGTTTTGATATCCGCCACCTGTTGTGCACAGCTGGCACGCTCATTAATTAATGTCTGGATCTGTTCATCCAGTGCATCAATGCGTTCGCGGATGGTTTGAAGTTGTTTCTGTTCACTCATAGTATGTGCTTATATTACCCGAACACTCAGCACGCCATCAATTTTCCTGATGTTGTCTATCGCATACTGCGAAGGCCTGGACTCTACATCAATCAGGGTATAGGCCAACTCACCTCGTGATTCATTGATCATGTGCATAATATTTACGCCCGCCTGGCCAAGACTATGGGAAATCTGCGCCAACATATCCGGCCTGTTACGATTGGCAATGGCCAGGCGATTTGCCCCCTGTCGAGCCAGTTTAATATTGGGAAAATTCACAGCATTACGAATATTTCCATTCTCAAGAAACTCTTTTAGTTGATCAGCGATCATAATGGCGCAATTATCTTCGGCTTCACCCGTAGAAGCTCCCAGATGAGGCATAGTAATCACTCGGTCATGACCTTTCAGCTTATTGGATGGAAAATCGCTGACATAGGTATGAAGTTTACCACTTTCGATAGCGGATAAAACCGCATCATCATCGACTATGCCCTCACGGGCAAAATTTAAAATGACCGCACCATCAGGCATAGTAGCGATGCGTTTGGCATTTAACAAATGGCGGGTTGATTCAATTAATGGCACATGGAAAGTGACAAAATCGGACTGCTTAAATAGCTCATCCACCGAATCCATCTGTTCTACACTGGACGTTAGCTTCCAGGCACTGTTTACGCTAATGGTCGGATCAAAACCCACCACACGCATACCCAGTGCATCCGCGGCATTGGCGATCTGGACGCCAATAGCCCCCAGACCAATAACACCTAAGGTACGTCCTGGTAGTTCAAAACCCACAAACTTTTTCTTACCCACTTCTACCAGCCTGGCAACTTCGTCATCCGTCCCTTCCAGTTGATGGATGTATTGACAGGCCTGATTCAGATTTCGACAGGCCATTAACATACCGGCGATCACCAGTTCTTTCACCGCATTGGCATTGGCACCCGGCGCATTAAACACCACGATACCACGATCCGACATGGCATCGACCGGGATATTGTTCACTCCGGCACCTGCACGACCTATGGCCTGCACCGATTCGGCAATCGGTTCGTTATGCAATTTATAAGATCGCAACATGATGGCATCCGGCGCCCTGGCATCAGGATCGATGATGTACTGATCAGACGACAGGCGAGCCAGACCTTTTTCAGAAATCGCGTTATAGGTTTTTATTGTGAACATTCTTGAAACCTTTTGCCGCAGAGTCACAGAGTTCACAGAGAGATGCTCTGGTTAACCGAATATATTTATTATTAAAAATTTCTCTGCGTTCTCTGTGTCTCTGTGGCAAGAATATTATTATCCGTTACGCTTTTCGAAGTCCGCCATGAAATCAATCAGTGCATCAACGCCGGCTTCCGGCATGGCATTATAGATACTGGCACGCATACCACCGACCGATCTATGACCTTTCAGTGTGGTTAAACCGGCCTTTTCCGCCTGTTCCAGAAACGGTTTATCCAGTTCATCATTGCCCAGAATGAAGGGAACATTCATCCATGATCGGCAATTAACATCGACCGGATTGGAATAGAAAGCCGAATTATCAATCGCAGCATAGAGTTTGTCAGCCTTGCGTTTATTGATAGCTTCCATGGCGGCTAAGCCGCCCTTGTCCTTGATCCACTGAAATACCAGGCCCGCCAGATACCAGCCAAAGGTGGGTGGGGTGTTGTACATGGAGCCGTTATCGGCATGGA
>JBLYYN010000133.1:0-10254 GCA_048550535.1 Gammaproteobacteria bacterium
ATATGAACACCCAGATTGCCATAGCCGCCGAACAACAAAGTTCAGTGTCCGAGGAAATCAATCGCAACATTGTTAACATCAGTTCGGTGGTTAGCGATACTGCAGATGGTGCCAGCCAGACATCCTCGGCCAGTAGCGAACTGGCTCGTCTATCGATGGAATTACAGAAACTCGTTGGACAATTTAAAGTCTAGGGAGTACAGACTTGATTGCTTATAAGCAAGTTAACCGATCACTTCTTTTACAAAAGGCACGGTAATCAGTCGATGTTGCGCCAGCGAAGCCTGTTCCAGAGTTTGCAGTTTATTGAATAATCCATTCATATCCCGGGTGTAATGTTTCAGCATATAGCTACACACACTATCCGGTAACTCAAATCCCTGATTACGAGCACGTTGCTGTAGTGCCATTTGCAAGTCATCATCGTCCAGCGGCTGAATGCTGATGACCGGACCCCAGTTAAGCCTGGAACGCAGGTCTTCCAGTTTCAGGTCCATCTCATTAGGAGGCAGGGATGCTGAAAATAGTAAATAATTAAGGGTTTCCCGTGTCCGGTTGATCAAATTGAACAGTTGTTCCTGCCACTCCGGTTTTCCGCTCACCTGCTCTACATCATCAATACAGATCAGATCCATGGATTCCATACCATCGAGCAGTTGTGGCGAATAATCGATCAACTGCTCCAGCGGCAGGTAACTCACCGAAAAGCCGTTATCACTGGCCTTGTGGCAGACCGCCTGCATTAAGTGGCTTTTCCCGACAGCCGACGCTCCCCACATAAACAGCTGCTGTTCACCCTGTTTTTGAACCATGGTCTGCAGCAGCATCAGCAGCAGCTGATTATGGCCGGTGATGTAATTTTCCAGAGTGTGGGTTTCCTTGAGCTTGAGATCAAGGACAAGTTGACGGGTCATGATCAGCCTGATGAATCGTTGAATATGCTGCTGGATTTATACTCACCATGGGCATGGCGGAGTAATACGGCAATAATGGCCGCCACCGGTAAGGCCAGAAGTACACCGACAAATCCGAACAGTTGACCACCAGCCAATATTGCAAATATAACCGCCACTGGATGCAGTCCGATACGGTCTCCCACCAACAAAGGGGTCAGTACCATCCCTTCCAGGGCCTGACCAATACCAAATACCAATAACACCGGCAACAGCTGAATCAGCTCGTGGCTTTGCAGCAACATAGCCACTGAAGCCGCAATAATACCGAGAATAAAACCAAGATAAGGCACAAAACTAACCATGCCCGCCAGCATACCGATTAACAAAGCAAGCTGGAGCCCCGCAATCCACAGTCCTATTGAATAGATCATACCCAGGGTGATCATCACCAGGAACTGGCCTCGTAAAAATGCCGCCAGTACCTCATCGGAATCAGCCGCCAGTTTGGCTATTACCGGTTCATATTTTCTGGGCAGCAACTCATCGATACGTGACACCATAATATCCCAGTCCCTTAACAGGTAGAAAGTAATCACTGGAATCATCACCAGATTAGCCACCCATGCCAATACAGTCAGTCCCGACTGGGTGACGGATGAGAACACAGTCATGGCAAGACCACCGGCTTTATCGAACTGCTGGCCAAGGGTTGTTTTCAGCAGGTTTAAATCCAGTAAGTCAGGATCTAAACCCAGCTTAGTGGCCAATGTCGGTAACAGCTTATGCTGAATAACATCAATATATTTAGGAATATTTTGAACCAGATAGGATGTTTGTTGTTCCAGCATAGGTATCAGGAACAGCAATATCAGTATCAATACTGAAAACAGAATAACAAACACAATAAGCACTGAAAGGGTTCGATTCAGCTTGTGCGTTTCCAGCCGATCAACCAGGGGATCACCCAGATAGGACAATAGTGCTGCGGTAAAAAAAGGCGTTAACATCGGTGACAACAGGTAGATCAGGTAACTAATGCCAATGGTCGCAGCGATCAACATCCATTTTTGTGAATCGTTCAGTGTCATTAGTTAATGGTATAGGTCAGTACATTACCCGATTGTTGTAGCGACAAAAGGCTGTTTGGGTCTTTGAGATTGATCACCGGTTGTATGGTCTGTACCGGACTTAGGGTTTTACCCAGGGCAATAGTCCGCTTCAGATCATTCTGATCACCCGTAACACCTACATGAAACCTGACCACATCATCTTTAATATGGGTGACGAACACATTTTTCACCGGTGCCAGTGATTGCAAATATCGTGAAATCCTGGCGTAGCTATCGACCTCACGGATTCCATTGATCTGGACCTGCAACTCACCGGTATTACCGACATCTTCCAGCACTGCAAAACGGCGAGCAATCTGATCGGTGGCGACATTGATTCCACTGGCCATTAATAATTCCAGATCCAGCGCCTTCAATTGCCAGCTGGCCGAGTTATTATCCAGCAGCATTGACCAGTCCACCTGCCAGCTACCATTCTGCCAGTCCATGCGCCCCACCACAATGGCTTCAACCTTGTAGCGTTCACTGGCCTGCTGAATCGGCCCCCAGAAACTGCCCCAGACATCGGTAAAACTCACTGACATCTGGTCCTGATTATCAAATGCCGGCCAGAGTATTGGCAGGCCACGGCGCTCCGATACCTTGTTTACGGCATCCTTGATGGCTGAGGCATCCTGATCGCGCAGGATATACCGGTTGCGACCGTCGCGCACGGCAAACCAGACCAGTACAGAAGGGCGCTGTTTACCCCACACCGGCAATGAATTCTCCCGCAGCAGGTTCTTGATTTTACCTTCATTAAACTGCAACCAGAGATTGTACCTGGGCTGTTGAATGTCGACTGCAAGTCCGTGAGTCGGGCCGACGGGCCTGGTCGTCTCGGACGCAGCAGTCTGTTCCAGAGGCCGATAACGGAACTGCTGTACATAACGAGCGGCTCGAGTAGTATCAATCTGACTCGCCACCTGACTGCTGCCAGATACCCTGATCAGCACATCGACAAATCCCTGTTCGAATGCAGCATTACGTATATCCCGCTCCTGACTGACCACCGGCAGCGACACCTCGAACATCTTTTTGACGATTTCACCCCGAGCCATGAATGGAACAATTAGCAGTAGAATTAATCCTAAAACCCTTGTTCTATTTTGCATATTTCATTCGTTACCTTAGCTGTGAGCGTGTACAATACCACATTTTGAAGTCTTGTTTTAATCGGGTTCACAATGTCCAATTCTGATCAAAGATCACCCTTGAGCTATCGCGATGCTGGCGTCGATATCGATGCTGGAAATCAGCTGATTGAGAAAATTAAACCCCATGTTGCTAAAACCCTTCGACCGGAAGTACTGGGTGGACTGGGCGGTTTTGGCGGACTGTTCGAAGTCCCTGTGGATCGTTATCGTCAGCCGGTACTGGTCTCAGGTACCGATGGCGTGGGCACCAAACTGAAACTGGCTTTGGAGCTGAACAAACATGACACCATAGGCATAGATCTGGTGGCCATGTGCGTCAATGACATCCTGGTACTGGGTGCCGAACCCCTGTATTTTCTCGACTATTATGCCACCGGACATCTCGACACCGAGGTCGCAGCAGACGTCATCAAGGGCATAGCCGAAGGCTGTGTCCAGGCCGGTGCCGCATTGATTGGTGGTGAAACCGCCGAGATGCCTGGCATGTATGCCGATGGTGAGTATGACCTGGCCGGTTTCTGCGTCGGCATTGTCGAGAAAAGCAGCATCATCGATGGCAGTTCGGTTAAAGCCGGTAATGCACTGATCGCAATTGCCTCCTCCGGACCACATTCCAATGGTTATTCATTGATTCGCAAAGTACTGGAAGTTAGTGCTGCCGATCTAGGCCAGCAATGTGGTGAGCTGCCCCTGGGTGATGCCCTGCTCGCAGCCACCCGTATCTATGTCAAATCCATTCGCCTGTTACTGGAACAACTAGATATACTGGCTATGTCACACATTACCGGTGGCGGCTTACTGGAAAACATTCCACGGGTAATGCCGGACAATACCCGCGCCCAGATTCACCAGGCCAGCTGGGAGCTACCCACCGTTTTCCAGTGGCTACAGCATCAGGGCAACATCGAAATGAATGAGATGTACCGTACTTTTAACTGTGGTGTGGGTATGGTCCTGGTGGTCGATGCGGAAGATGCCGAGCAGGCGATTGAAATCCTCAGCGCAGCCGGAGAAACTGCCTGGCAACTGGGTGAAATCGTCAGCAATCCTGGCCGCCCGGATGTAGTTATCGAATAATGCCTTCGACCGTGTTACCGATAGTAGTATTGATTTCAGGGTCCGGCAGTAATCTGCAAGCCATTATTGATGCCATCGATAACCAGCAGTTGAACGCTGAGATCCGTGCCGTCATCAGTAATCGCCCTGACGTCAAAGGCCTTGAACGAGCAAAAGCCGCAGGCATTCCGGCTATAGTACTGGATCATAATGACTTTGATGACCGTGACAGTTTCGATCATGAACTGAAATCACTGATCGATAACTTCCAGCCTGAACTGCTTATTCTTGCAGGCTTCATGCGCATACTGACCCAAGACTTTGTCGAACACTATGAAGGCCGCATGCTGAATATCCACCCATCCCTGCTGCCTGATTTCACAGGCTTAAACACCCACCAGCGAGTGCTGGACGCCGGACGGGATAAACATGGCGTCAGTGTACATTTCGTCACCAACGAACTGGATAGTGGCCCATTAGTGATCCAGGCTATCATTCCTGTACAGGCCGATGACACTGCCGAATCCCTCGCAAAACGCATTCAGCAGCAGGAACATATCATTTATCCCATGGCAATAAGCTGGTTTGCTGACAATCGCCTGTCATGTAAAAATAACCAGGCGTTTCTCGACAACCACCCGTTGCAGCAAACACCTCGCTGGATAAACAACAAACTGGAACCATCCTGAATCATGCGTACACTCACTCATCTGTTCATGGCACTGCCATTACTGCTCAGCAGTCCCAGCTACGCTTTCAAATTACCGGAAAATTTCCTGGCTGAATATCGTCTGGAAAAATATAACACCACGGTGGCAGAGATGAGCCTGCAACTCACCACACATGGTCAACAATACATCTATAAATCTGTCACCCATCCCTATGGAATAGCATCCTTGTTCAGCAGCGATGAAGCACATGAAACCAGCACCCTGTTCCAGGACCATGACCGACATAAGCCTTATCTCCAGGGTTATGAATTCTCACGCAAGAAAAATAATAAAAGAAATCTGCGCGTTGATCTCGACTGGTCGGAACAGGATATGGCAATGATCAAGGGTAACTATGGCGATACTAAAATCAAGCTACTCCATCAGGGTATTTTATGGGACCGGTTATCGGTACAACTGGCCTTAATGGATGACATCAGGCGTTCGATCGATATCCCGACCGGTCATGTATTCAACTATAATGTGATCGATAGAGACCGGATAAGCAACTACCGTTTCAGTTATGAAGGCAAGCAACACATCCGTCTGAACAAACATCAATACAATGTTGCCAAGCTCAAACGGGATCATGGTTCGAGCGACCGAGTCACCATTTTATGGCTGGCTGAGGAACTGGACTTTGTACCGGTAAAAGTTGAACAATTTAAAAAAGGCAAGCTCCACTTGAGTATGGAGTTGAGCAAATTCACAAGACAGAAACCATGACTGAATATATCGACGAAGACGACGAATGGGTAAGCAAAACCCAGCGCAAGCGAGAATGTGATCAGCTACAGAGCCTGGGTGAGGAGTTAATTACCCTGAGCAATCAGGAACTCGACCAATTCAATTTATCGGATAGCCTTTATAAAGCCATTCTGGAAGCACGCAAAATCAAACAGCATGGCGCTTTGAAACGCCAGAGACAGTACATTGGCAAATTAATGCGCGATATCGATACGGAGGATATTGCCAACCGGCTGGAAAAGATTCGTCACCAGCATGATCTGAACAATGTCCATTTCAAGCGCATAGAACAGTGGCGAGACAGGATTCTGCAGACAGGAGATCAGGCCATCAATGATCTGCTGGCTGAATTTCCACTGGCTGATCGCCAGTACCTGCGCCAGTTACACCGAAATAGTATAAAAGAAGCCAAACAGAACAAGCCTCCTGCCGCCGCTCGCCTGATTTTCAAGTACCTCAGGGAGCTATCTGAATAAGCCCGCTATTTTTCCTATACTCACAATAGTTATAATTTACTCATAGGCGGCGCCATGGACTTTAGCAGCATCCATAATTACTACGAATATCGAGTTCAGCACTACCTGCTGGATCATGTGATTCCGCAACACCCAGACAAAGACGACGAATTTTTTCTTGATATCGCCTGCTATGCATTAACCAAGCTACCCGCCCGTTACTTGCGTCATGAAGTTGATATGGCATTTTATATGAAAGCAAGCGAGCGCGAAAAAATCAATAAAGAAGTGGAAAAAACGGTGAATGATGCAATGGTTTATATCAGTAAAAAAAATGATCGAGATAAAATCTAGATACGAACGAAAAACGGATATATCTGCTAATTACTCTGGATATTTCAAACACAGAAATCAGGAACAGAAGGCATCAGATGCACATCTCTTTACAGGATATAGACTCATGATCAGCCTCCAGTAAGCATCCATGCCTTTAAGCAAGGCTGCATCAGCCCAGGCTTTTGATCCACCTACCTGACTTCAAACAGCCCAGACTCATGATTCTTTACTTAATGGCTGCTGATCTTACAGTTCAGTCGGCGATGCTTGAGCACCGGAAAGTTTTTGCGCGTATTCTGCAGAAAATCCTGGTCTATGTCTTCCACCACCACACCTGGAGCGGATGCTAAGCGACCCAGAATATTTCCCCAGGCATCAACTATCATACTATTGCCATGGGTTTTTCGACCATTGATATGAAAACCACCCTGGGCTGCGGCAATCATATAACACTGGTTTTCAATAGCTCTGGCACGTACCAGGGGTTCCCAGTGAGCCTTGCCGGTGATGGCAGTAAAAGCCGAGGGCAGTACGCAAATTTCCATACCCTGATCATTCATAGTCCTGAATAATTCCGGGAAACGCAAGTCGTAACAAACCGCCATCCCCACTTGTCCAAACGGAGTATCCACGACGACTGTATCACTTCCGGCCTCAGTGGTTTTCGACTCGTTATAACTCTCATTGCTTTCATTGCCCTCAATCAACACATCGAACATATGGATCTTGTCATAACGGGCAACCTGTTCGCCCTTGTCATTAAACATCAGGCTTGCGGCAAGCGCCTTGCCTTGAATCTCGGAATGCATGGGGATAGTCCCCCCCACCAGCCAGATTCCGTGTTTTTTAGACTGATTGGAGAGAAAATCCTGCATAATACCCACACCGGGTCTTTCAGCATAACTGACTCTTTCCTGCTCAGTCATAGCCATTATCGCAAAATTCTCCGGTAGAACGACTAGCTGCGCTTCCCTGGCTACGGCATTCTCAATCAATTTTGCAGCCTCTTCCAGGTTTGCCTGGATATTTGGCCCAGATGCCATTTGAATTGCAGCAAACTTACTCATTATTTATTGTCCCCTGAACGATTACGAGGTTAATTAAATCTTCCGCTCCACTACCCGGCAAATGTGTCATGGCCGAAGAAGGAATTCCCAGGGCGACCAACCAATCCATTAACTCTCGAACCCAGACTTCACCTTCCTCGCCTCCAGGATACCGAATTTCAATGACTTGATCAGGATGATCTTTCCAGTAATGAACTATTTTACCTAATTCTGACTGTTTTATCAGAGATTCTCCATGTCGGGGCATATCCCATTGTTCTGCCTTCAAGATCACGGAAAACTCTGCAGCTGCAATATCACCTATATTGAAAAAAATCAGACACAGAGCAACAGATCCTAGGATTTTAAGGTTAATGCGCGTCACTAACTCAGCTCCCGCAGCATCTTCTGCAGTTGAGGCCGTCTATTCTTCATTATCCGGTGCCACCAATAATTTGACCTCTGGTTTTTCCCAATCGCCCCGAATCGAATATTTATATTCCGCTATTCGGTTGAGACCCAGAATTTTCTGTAAAAACAGTACCGCTGCCGCCAGTGTCGGTCCTCCGGCTACTGCACCTAATACGGTCAAGGTGCTGCCCACACCTGGGACCACCGTTACAATCTGATCATAATCTTCTGTGCTAAGACCAATTCGCCCTGTCATGGAAATTTCGGCCACCTTACTATCAATATTCATATTAGTGGTATAGGCATTACCATTGGCAAAGGTAAAACTACCTTCTATCTCATCAAAAGCAAAGCCCTCTGAAACCTGATTTCCGAAATCTAGTGATAACAGGGTCTCAAAATTCAACAATCCCAGCACTCGACCTGCGCCAGGATTGATATCCAGTAGACGACCGTTTTCGAAAGCCAGCTGCATTTCACCCTGTAATCTACGCCAGTCAAACTTATACGGCTCGGAATACCATTGCCAGTTAATACTGGCCTGACCACTGGCTTTTTTCAGGCCTTTGGTAATGCCAACCTCACTCAGGAATTTCCCAAAATCATTACTGCTGATATTCATTTCCAGCGATGTCACATGATTATGCAGCCAGCTGCTGTGCCAGCTGCCTTTTCCCATAATACTCAATGCTGGACCATGCATTTCAAAATGATTGATATCCATACCCAATTTGCTACGCCGGGTTTCCAGGCTGGCATCGTTCACCTGCAAATCTTTCCAGATCACTTTTCGCGCCTGTAACTGAATATCGGGAAAATAATTGGGACCCACTTCCAGTCTCGAGTCCGCGTTTTTATCTTCATCTGACTGGTTCAAATATGCGCCAAGATCCATCAAATCGATATCGAGGGTCATGGGATAATCGACACTAAAATCCTGATTGAATCGGGCTTTGCCCTGCAATATCGACGAGTCCATATCAACTCGCCATATATTTTCCTGGCGGGTTGATTTCAGTCGGTAATGATTTTCAAAGTTCACATCAAGCTGTAAGCCTCCCTCCTTCAATATACTCAGATCCATATTAAAAGGCGCCTGCACATCCTCTGTTTTCTTAAAGGGCAATGGCAAATCACTACTTACACCATGCAGTCGAGATTCCACAGAAATCACAAGATCCGTAATATTGCTGTTATTGGGTATATCAACCGTGACCTTCCAGTTCGATTCGCCGCTGATATAAGGCTTCAAAAAAGGAACCGGTGCCAGCAAACTTGTAACGGGAAGATCACCAGCAGCAGACACTCGGGTTATTTTTCCGATTTTATTTTCCACTGTGGCTACCGATGCCTTGACGGGATAACCATCCAGACTTGCAACCAGGTTATCAGCACGTACTTCCTTATCATTGATGATCAGGCTGCCTCGAACAGCATTGAATTGATAACCTTCCTGAGGTAAAAGAATATCATTCCCCTGAAATGTAAGCCGGCTATTGAAGCGGACAGGCTTTTCCTCAGCCAGCGGTATTTGAAGATTCAAAACCAGTCCAGACGTACCCTGTGTTTTCATGTCGCTAACATAGCTACCGACCATGTCCTGTAGTGGACTATTTTCGATGTATCTCAACAGATCTGGCAATGGCGATCTGATCTTGCTATCCACCGACAGGTGCGCTTTGGAGAGATTTTCAATATCGACCTGAGTATTTTTCAAACTGGCACCATAAACCTTAGCCTCCCCCAGGATATTCATCGCCCGTTTATGGAAACGAACAGATGAATTCATATGGTTTATGGCTGGCCAGTTCGATCGATAATCCAGCACCGCATTTTCCACATCGAACTCTACTTCAAACATGCCCCGGTTTTTCACATAGGGAAAATCAGCCAGGCTACCATGGAGCAGGAAGCCTCCGTCCGCTATCCGGCCACTTACCAGGGCACGATCCAGCCAGGCAGTGAGATTAGGTTTCATAATAGCCGTTGGAAAATACAAACCTTTATGCCTGATATCGCCATTGCTGAAGCGGGTGACCAGATCAGCAAACACCGGCTCATCATCGGCAATCTTTACATGGACACGACTGGCTGTTTCCAGATGAGGAGAATTAACCTGTATGTGTTGCGAGTTAATATGCCATGCAGTCGACTCACGGCTCAGGTATACATCACCTTTCAGGCTTGTTAGATCAATAGCATTTCGGAACAGGCCATTAAAATCCATCACCGCGTTACTGGCATCCAGTCTCAACAGGGCGTTATGATTTTTATATTGTAAATAGCCATCCAGTCCCTGAACGGATGGGTACTCCTTACTACTGAAACCCA
>JBLYYN010000134.1:0-10033 GCA_048550535.1 Gammaproteobacteria bacterium
AGCCCTAACAGTTGAATTAACGAGACCCTATGTCTCGTTATACATTTACAGATAGACCTCGTTTATACCACCATTTTTAACGGATAATCAATAATTTAGCGTTGATTTGCCCTGTTATAATTCGAATATATACATGACACTAAAGAAATAGGTAATTTTAGGCGTAGTCCAAGGTTTTATAGCAAAGTCGGAATAATTGTTGTATCGCTCCGCGATGATTGATTGCGTGTCATCTCGGCAACTGCGTCTTTGCGGGCTATCCATGCCCTCACGAGACACTTGTTCATACCAAAAGGGCATAAATACCCAAAGGGCATAAATCCATGGGCTCGTACCACCTACATGACCCACATGGATGTGGGAAATGCAGATAATTCAGGAGCATTTATCTGCCCATGTAGGCATCCACACGTAAGGACGGATCAGAGCGTTTATGCCCTTGGGGGTAATATCCTCTAAATCTCAGAAACTAATGTTCTCTGACCCGGTTGTTCATATTAAATTAAAACAGCATTTCTAAGCATGGAGAGCCGAAGCAGCGTGCTCGCAGACGGGAGCTCGATTCTCCCAGCCCACTCATTACTTCGTATGGTCTTCCCTGGGTAATCACGACATCTTAGCTGAAGGAAGCACAGATATTCTGCAAATAATAATCGTAATGATAATGATTCGTATTTACAAACAGGAAAAAAGCCTATATCATATGCCAAGAGTATTAACTACCGACTAAGGGCCACTCATGAATCATCTGCCCCACGACCAGTTAACTAACAGATGTAAGTCTCTAACAAAAAGGCTACAGACTGTTGTTACAGGCTTCCTATTATCTACAATTACCCCAATATACGCAGAGCAAGTTCCAGGCAACGGTGAATTAACACAATCATCGGAAACTGATGTAGTCAAAATGGGCACGCTCAAAGTGACTGCTGAAGAAAACAAGGCGTCTCTTTCTACTGAGACTGAAACTACATATACAGGTAAAGAAAACCGTTCATCCACAGGACTACCCTTGTCTGTGAAGGAAACACCTCAATCAGTCACTGTGTTCACACAAAAACGCATGCAAGATCAGGACCTTACAACCGTAAACAAAGTACTCGCTCAAACACCGGGTATTTCTGTAAAAGAATACGATAGCGCCCGTCAATACTTCTATTCACGCGGATTTGAAGTTACCAATCTACTTATTGATGGGGTACCTACCGTATTTGATCCTGGCTGGGGAACAGGTGAGAACTATGGTAGCACCGTCATGTACGAGCAAGTGGAAATCATCAAAGGAGCTACTGGCCTGATGACAGGAAGTGGCAATCCATCAGCGGCGGTAAACCTGGTCAGAAAACGTGCAGACAGCAACGAATTTGAAGGAACAGCAACACTTGGAACGGGCAGCCGTAACAATATAAATACGTCCGTGGATGTTACAGGATCATTAAATGAAGATAAGACGATTCGAGGTCGCGCTATCGTCAGCCATGAACAGGAAGATTCCTTCCGTGTCATTGGCGACAGCGCAAAATCTCTGATTTACTTAACCGCAGAAGCTGACCTATCAACCAATACCCTGCTAACCATTGGAGCAAGTCATCAACTCAATGAAAACAATGCGCCTACCTGGGGCGGTATTCCTGCATGGTACGACGATGGTACTCGCACTGATTACAGTCGCTCTAAGACAACGGCAGCCGATTGGGCTTACTGGGATACCACCCATGACAATGTATTCATTGAACTGAATAATTACATCAATGATGATTGGCAAATTAACGCCCGCATTAATCACGGCTCATCAGATGGCGATTCGAAGTTGCTTTATGTTTATGGCAACCCAAATAGATTGACTGGTCTTGGTATTACTGCCTGGGCAGGCGGTTACTTTACCACCGAATCTGAATACGACATGATCGATTTATTTGCCTCCGGTAAATACCCGTTATTTGGCCGTAACCATGAAGCAACTATTGGTCTATCGAATTCCAAACGTGAATTTATTGCCCATTCTCATGATGCCACCAGCGTTGCTCCCATTGGTAATTTTAACGAGTGGAATGGTATCGGCTACCCAGAACATATTTGGGGGCCGGAGTTCCTATACGAGCAACGTATTGATACTCAGACAGCAGTGTATGGTTCTACACGACTGAAAGTCAGCGATAAATTTAAGGCAATTATAGGTACGCGTATCACTAACCAGAAAATTGATCGCAAAGCAGCCGCGTACAACGTGGCGCAGACCATCGAACATGACCAGATTATAACGCCATACCTGGGTCTGCTCTATGACCTTAATAACACATATACCGCTTATGCCAGCTATACAGATATTTTCAATCCGCAGGATGAACGCGATAGTAAAGGCGATAGCCTGGACCCAATTGTTGGCAAGAGTTTCGAACTGGGACTGAAAACTGGTTTCATGAATGATCAGCTTATCGCCTCAGCAGTAATATTCCGTATTGAGCAGGACAACCTGGCCCAGGCGGATGGAACAAATACCATTCCAGGCAGTACCGAACAAGCATATTTTGAATCAGAAGGTGTAACCTCTGATGGATACGAGCTAGAAATAACCGGCTCTATTCGTAAGGATTGGGATGTGCAATTCGGCTGGACATCATATGAAGCAAAAGATATCAACGGCACAAAGGTAAACACCGAGCAACCTCGAAAAATCCTCAAAGCTTTTACTAGCTATAAACTGCCAGGTGATTTGAACAAAATAACCATCGGCGGTGGTGTGGGCTGGGAAAGTGAAAACTATGCCAATGTGACTAACCCAGTTACAAGCAATCCGGAACGTGTCGAACAGGAATCACTCACACTGGTGAACCTGATGGCTAAATACCAGGTTGCAAAAGATTTTGAAATGCAGCTTAACGTCGAAAATCTGACTGACGAAACCTATTACACCAATATCGGTAACTTTGGTCAGATTGCTTACGGCACACCACGCACTATTTCACTCACTGCCAAGTATGATTTTTAAACGGTACTTTCTTATGAGTAATATCTGGTACGTTGCAAAAACCTATATTAACCCCGTACTGATCGCATCTTTTATTAGCTACCTTTTTACCTGGGGATTCACATCTCTAGGTATTGTAGGTTTGGTGAGTGTTGGTGTGAGTTTTCATGAAGCAGAAGCAGGCATGTTGATGCTGGCATTTTTGCTGCTTCTAATCGTATTCCTTAGTATCTTTATTAGTAGTCAACCTGGAAAAACTTCTTTGATTTTACTAGTAACAGGTGCGTTTATGACAACTGCTGCATGGCAGCTGCAATTTTTAATAATTAATTGAAGGTGTTGGATTGATGAAATTTAACAATGCACGCCAAGCAATGACCTGGTTACATACATGGCTTGGATTGCTTATGGGTTTTGTACTAATGGTGTGTTTCTTTTTTGGTACGCTATCGGTGTTTGATCGAGAAATAGATCGTTGGACTACACCACAAACCCGATTCGAACCTCAACCCATGCCATCGTTCGACAAAATGCTTTTATCTGTATTTAAGCAAATAGAAGCAGAGCCAAATGAATACAACACATTTATGCCCGCTTATCATGATGCGAGTGCAGGCCCCATGACGCCACGCCTGGAGTTACCGATGGATGAGTTTTGGGCATACACGACCCATCGTGATCCTGCACTGCGTATGGGTGTTGCCTTTGGCGTTCCCTTCCCGAAAGATAAAACTGATCATAACCATATTCATGGTGAAGTATCCATTGATCCACGCAGCGGAAATATTTTTTCAGAAAATCATTTAAAAATCGGTAGCGAATGGTTTTACCCACTTCATTACAGCCTGAATTTTAAATGGAAAAATATGGGTTATTACATTGTTGGTGCTGCCGCCTTTTTTATGCTGGTTGCATTGGTAACAGGTATTGTTATTCATCGTAAAATATTTCGTGAATTTTTTACCTTTCGCCCATGGAAAAACAAACAACGCAGTACACTCGATCTACATAATATGAGTGGCGTTGTTGCTCTGCCCTTCCACTTCTTTTTTGCGCTGACGGGGCTTATCATTTTTGCTAGCACTTTTTATCTACCAACAACCAACACCATGCTGAAGCCTCTGCATGACATGCATGAAGCTATTGAGGCTGAACACACCGGTCTGCCTTATCAACGTTCTGGGATTTCGGCTCCCCTGGCATCAGTTGATGCCATGATGGCAGAAGCCAAACGTCGATGGGCAGCACGCGATATGGCTGGTGAGATAGGTTTCCTTTTTATTGATCACATTGGTGATGCCAATAGCTATGTCAGCATTTATCGCGCTGGTAGTGATCGAGTTGCATTAGTCGGTGAAGGCATACATTTTAAGGCCAGTAGCGGTAAAGTGCTTAGTGAAGATCCACCGCATACTATCGTTTCCGGTATCGACCAGTTTTTAACCGGTCTGCATCTACAGCATTTTGAGCACTGGCTGCTGCGCTGGTTGTATGTGCTAGGCGGATTGCTGGGTTGCGTATGCATTGCCACCGGCTTTCTGTTTTTTGTTGGAAAGCGTAAACAACAGCATGCCACAATCAACAGTCAGGGCAGCCGCATTGTCGATGCTATGGCCGTCACTACGATCACAGGCATGGTGATTGCCGCTGTTACCATGCTGCTCGCTAACCGCCTGTTTCCTGCAGATATGGCAGGCAAAGGTGAATGGGAAAAACTAGTTTTTTGGGGAGCATGGTTACTTACCATGGCACATGCATTCTGGCGTAGTTCGCCAGTTGCAAAGGCCGGAAGGAATCCCGCCTGGCGTGAACAATGTCTGGTTTTAACCGGGCTTGCGATTAGTGCGGTTATTGCAAATTGGCTGAGTACCGGTGACCACTTAGTTAAAACGTTAATGATGGATACCTACTGGGCCGTTGCAGGCGTGGATTTAAATTTGATAGGTCTGGCATTAATTTCATGGTTAGTGGCAGGAAAACTTAATTCGGTTTCCATACAAAAGCAAAGCACAATGTCCGAGGATGTGGTTTATGAATGAGACGCTTTGGTTGATCGCGGCAGCATCTCTTATGCTACTTGGGATGGGCTGGTTGGCACTCGCTATGGAAACTCATTGGAAGCAGGTCTATGACATTAAAAATGTTAAGCCGAAGCAGACTTTATTGCGTAGCATCGGCTGGTTGGCCATTTTAGCTTCAGCTATTTGTTGCTTACAAGCAGATCACGCTTCTATGGCAGTGCTGGTTTGGATCATGCTGTTGGCGTGTTCAGCTGTTATGGTGGCATTGACATTAAGTCGAATACCAATGTTATTAAGACATATCTGTCCCAGGTTTCTAAACAAGGTAGAAATTATTGACTGACTCTATTTTTTAAGTGACCACTTGTGTTGGGTCATGTTAACACGCGCTCTTTACTAACGAGTAATGCTTATGAACGATGGAACTCTTAATGAAAATTCTCCAGTACCTATGGCAGATCCGGTGAATGCTGTGCCTGTCGATGAGGTTTTAACTGACACTAACATCAATAACCCATCAACAGATATGCAAAGGATAGATGCCCACTCTGAAGCAGGGAATATATTATCAGCAGAGCCCTCCTGGATTGATGAAACCATTGGCATGTTAGACGCTGGTGGACCGATTGTTAGCATTTTGCTAGTGATGTCAGTAATTGCACTTACCTTGGTTCTGGTTAAAATTATTCAGTTTCAACATGCGCGTTTATGGCAGCGTAAAACCGCTCAACAGGTTTTGAATTATTGGCATGCAGGTATGATTGATGAGGCTTTATCTATTGCCGATACCAGTGTAAACCCTACATCACAAACGTTGGCACGTGCTATTCGAGGGTGTCAACGTCATCTCTCTGAAAGCATTATACGTGAAGAAGTTTTGCGCTATGGCACGGATGTACTATTTCAGTTGCGTCGTGGGTTACGACCATTGGAGGTCATAGCTTCTCTTGCGCCATTATTAGGTTTGTTGGGTACCGTTATGGGTATGATTTCAGCTTTCCAGCAATTGGAAGCAGCGGGTAACAAAGTGAATCCAGCTATTCTCTCTGGCGGCATATGGGTGGCCTTATTAACCACAGCGGTAGGTCTTATCGTTGCGATTCCGGTGGTTGCCATTCATAACTGGTTGGAACGTAGAATCGATCATCTTGCCCATGAGATGGATAATATGGTGACTCAAGTCTTTACAGAGGATTTATCTGCGCAAGTAAATAAATCAGTTGATAAAAACAATACAGCAAAAGCGTCATCACAGACCAAATCACCCATAACTAAATCTTACATGGATAATAACCATGCAACTGAATTTGGATAATTCACAGAAACTGGCTGATCAACAGTTCAAACGAAAAGTCACAATTAGCCTGACACCACTAATTGATGTGGTGTTTATTCTGTTGATCTTTTTTATGCTCGCTTCGAGCTTGCTCGACTGGCGCAGTTTCGACCTGGATGTTTCAGCAGAAACACCACCGATAGAAACCGATGATGAGCCTATTGTGGTTAGTATTAAACAGGACGAATTATTGTTGAACAATGTAATTATTACCAGAGAAGCATTACTTATTGCACTCAGGCAACGCAAACCAGGAACGGTAGTATCTGTTCAGCCACTTGCGCAAACCAATACGCAAAGGTTAATTAATGTTCTAGATTTACTAAATACCGCGGGAATAGAACCTTTAAGTTTACTGGATGACCCGAACTGGATATCGACTAATCCAATGGAGTCCCCCATTGCACTTCCCTGAACGCCGTCCCGATCAAACTGAAGAACGTATTTTGCCACTGATTAATGTGGTATTTTTACTGTTGATATTTTTTATGATCACCGGAAATTTGAGTGCAACAGATGTTATTAGCGTAACGCCACCTTCATCTATTAGCGCCAAAAACACTACGCCTGAAGAACTCATTCTTCTTGTTGATGCAAAAGGCCAACTGGCTTTAAATGGCGACATCCTTTTACAGGAAGCGATGCTTACAAAGGTTTCAATAGGCTTGCGCAAGCACCCCAATACACAGCTTTTTATCAAAACAGATAGTCACTTAGCCGCTAATCGACTAGTAAAAATAACACAGGCACTTAATGACGTCGGTGTCGAAAAAATCCAACTACTTACATTGCCTGAATAATTATGAAAGACATGCTTTATTATCCTAAAACTAGATATTGGCTATTGGCTGCTCTGGTTGCAGCAGGTTTTCATTTGAGTATTATCGGGTTAATTTTTTGGGAACCGGTACAAGCATCATCAGGACAGGCTAAAGCACAGGGTGAAGGCGGCATTGAGATTTCACTAGGATCAGCGGGAAGAAGCACTGGGAATGATCTGAAAAAAATCACTGAGCCTAAACCCATTAAAAAAGAAAAAGTAGTAGAAAAAGATAAACTAAAATCAAAAATACCAAATAAAAAGACAGTTAAACCTGCTGAAAGAAGGCCTGAACAAAAACCAGAGATAAAGGAAATGACGGCGCCAGGTGATAAAGGCCTTAGTGGTACAACAGAGGAAAATGACAGGGGCAGCGGTAATTCAACAGCTGGTGGTGGAATGGTTGGTACTTCACCCAGTTATATTGTGACACTACAAAGTTGGTTGGAACGGCATAAACAATACCCACGTAGAGCCCGCGCTCGACAGCAACAAGGTACAGTGCTTCTGTACTTTGTCGTTAGCCGAACTGGACAGGTAATAAATTATAAAATCCAACAAAGCAGCGGTTATGCAATGTTAGATGACGAGGTATTAGCCATGATTCAGCGAGCGCAACCCTTACCTGCATTCCCTGAGAGCATTCCTGTCAATCAAATGCAACTAGAAGTTCCTGTTCAGTTTTACATATACTAATTAATCATCACTTTGTTAAGTCTTTCATTCAGATGTAATTCAAGCTAAGTTAGCATTAAAACTAAGAGGTTTGTTGATCAAAATCTTGAATGGTAAAAGTAACGACTCTGCCAGAGCAACCTGTTAAACCTATCTTTCACCACCTTATATGAGGGGCAAAAGGTCGGACTCGATTGAAAAAAAAGTTTTAATGACAGACAAAAAAAGGGCACGGATGGATTATTATATTAACCAATACCGTCACTCTTTAACTGGCCTTCCTCCAGGTTCGATAAAACAGGCTTTCCTGTTATTACCTCTTTGTGCAATATGATAGGGCAAACCAGGAAGATACATCCTTGCGCGCCTAGGCATAGCTGCTCCTTTGCCAATGGTTGTGATCTCAACTCCAAACAATACTATCTATCACACCCATATTGGTCAATTTTTAATCCCTCGGTCCCTTTTTTTAATAGAGCTACATATTTAACCCAGCGTCTGGTCCTCAGTCTTAACCGGTTTGCTCACCAGATAGAGCCAGATGAATCCAGCCACTCCGGCTAACAGGGAGGCGGCAAGAATGCCGGTTTTGGCCATTAGCAGCAAATCATCGCGGCCATCGAAACCGAGCTGGGCGACAAAAATTGACATGGTGAATCCGATTCCGGCCAGCAGCGATACACCGGCGATCTGGGTGAAGCGGGTATCCTTCGGCAACACCGCCAGGTTCAGTTTCAGCAGTAGCCAGCAGACTCCGGTAATGCCGAGGAACTTGCCCAGTACCAGACCCAGCGATACACCGAGCATAACGGGATGGCTCAGGGTTGCGCCCAGTGATGAAAACTCTAGCGGGATAGCGGCATTGACCAGGGCGAAGACAGGAATCACCAGATAAGCCACCGGCATGTGCCAGACATGCTCCAGCCGCTGAAGCGGAGCTTCGACGCTGTGCACACCATTTTCCAGGGTTTGTACCACTGCGCGCAATTCATCATTGGTCATGATGCTTGTACCGGGTTGGTGGCTGGCATCAAACCGTTGCATTAGCTCCCTGACATGTTCACTGAAACGTTCCGGCTTGTACCTGGGAACGGCCGGCACGGACAATGCTCCCAGAATGCCCGCCAGAGTGGCGTGTACGCCGGATTGATACAGGGCATACCATAGAAATACCGCAACAATAAGATAGGGCATGGTTTTGCGGATGCCACTCAGATTGAATATCAGCAATAAACCAAACAGACCGCCAGCTATTGCCAGTGGGCCGAGCGAAATGGTATCGGTGTAGAACACCGCAATCACCAGCACTGCGCCCAGATCATCTACAATTGCCAGTGCCACCAGAAAGGTGATCAAAGCCTTGGGCACCCGGCTTGCCAGCAATGCCAGGGCGCCGATGGCGAAGGCGATATCAGTGGCCATGGGGATACCCCAGCCGCGCGCGGCATCGCCTTCCGGATTGATGGCAAAATAGACCAGTGCCGGCACTACCATGCCGCCAATGGCTGCCCCGATTGGCAGTACGGCATTGCGTGGCTTCGCCAGCTCACCCACTAGTATTTCTCGCTTCAACTCAAGGCCGACGACGAAAAAAAACACCGTCATCAGGCCATCATTGATCCAGTGGTGCAGACTCATTTCCAGTGACCAGCTACCTATGCCCAGGCTGATGAGGGTATGCGATAAGTGTTCGTAGGCGGAAGCCAGCGGCCCGTTGGCCAGTACCAGTGCAAAGATAGCCGTTGCCATGAGCAACAGGCCACTGGTGGTCTGTCGATGGATAAACTCTTCAAATGGGGTGAGTATCTTGTCGAAAGATTTCTCCCATGGGGCATGAAAAACGCCTTTTTCCGTAGAGCTCCCTGTAATTTTGTCTTGTTTGCTCACATTCTCTTCCTATTTTATTTTCGCAGATGCCACTCTGAGGCTTTCGGAAAGGTTTTACCGAGCCTGCGTGCCAGATGGGGAGCAGCAAAAGCAGCATTTGGTTATTTATTAGTTCAAAACAGCCTGTTCTGTATTGGCCTGTTTCTGGATCATAACAAACCGGTACCGTAGAGGCGACAATGTAGAACGATATTCTGGTATTTGATGTCAACTGAAGCCAGGCATTTATACGCTCATATAGCAATTTATACTCGATAGGCTAATATTAAAAATGAGCTAACAGTCTGAAATGATCTTTTTAGACGAAAGAGTACCATGGATGTTGC
>JBLYYN010000135.1:0-13320 GCA_048550535.1 Gammaproteobacteria bacterium
CATTTGGCCCTCATATCAAACAGGCTTTGAATTAATCTATGAAAAACACCCTCCAGTTACTCGCACTCATTATCATCGCGGGCGCCGCAGGATTTGGACTGCAAAAAGCAATCACACATTCAGATAACCGTGAACAAGCCGTACTAAGCAAACCGGCGGCCTCGGTGGTAGGTCAGCCACGACCGGATTTTTCATTGACCGATCTGGATGGCAAGCTGCGCCATATCAGTGAATGGGATGGCAAAGTACTGCTGGTCAATTTCTGGGCCACCTGGTGCCCACCCTGTAAAAAAGAAATCCCCGCCTTTATGGCGCTGCAGGAAAAATATGCCGAGCAGGGTTTCCAGATCATTGGGGTAGCCATAGACGATGAAGACTCGGTACGAAATTTTGCCGAAATCATGGACATGAATTATCCCATCATGGCTGCCGAACTGGCCTCCATGGAAATTGCCCGTCGCTATGGCAATCGCGTTAATGCCCTGCCTTTTACCAGTTTTGTCAATCGACAGGGTAAAATCACTCACACCTTTGCCGGTGAAATTTCCAGGGAACAGACTGAAAAAATCATTAAAGCTCTGCTATAAATCCATGGGAGCTCTGATTAAGGATTAAGCCTGGCTGTAGTTGGCTACGATAAAAGTATTTAGATTTTTCACCAAGTGAGGCGGTAGTTATTCTATTGCAACGAATTTCGGAAAAATCTGGACGCTTTTAGCCAGCATAAAACCATCGCGACTTAAATAAAGGTTCCTTAGTTCATAATAATTCTTACAAGGCTATAACAATGCCTAAAAAACAACTCGTCTATGTACCGCCTGGCCCTGATGTACAAAAAAGGCAAAGGGGTGGAAAAAGATAAAGAAAAACACCGCTACTGGATAGAAAGATCGGCAGAACTGGGTTAGCAGAAAGCCGTGGAGCAGCTTAGTCAAATGTGAATCATCTCAAATTATTTGTTATAAATGTCCCGAATTTCAGCGAAAATGCATCTATTTCCCGAAAACCGGTAGACATCAACCAATAAACCATGCAAAAATCCACGTCAATCCAGTTTGCAGCATATATTAGAACAATCATGGCCCAAATTCTTGTCCTTAATGGCCCCAACCTGAACCTTCTTGGTACCCGGGAACCGGAACACTATGGCAGCAAAACACTGGATAATATTATTGCAGAGAACACGAAGCTGGCTGAAAATATGGGTCACCAGTTGACTCATCTGCAATCAAATGTTGAACACGAACTGGTCGAACGTATACACCAGGCCAGAAATGATGGTACCCAATTCATCATTATCAATCCTGCTGCATTTACGCATACCAGTATTGCGATTCGCGATGCCCTGAGTGGCGTTGCCATTCCTTTTATTGAACTGCACCTGTCCAATGTGCATGCCCGTGAGGAATTTCGCAAACATTCTTATTTTTCAGATATTGCCCAGGGGGTGATATCAGGGTTGGGCGCACTGGGTTATGAACTGGCACTGCGCGCCGCAATTGAATATGTAACAAATACTAAATAAGGTTTTTAAGCCGATGGATATTCGCAAAATTAAAAAATTGATTGAGCTACTGGATGAATCAGGGGTAGCTGAAATCGAAATCAAAGAAGGTGAGGAATCAGTAAGAATCAGCCGTCAAATGGCGGCTATGCAAGCCCCAGCACCTCAGATGTATGCGGCACCTATGCTATCAGCTCCTGCAGCTGTAGCACCTGCAGTTGCAGAGGCCCCAGTAGAAGAGGAAGTTTCCGGCCATAAAATTAATTCACCCATGGTCGGCACTTTCTATCGCTCACCTTCACCGGGTACACCTGAATTTACCTCCGTTGGTAAACATGTCAGCGAAGGCGATACCCTGTGTATTATTGAAGCCATGAAGATTCTTAACCAGATTGAAGCCGATAAGTCCGGCGTGGTTAAGGCCGTCCTGGTAGAGAATGGTCAGCCGGTTGAGTTCGGCCAGACTATGTTTATTATCGAATAAAATAAAGCAACACTATGATAGAAAAAGTTGTCATTGCCAACCGGGGTGAAATTGCCCTGCGTATATTACGGGCCTGTCGAGAGCTGGGTATTAAAACTGTGGCCGTCCATTCTGAAGCCGACCGTGATCTGAAACACGTTCGCCTGGCCGATGAATCGGTGTGTATTGGCCCTGCACCCTCTCCACAGAGCTACCTCAACATTCCAGCCATTATCAGCGCCGCTGAAGTCACCGACGCCATGGCCATTCACCCGGGATACGGATTCCTGTCGGAAAACGCCGATTTTGCCGAACGCGTAGAAGACAGTGGCTTCATCTTCATAGGCCCCAAGTCGGAGTCTATTCGCCTGATGGGTGACAAGGTGGCAGCCATCGAAGCCATGCAGAAAGCCGGTGTGCCCTGTGTACCGGGTTCCGATGGCGCACTGGGCGATGATGATGCCACCAATATGAAACTGGCTCGGGATATTGGTTACCCCATTATTATCAAGGCCGCTGGTGGTGGTGGTGGTCGTGGTATGCGTGTGGTGCATGCCGAAGCCGCTCTGCTGAATGCCATCTCGTTGACTAAAACCGAAGCCGGTGCCGCCTTTGGTAACGACACGGTGTACATGGAAAAATTCCTTGAACATCCTCGCCATGTTGAAATCCAGATCCTGTCTGACGGTCAGGGCCATGCGGTTCATTTAGGTGAGCGCGATTGCTCCATGCAACGCCGCCATCAGAAAGTAGTGGAAGAGGCACCTGCCCCCGGCATCACCCCGGAACAGCGCGAAAGAATTGGCAACCGCTGCGTGGAAGCCTGTATTCAGATGAACTATCGAGGCGCTGGCACCTTCGAGTTCCTGTTTGAAAACGATGAATTCTATTTCATCGAAATGAATACTCGAGTTCAGGTCGAACACCCGGTGACCGAAATGATTACCGGTGTCGATATAGTAAAGGAACAGCTTTATATTGCTTCCGGTGTACCTTTGCGACTGACTCAGGATGATGTAAAAATCAATGGCCATGCCATTGAGTGCCGCATCAATGCCGAGGACGCCAAAACCTTTATGCCGTCACCGGGAAAAATCACCGCTTATCATGCACCGGGCGGCCCCGGTATACGTATGGAAACCCATATTTATGCCGGTTACACCGTACCACCGCATTATGACTCCATGATAGGCAAAGTGATTGCCTATGGCGATGATCGCGCTACCGCCATTGCTCGCATGAAGGGCGCACTGTCCGAAATGGTCATTGATGGTATTAGAAGCAATATCGCCCTACAAATAGATATCATGAATGACGGCGCCTTCCAGGCCGGTGGTGCAGATATTCATTACCTCGAGAAGAAACTCGGACTTACTTAAGCTATGACACAAAGTCACAGAGGCGCAGAGAAGATATATTTAAAAATTAAATTATCTCTGCACCTCTGAGTCTCTGCGTCAAATCATATGCCCTGGATTCAACTCACACTGCAAACCACTCAAGCCGATAACGATAAAGCCGAACAGGCTTTGCTTGATGCGGGCGCCTTGTCCGTCACCCTGCGCGATGCCGAGGACAAGCCAGTACTGGAGCCGGCACCCGGCGAAACCCCGCTGTGGGATAAGATCATTCTCAGCGGACTGTTCGAAGCCGACATCAATACCGAACTGCTTAAACAACGAATCCATCAGTCGCTGGGAGATGAACTGTCTCTGCATATCGATGCCCTTGAGGATAAAGACTGGGTGCGAGCATGGATGGACAATTACCAGCCCATGCAATTTGGTCAAAGATTATGGGTTTGTCCCCGGCATTTGCAACCGCCTGATCCCTCGGCAGTAAACCTGATGCTGGACCCAGGCCTGGCCTTTGGTACCGGCACGCATCCAACTACGGCCCTGTGCCTGCAATGGCTGGACAGCATTGATCTTAAGCAACAGAATATTCTGGATTACGGATGCGGCTCAGGAGTGCTGGCCATAGCGGCTTTATTATTAGGCGCGCGCCACTGCGATGGTGTGGATATAGACCCACAGGCATTACAGGCCAGCATGGATAATGCAATGGCCAATGAGGTAGACGATAAACTCCAGGTATTTCAGCCTGAACAATTAATTGAAAAGACCTATGATATTGTCATGGCTAATATTCTAGCCGGCCCGCTGGTTGAACTGGCCCCCAGACTGGCCGCATATACCAAACCCGCAGGACGTATTGTATTATCGGGTATATTAGAAACCCAGGCCGAGAGTATTATAAATGCCTATAGTCAGTGCTTTAATCTGGAACAGCCAGTGGTTACTGAAGAATGGGTTCGAATTTCAGGGATAAAACGATAAATCATAATTATGCAAACTGAGTGCCCCCACTGCCATAGTATATTTGACATGAACCTGGAGCAGCTCAATCAGGCCAGCGGTCAAGTGCGCTGCGGTTTTTGCCTGGCCATTTTTGAAGCCACTCCGGTACAGCCTGCTACCGTTGATGAAGCCATTATCACCAGCAATGAAGCTGAAAACAAAGACCAAAAACCGGACAACAACAATTTCATTGAAGAGCTGCCCAGAGTTTTACCCGATGTCATACCCCCGCAGTTAAGGGCGGAAAGCAGAGCCGGTAAACCACGCTTTGCCCACCTTGAAACCAGTCTGCTCAGCCTCGGCATTGTTGCTTGCATCATCGCTGGCATTATTCAGTACAGTTATTACCACCGATACCAGTTGGTACAACACAATGAGCTTCGCCCCTGGCTGATCAAATTATGCGACATCACCGGCTGTGATCTGCCCGAGCCTCGTGATTCCAAACGTATAGAACTCAGCAGTAAAAATATTTTTTCACACCCCAATACCACCAATGCATTAATGATCACAGCCACTGTAGTCAACCAGGCTGAATTCGAACAGGTATTTCCATTACTTGAATTACGTTTTGAAGACATTCGCGGCAAAGCCATCGCCAGTCGTCGCTTCACACCTGAAGAATATCTCAACATACCCAGTAATCAGATAAGAAAAATGGAACCTGGCAACCCGGTTCCATTCAATATTGAAATCATTGACCCGGGCCAGGATATTATCAGTTATGAATTTGATTTTTTATAAACTGATAATCGCCTATACCGGCTATTAACCAGAATTATCCACTCGAAAATATTTACAAAAGCATTAGTCCGCAAATTCACGCAAATAAACGCTAATATTTTATTCTGCGCAAACGGCGTACAACACAGAGATGCTTTTGTTTTTTGCGTTCATTTGCGGACTAATGCCCTGGATTTTTATATAAAACTATTGGCAATAGAGCATAAAAGCTAGATATTCAATTCTGATAAACTATCTTGCCCTCATCATTCAGCATAAATACCAGATCACCCTGTTCATCTGTCCTCAGAAGATGTCCGCTATATTTGTTAAGCCGCTGAATAACCTCTAGCGAGGGATAACCTCTGACATTTGATTTATTGACCGACACCACAGAGTATTCAGGCTTCAATTTCGAGATAAATGCTTCACTACTGGCATCTTTCGCCCCATGATGCCCAACAACGAGCAGATCCATTTTTCCAGTGATGATTTTTTTATCTAATAAATGCTGTTCGGCCGCAAAACCCGCATCACCCATCACCAAAATCGATGCCCCCTGAAACTCTATACTCAATACCAATGAATTTTGGTTGAGATTATTATTATCAAGCCTGAGCGGCCAGAGAACAGACACTTTGATTTCATCAAAGTCCAGCACATCGCCTGCCTGTATGCAGCCAGCATTTTTATTTTTCTTCAGTGCATCCCTCACCCATCTCACCATGTCAGGCTGCACATGATCGGCCAGAGGCTGACAGTTATGATAAATTATCAAGTTCTCAAAAGACTCATGCAATCTGAAAAAGCCACTGGCATGATCGGGATGCAAATGAGTCAGCACCAAAGTCTCGATAGTGTTAACACCATATTGCTGCAACCTCTTTAATACCGATGCTATCTCACCGGCATGCCCGGTATCGATCATCATTGCGTAATTATCTTTCTGCACCAGCAGCGACTGCCCTTCGCCCACATCCAGTACGATAAAACGGGTCAAATCAGCCCCCTGTGTCGCCAGGGAAATCAACAGCAAATACAGGCATGCAATATATCTCATACTCTGTTTTTCCCTGTCATAGCAAACAATGCACCGCCATAAACCGCAAGCATGTTAATCAGCACATCGCGCAAATCACCCACTCGATCTGGCAACCACCATTGAAATAACTCATCCATTCCAGCGACTAGGCCACATAGCAACAATCCAGGAACCCTATTCCACAACAACAGGCTTACAAAGCCAAATATTCCAAATACGATAAAGTGCATGCGCTCTATCGCAATAGGTAACATCATCGGTATTACTATAAACAGGGGAACAAACCAGAACAGGGTCAGCCAGAGTTTCGATGGATTGGACTGATG
The DNA here is from genome assembly GCA_048550535.1 of Gammaproteobacteria bacterium. GTDB lineage: Bacteria > Pseudomonadota > Gammaproteobacteria > SZUA-229 > SZUA-229 > CBDULX01. The sequence continues at coordinate 6,419 of JBLYYN010000135.1, forward strand.
CAGCCAGCGAGCCGCCATCAGGACTATTGTGAGCAATAAAAGCGTGAGTAATATACCAAGCTTGTCCATAGCAATGATCTGGTTTAGAAGATTTTGCAAACTGCGACCGTAATAGGACAACAACGGTATAAACATCAATATGAATAACCAGCTAATCCTGAGGCCCAGATGATGAGTTCGAAGCAGATGCATACCAGCTAGACTAATATAAACACTTCAAAAGGCAAGAAATATTGCAGCCTGAAGCCATAATATTTATAGCAAGATTAATGACATAGCCCAATAAACCAGGACTTTATATGAAATATCAAGCAACTATTTCAATACCAACTGACAGTTGCTTATATCATCTATTTGTCAGAACTGGCTATTTTACCATTTATGCATATCGTCGATCATATACAACTATCCTGTTCCATTTGCTTAAGCTTATTCATCTTTTCAGGCTAAAGCACCATTCATTTAGGTGATTGATTATAAATATTAATCTATAATATGTAGACAATAGTGGCTATGAAACAAAGATAATGTTTTCAGGTGTTTTTATGTATCAATTCCAGAATGTACAACAACTACTAATAAAAATTAATTTAGGTAGCAGCCGCTACAAAAAATGAGAAATAAACTGCTCATTTCTGGACTGATTTTGTCAATCACATTGATATCCCTGATTGGGTTTTACGCCCTGAATACAAGCCACAAAATCATTACATCATTTAAGGAAGGAGATGAATACTTTAAAGACATAGCCACTGCTGCAACAGAACTATCCAGTTTTGCAAAGCGAGCAGAAGGCCATCTTCTTTTGTATTTGGTATTACATAGAAATTCAGATAAAGCCAAATTCCCAAAGAGAATGGAGTCCTTACATGAGAAAATATTCATTCTTGATCAAAAACTTGAAAATCTCGAAGCCAGAACAATATTAGGCCATATAAAAGCTAATGTTAGCGACATTCTATCTACTGGGAACACACTGATTGCAGATCATGATAAATCCATGGAAGCTAGAGGAGGTTTTGAGATAGGGCAATACCGGGAAGCAATACTTAAGCTCCATGATAATTTTTCTGCCATAAGAAAATTCGGTGTTGAACTGGCAACACTTGAGATAAATTTAGAACATAAAATAAAACTAAATGCCTCAGAAAATGCAGCACATCTACAATCTTATATGCTATTAATGATAATATTGACTTCAGTTTTCGCCATTATTTTAGGCTATACACTGATTAAAATAATAAACAACCTCAATAAAGAAATCTCAAATCGCGTACGATCCGAGAAGGTATTAAAACTTGAGAGAAATAAATTAGCAGACGCCCTGGCAAAGGTAAAAACATTGAGCGGCCTGCTTCCTATTTGTGCAGAATGCAAGAACATCAGGGACGACAAAGGATACTGGAGTCAGATTGAAAACTACATTAGAAATCATTCAGAAGCAGAATTTAGTCACAGCATTTGCCCTAATTGTTTAGAGAAACTCTACCCTGAATATTATAAACAAGATGAATCATAGCAATACAAGTTAGGTATAATTCTAAACGTAACACATCACTTTGAATCAAGCTAAACCAGCATATCTTTCAACGATGCCAGATGCGCCCGTCCTCGTTCCTTACGGGTTTCCTCATCCACCACTCTTTGCCCGCCCTCCCACTCTATTTCGTCTTCTGGCAGTTCACTCAGAAAACGGCTGGGCTCGCATTCGATATCTTCACCGTAGCGGCGACGATGTTTGGCGTAGGTCACCATCAATGTACGTTGGGCACGAGTGATCCCCACATAAGCCAGCCGACGCTCTTCTTCCAGGCTGTCTTCCATGATGCTATTACGATGAGGCAGGCACTCCTCTTCCACCCCCACCATGAAAACATGAGGGAACTCCAGGCCTTTAGCCGCATGCAAGGTCATCAAATGCACCGCCTCCGGTTTGGCCTCTTCGTTATTGCGCTCAAGAATATCCATCAAGGTCATATGCGCCACCAGTTCACCCAGGGTCTCGCCTTTTTCGTCCTTATGCAATCGCGCCAGCCAGTCCAGCACCTCGATAACATTTTCCATGCGCTTTTCAGCTACTTTCAAGTTGCTGCTTTGATCTTTCAACCAGTCTTCATAGCCAATTTCCATAATCATGCTTCGCGCAACAGCTATACAGTCGCCCCTTTGAGCGTCATCACTGAGTTTGGTAATCCAATTGCTAAACTGATCGAGCTTGAATAATGCACGTTCACTGAGAAATTCACGCAGGCCCATCTCAAAACTGGCCGCAAACAGGCTTTGATGTCGTTGATTGGCATACTCACCCAGCTTTTCCAGTGTGCCCGCACCTATTTCACGCCTTGGGGTATTTACGATACGCAGAAATGCTGTGTCATCATCGGGGTTTGCCAGTAAACGCAGATAAGCCATTACATCTTTGACTTCACTACGTTCGAAGAAAGACACACCGCCACTCACGACATAAGGAATCTGCATTTCTCGCAGGTATTTTTCAAAAATTCGTGACTGTGAATTACTGCGATAAAGAATGGCGTAATCACTAAAACGAGTTCGTCGCTGAAATTTGTGTGTGTTTAATTCCACAGTGACACGCTCCGCTTCGGCATCGGCACTCAAACATTCAACAATACGGATAGGATCACCCATCCCGAGATCAGACCACAGCTGTTTTTCGAATACATGCGGATTATTACTGATCAGGTGATTGGCGCATTTCAAAATACGTTTAGAGGAGCGGTAATTCTGCTCCAGCTTGATCAATTTAAGTCGGGGGTAATCCTGATGGAGCAGGGCCAGGTTTTCCGGGCGCGCACCCCGCCAGGCATACACCGACTGATCATCATCACCCACCGCAGTCAATCTGGCATGGGTACCCAGCATTAATTTTACCAGCTGGTACTGGCTGGTATTGGTGTCCTGATACTCATCCACCAGCAGATAATGCATGCGACTCTGCCATTTTTTCAAACTTTCTGGATGTTGCTGAAACAATAGTACGGGCTGCAGAATCAGGTCATCGAAATCGAAGGCGTTATAAGCCTTCAGCTGCCGCTGGTAGCGCTCGTAAAGACGTGCATAACGTGCGTCTATATCATTCTCAGCCTGATACAGTGCCTGCTCAGGCATGATGAAATCATTCTTCCAGCGGGAAATACGCCAGCGTGCATCTTCGGCATCATCCACATTACTGGCCGAATCCTGAGCGTAGAGCCCTTTTAATAACACCAGGGTGTCGGTGGCATCGAATATGCTGAAGCCGGATTTATAACCCAGTTTGGCGTGATCTTTACTCAGTATTCGCAGACCCAGGTTATGAAAAGTCGACACGATCAGACCCCGGGTTTCACCCTTGCCCAGCAAATCCGCCACACGGGCCTTCATTTCTCGGGCCGCTTTATTGGTAAAGGTCACCGCGGTGATATGTATGGGCTTGATCTGGCATTGCTGGATCAGATAGGCAATCTTCTGGGTAATGACTCGGGTTTTGCCACTTCCAGCCCCGGCCAGTACCAGCAAGGGACCATCAATATACTTTACTGCTGCAAGCTGCTGGGGGTTGAGATTTAATTCAGACACAGATCACCTATCAAAGAGGCCGCTATTTTAGCCGGTCTCCAGATCCACTGATAGGTTAATTGATTGAATTGTGAATAAATTAGCGTTTGGGCATCAATCCCAGGGACAACAGGTCGCTCAGGGAAGGCTGCAGCTATCTGAATTTCATAGGGGATTTTTTGATTACAGGCTGTGTACGCCACTCACAGCTATGGTCTAGAATTTTTTATCTGGAAAACACCGTTTGTTTATTGCTGGGCAGGGCTAACAACATCCTTGCAGACACATGATTATGCAGGGATTATTATTCTGTCGGGATGAATATTCCTGGATAAATACCCCTGCAAGCCAGGCACATTTAATTTAAAATCAAATTGTATGATTATTAATAAGAACAATGGATTAATTGATGGAATCAGATACATCTGCTCACCTAACCATGACGAACGTCCTGCAAAGGCACAACCAGAGCTGCTGGTGATTCACAACATCAGCCTGCCACCTGGGGAGTTTGGCGGCTCTTATATCGACCAGTTATTCACCAATCAACTCAATCCCAATGAACATCCCTATTTTCAGCAAATCAATAGCTTACAGGTTTCATCCCATGCACTGATCCGCCGTAGCGGTGAAATCGTACAATATGTACCCTTTCACCAAAGGGCCTGGCACGCTGGAGCATCCAGCTATTGCGGTCGCGAATGCTGTAACGATTTCTCCATCGGTATTGAACTGGAAGGCACCGACGACCTGCCTTTTGAAGACATCCAGTATCAACAATTGGCAAAATTAATCCGGGCATTGTGGAGAACCTATCCAGAAATCCCCAAAGATGCTATAACCGGACATAGCGATATCGCACCGGGACGTAAGACCGATCCGGGACCGGCATTTAACTGGACAAAACTAAAACAACTACTGAAAACTGAATAATTATGGCGCTGATCTGTATTCTCATAGGACTCATTCTCGAACGCACCCTGGACAAAGTTCGAGAATATCGACATTTCACCTGGTTCAACCAGTACAGCCAGTGGATGATCAAACATCTTCCAGGCTTAATCGCTCAAGGCGCATCGTCCATTATCATCCTGTTGCTACCCATAATGATAGTGGTAGCCATAGTACAAAATACGCTGGATGATGTGTTCTTTGACATGTTCAGTCTGATCTTCGGTCTGGCAGCCTTTGTTTATGCTCTGGGTCCCCGGGATCTGAATCTGGAAATTGACGGTTTTCTGGATGCTCGGGAGAATGGCGATGAAGAAAAAGCTCAGCAATATGCCTCAGCCATTATGGCTGAAGAAGCCTCAGCGGCACCTGATCAGCAGATTGCCGATGTCATGCACGCCATTCTTTACCAGTCCAATGATCGTATTTTCTCAGTTATTTTCTGGTTCGCCCTGCTGGGCCCCTTTGGGGCTATTTTTTACCGGCTCACCTCATACACCATGTCGTTCTCAGTGAATAAAACTCTGGCCGATGCGGCCAAAAAACTACAGGCCATGCTGGCCTGGGCACCTGCTCATCTGGTAGCCATGGGCTATGCCCTGACTGGGAATTACGAAGGCGCTACCGCGGGCTTTCGGGACAAAACCAGACCCGATGACCTGAGCCTGTGTAATTACAACACCCTGACCCGCGCCGGACTTGGTGCCCTAAAAGATTGCACACCCGGCGAAGAAACCGCCTGTATCCGTTCTACCCGAGGCCTGGTACTCAGAACGCTGGTGGTATGGCTGGCGGTGATCTCCATCCTGACCCTGATCGGCTGGATAGCATAAGCATGACGGATACCTATATTGATATTATCCGCCACGGTGAACCCGAAGGCGGCCGACGTTACCGCGGCCATGGCATTGACGATGCACTAAGTGACAGGGGCTGGCAACAAATGTGGGCGGCCATGCCGGAGAATCCACCCTGGGATCATATCATCACCTCACCAATGGCTCGCTGTCAGAAATTTGCGGAAACTCTGGCCAGCAAGATGGGCATAGATTACAGCGTACAGGAACAACTCAAGGAAATCGGATTTGGCATATGGGAAGGCAGAACCCCGGAGGACATTGAGGCCAACGAAGGTGATGCCCTGGAACGCTTCATCGAAGATCCGGTGCATAATCGTCCCCAGGGTGCCGAGCCACTGGATGAATTTGCCAGGCGCGTGTGGAATGTGTACGAAAACACGCTAGAGGATTATGCAGGCAAACATATACTGATGGTGGGTCACGCCGGAGTGATACGTGCCATTAGCAGCAAAATTCTCGGCATGTCACTGGATGATGTTTACAGTCGATTGAAGATCGAATATGCCGCTATAGCCAGTACCCGAGTGCATGATAAAAAACATCCTGTGATGGTGTTAGGGGCCAGATGTGGTTAGATACATTTGTTGCACTAGCTCATTTGCCTGAGGTTAACTGGGTGATGAAACCATATTGTTTTTTATAGCTACGAATTGACTACGTCCTTCCCGTCACAAGAAATCCTGTTGTGTTTATAAATTATGAGCTAGCTTTTGACATTGGTTTCGCCTTGTTGGCGAGTTACTTCTTTGTCTCCAGCAACAAAGAAGATAACCAAGAAAATGCCGCCCCGGGTCGCAAGCCACTATGCAAAAAGCACATAGCGGTGCCTTCGTCACTCATGATTTATGAGGCTGCTGCGAAACTCACAAATTATAAAAAGCCTAATTTGCTCAGACATTCTCGCAGACAACCCCTCATAAATCACTCAATCCTCAGCTTACTCCAGAAGGGGGGGGGGTAGTCAAAAACACGGGGTTTGGTGTTTCGATTTTTTAATCCCCATTGATCAAGCCGATGAGTGCATGGTTAATGTGCAGGCTTTCTGTGAGCATGTCTGACGAGCGTGGTTTGCGAGGAGTTGCGCAGCAGGCACATTCAGCATGTAGCGACGAGGGTACCCTTCATGGCTTTTTATGAAGGGCTTGTGAGTTGGGGCGGCATTTTGTTGCCTACTTATTTTTTGCCTACATGGACGTAGGTAAGGAACGAGAGCAGGATGCGGTAGCTTTGCTGCAGAAAAATAAGTAGGTCGCCAGGGGGCGAAACCAATGCATAAAACCGGTATTCAAACTAAATAAAAGAGCTTTGAGTCGAATCACCAAATTGTCAGATCAAGTCTGAAATATCAAAATACTCCAATCCTTGTGCTAGCAAGACACACCATCCAAAACTCTACATCTGAATACATCCTGATACAGAGAATCAAAGATCAAAGGCTGGAAGCAATCGCCTGCAGTTTAGGCACTTCAAGACCCTTATCACTGGCCAGTGACAAGGCCCGCTGCAATCGACCCGGTGCACTACGCCCCATGC
>JBLYYN010000136.1:0-7208 GCA_048550535.1 Gammaproteobacteria bacterium
AGCTCCATGCAGTTTGCATAGTAGCTGACCGTTGCTGGCCAATCAGAGAAAATACCTGCAATGCCGACATCTTTGGCTAGCACATCCAGCACCTCAAGCATATCACCATCATTGTTGATTACAGATGTCGTACTCTGGTAATACCAGCCGCCGCCGCTATTAAGGATGCCAGAGCGTTCCAGTGTCCAGGTGATGATACCCATACCTGCGTTGTTTGCGTTGACGGCGTAGTCCGAAGCTACAATCTGCCTGTAATTATCGAGTGTCAGTAAGGCCCACATCGGCGGTGCGACGTAATTGACGACTTGTGCATGCAATGATTCCAGGTCTGTCAGGGATGGATAGCCTTCGCTGATGCTGTACTATTTATAGGAGTAGGTCTTCATCAATTGCATGGTAGATGCTGGCAGCATCAATAAGGGAGTTGGCTGTGAGTGCGGGTACACCATAGACTTCAGCCGTTACGCTATAATCGATTTTTATTTTTTTTAACAATAGATCGAAGTCGCCATCACCCGATAGCAGCACTATGGTATCAAGGTTTTTCGCTGCTTCTAAAACATCAATAGTTATGCCTACGTCCCAGTCTCCTTTGGCCGAGCCGTCACTGCGCTGAATATAGGGTTTTAGTTTTACCGTAAAGCCAATATGTTTGAGGGCATCCTGGAACTTGAGTTGTTTATCATCACCACGATGAATGGCATAGGCTGTTGCAGAAATAATCTCACCTTCAGAGTTTATTCGCTGCCAAAGTTTCCGGTAATTAAATTGACGGCCATAGGCCTGGCGAGTGGTGTAATAAATGTTTTGTACATCAACGAAAATTGCAATTCTTTTCAAATTAGAGCCTGCCAGTGAAATAATTGAGCTTGTATAAACATAACATAACAGGAAAACTTAGGCAGCTAAAAAGTGTGATGTTATAAAATTCCAGGTCCCGGTGTGGAGGCTTAAATTATCATGGTGTCAGCGATGATAATGTAATATACGGCCTTTGCAACTGGAGCCGTCAGTGGCCTGTATGTTGAATTTTTCAAAGTGGTGTGTATAACCCAGCTGGATCATTTTTTTTGTAAAGATTGCGCGATTACCACGATTCGGGTCCACAATAATGACCTCGCTATCAATAGCGGAGTGCTTATCAATGAAGCTGGATACGTTTTCAGAATGTGCAGGCTCATATAAAACATCACTGCCAATAATCAGGTCGTATTTGCCAAGCAATGGATTCTCCACTTCCCAGTTACCCGTTTCGAACTTTATTGGTGGTAACTTATTTCCCAGCACGTTTTTATTCAGGAATTCTTTGGCCAGTGGATGATAGTCACTGGCAGTGATATCTATGCCCATTTGATGCAAAACAATACTTGACAGGGCGATACCACAGCCAATTTCCAGTACCCGTTTATTGTCTAGATTATAGCTGCAAACTGTGGCGGCGAGTATGCGAGAAGCGGGCCACACCACACCAAATAAAGGCCAGCTTGCAGAGGAGATGCCCAGTGCTTCGGCACGATGTTCATGATCGTAAAACTGTTGACGGTCTTTGAGGGTTTGGATCTGGTAATCAATGTTATCGACGGTGATGGTTTGGTGTTTTAGCTGGTAGTTTTGCACGTGGTATCCAGACAGGGACAGGGATTAATGGAAACAGGCTTTCCATTGCACAAGGTGTTTAAAAGAGACTATGCAGCAGATAAGAAGGGATGCTTAAACACAGTACGCTAGTCGTGGCTGCTAAGCAAGATATTCTCATATCAATAGATCAAGTTGTCCATCACCGATATGATTAATTAGAAGCTGCCGGCTAAAGCCGGACGATTTTAGGAGTGGCTTGATTTTTATCCTGATTGGGCCGGCTTTTCTTCTTCACAATCATACAGTGCTATAAATTAATCTATGCTAGTATATACAATATCTACTATCCTTAAATCTTTGGCATTTCTCTTGATGCATCGATGGGTATTCCATGCTCCTTAAAGGACGGACTACTGGCCCTCGATATTATGTACCATGTAAAACATTACCAGGACTTCATTGAGCCGGCTTAGCTGGATAAGCGGCCATCCAGACCTGGAGATTCCCCAGTAATTACTAAGAGAGAAGATCATGAGCAAAGAACATAAAAACAAAAGAGATGATAAAAAGAAATCGGTTATGACGCCAAAAGAAAAGAAGGCGGCTAAGAAATTGAAAAAGGAGTCTAAGGAATCCACCGGTCTTTTTGGTCCATAATATCAAGACCTGTGGATTTGACCGGATTTTTTAAAAAATGCTGTTAAACAGCTTCAAGCTTGAACGATACTCGGTATTCGGGCCGCATGCAAAACATGGGGCCTGTGTTCCAGTTATCAACATTTCTACTACACTTGTATTTTTACTTTGATGTTTTCTATACCCGCTAAAACTGCTGAATAAGCTACCATCAGCTGGTAATTAGCTGTTAGCGCTGATTGAGTTTTTCGCAACTACAGCTCATAAGGCCAATGCTGAGCAAAGGAAGCTCTGAATCAGAGCTTCCTTAAGTGCCCCGGGTTCGAACAAGGAGAATGTCATAAATATTAAAGGCTTCGGGTTTTCGTCGCGAACACGGAATACGCTACGTCACGACCAGGATACCGAGTTGCTGCGCTCAGAGTTATTTAGCATCGAGCAGCTTAAGCGTCACGCAGTAAGCCTGGCCGGCCAGCATAAAATAGACCTACGTTCAGGTCCGGACAGGTTATTGCCACGGCTGGCGGACAATGAACGGGTTCTACTGGCGGCGTATGACGTGGTAACCGCCGCAGCGACTCCTGGGCAGCGGATCGTGCCGGCAGAGGCCTGGTTGCTCGACAATTTCTATCTCATCGAGCAGCAGATTGCTCTGGCGCGTCGGCATCTGCCGCGCGGCTACAGTCGGCAGTTGCCTCGACTGTCTAATGGTCTGTCAGCTGGTTTCCCCCGTATTTACGACCTGGCCCTGGAGTTGATCTCCCACATGGACGGTCGAGTCGATAGCGATAACGCTACCCAGTTTATTACCGCTTACCAGTCCGTCGAGCCATTAAAACTGGGTGAATTGTGGGCATTCCCGATTATGTTGCAGTTGGCGCTGCTGGAAAACCTGCGTCGGGTGGCTATGCGAATCGCCGGTCGGCGCGAGGAGCGCGATGCGGCCATCACCTGGGCCGACCGTATGCTGGCGACGGCGGAAAGGGAACCGAAACAGCTTATCCAGTTACTGGCCGAGTTTGCCCATGCCGATGTGCCTCTCACCGCGCCGTTTGTGGAGGAGTTTTACGCCCGACTTCAGGCTCAGGGACCCGCTATGGCCTTCGTTCAAACCTGGGTCGAGCAAAAATTACACGAGCAGGGGGTAACCGCAACCCAGTTGTCGGAGGTGGCTGCGCGAACGGCGGCGACCAACCAGATATCCATCGCCAACAGTGTCAGCAGTCTGCGCTTCATCGGCACCATGGACTGGAGAAATTATGTCGAGTCCCTCAGTGTGGTCGAGCAGACCTTGTCTGAAGACCCCGCAGGGATGTACCACATTCAGGATTTTGCCACTCGCGACCGTTATCGTCATGTCATAGAAGACATGGCCAGGAGCAGTTCGCGCACAGAGCTGGAGGTGGCACACGAAGTCCTTGTTCTGGCACAGAAGGCTGCCGAGCAATCGAGTACCCGTCATCGTAGCGCCCATGTCGGATTCTATTTAATTGATCAGGGACGTTACATACTGGGTCCTGTGCTCGGCTGTCGTTGGTCGTTGAAATTACAATGCAGCAAAGCCAGTCAGCATTTCCGCCTGTTCCTTTACCTCGCCCCCATCCTGTTAATCATCGCATTGGCGACATCGGCCGTGATTTTTTCTTTCGGTGGATTCAGGCCGGCTGACTGGCGTTACTGGTTTTTTGCGCTCACCGGCATCATCGGCCTGTCGGCGCTGGCGGTTCCGTTTATGAACCTGCTGGTTACCATCCTGCTGCCGCCACGCGCTTTGCCGCGACTGGATTTTTCCAGTGGCATTCCATTCAAACACCGCACTATGGTGGTGGTCCCCACCTTGCTGAGCAAGCCGCAAGATATTGATGATCTTCTCGAAGCCCTGGAAATCCGTTATCTGGGTAATCGCGATGAAAATCTGTTTTTTGCCCTGCTGACGGATTTTCCTGACGCGCCTGAGCAAACTATGCCAGAGGATGAGGCCTTGCTGGCCCATGCGCGCGAAGCTGTACAAGCGCTCAATGCGAGCTACCACGAGGACCGCCCGTGCGTGTTCTATCTGTTTCACCGACCTCGGCTGTGGAATGCCATCGAACGTGTATGGATGGGCTATGAGCGCAAGCGCGGAAAGCTGGAGCAGTTCAATGCCTTACTGAGGGGAGAGGCAAAAACGGCATTCTCGGATATGGTGGGAGATGCATCCATCCTCACTTCAATCAAGTACGTCATCACCCTGGATACCGACACCCAGCTGCCTCGCGACGCGGCACGCACACTCATAGCGAACATGGCGCATCCTCTCAATCGACCGGTGTACGATGCCGACAAAGGACGCATTGTCGATGGCTACGCCATCCTGCAACCACGTGCGTCCATCAGCATGACCAGTGCAGGCCAGTCACGATTCTCCAAACTGTTCGCGGGTGAGTCCGGCATCGATCCCTACACGCGCGAGGTATCCGATGTTTATCAGGATATTTTCGGGGAGGGGTCGTTTATCGGTAAGGGCATCTACGATGTGGATGCTTTTCGTCAGGCTGTCGATGGACGCTTTCCGGAGAATCTGATTCTCAGCCACGACTTGCTGGAAAGCGGCTATGCACGTTCGGCACTGGTGACCGATGTCGACCTTATAGAAGAGCATCCGGACAGTTACGCCATAGAAGCCAGCCGGCGACATCGCTGGATACGTGGCGACTGGCAGCTGTTGGGCTGGTTGCTGCCGCGCGTGCCCGGACCACCCAGCTCAGAGGGCTCGAAGCCGAAGCGGCAAGCGAACCCGCTGAGTGCACTGTCGGTGTGGAAAATTATTGACAATTTACGCCGCAGCCTTGTACCCCCATCGTTGCTGGCACTGCTGATCGGGGGCTGGCTACTGGTTCCCGGTACCGCCTGGTTGTGGACCCTGCTGGTGCTGGCGGTGGTGTTGCTGCCCAGCTTGCTGGGGGCCATGATCGAGTTCATGCGTAAGCCTGAGGAACGTGACTGGCTGATGCACCTGGCGCTGACCGCCAAATCCACAGTCCGTCCAGTCATGCTCGATGCGCTGACCCTGATCCTGCTGCCCTACGATGCCCTGATATGCCTGGATGCCATCCTGAACTCGGCTGTGCGGATGATGTTTACCCGACGTGGATTGCTGCTCTGGCAACTGCGTGCCTACACAAAGCGCAACGCACGTCGTAGCCTGGCCGGTTTCATTATAGAGATGTGGATGGCGCCGACTCTGGCGCTAATACTGGCCTATGCGCTGTGGCAAACCCGCGCACAGGAGTGGATGTTCTGGGTACCCGTGCTGGTGCTCTGGCTGGTGTCCCCCATCGTTGGCTGGTGGATCAGCAAACCGCTGGTATCTGACGTGCCGAACCTCAGCGATGCGCAACGTTTATTTCTGAGAGGGGCGGCCCGGCGAACCTGGCGATTCTTTGCCGACTTTGTCAGCCCACAGGATAACTGGCTGCCGCCGGATAATTTCCAGGAACATCCGGATCCGACCATCGCCTCACGTACTTCGCCCACCAACATGGGCATGTCGCTGCTGACCAACCTGTCTGCCTGTGATTTCGGGTACATTTGCGCCGGAGAAATGCTGCGGCTGACCGAGCACACGCTGGCCAGCATGGAAAAGCTGGAACGCTACCGTGGCCATTTTTACAACTGGTACGACACACGTACCCTGCAACCGCTTCGCCCGCAATATGTCTCTTCGGTGGACAGTGGCAATCTGGCCGGTAGCCTGCTCACCCTGCAGGCGGGTCTGGCCGAGTTGAAACACCAGCCTGTACTATCTTCAAATGCGTTTCAGGGACTACAGGATACCTTGCAGGTGCTGGCCGAACAGGTACCCAGCATACCGGCCCCGGACCTGGCGAAGAAGGTCAAAATCCTGCAGGACACACTGCACTCACTCACTCGGCCTGAAAGTTCGACAAAAACACAGTTACAGACACTGGTTGCCGTCGATATCACGCTGGATGAGATGCAACAAAATAGCCAGGCCCTGCTGGCATGGTTGCCGGCGGATATCGATATCGACGGTGAACTGTATTACTGGGCCCAGGCATTTGACCGACAATGCAGGGCTCTCCTGGAGGACCTTCGATTCCTGGTGCCCGAACCCGGGCACTTCGACAATATCCCAACACTGGCTGAGCTGGCCAGAGGACCCGATGTTGCCAGTGATGTGCGCGCATCGGCAGATGTAGCGGCGACAACAGTGACCGTTTACAAGGGCGCGGTGGAACGGCTCAAAACCATCGACGATTTGATCGATCGTTGTCGCGAACTGGCGCTGATGGATTTTCAATTTCTTTACGATAAATCGAGCAACTTGCTAACCATCGGTTACGATGTCGGTGAACGCCGCCGCGATCCCTCCTGTTACGACCTGCTGGCATCAGAAGCGCGACTGGCCAGTTTCCTGCTGATCTCCCAGGGGCAGGTACCCCAGAAGCACTGGTTTGCACTCGGTCGCCTGCTTACCAGTCACGGCGGCGACGTGAGCCTGATTTCCTGGAGCGGCTCGATGTTCGAGTACCTCATGCCGCAGCTCATTATGCCGAGTTACCCGAACACCCTGTTGCAGCAGACCTGCAAGGCCGCGGTGCAGCGGCAGATCGAATACGGTCGACAACGCGCTGTGCCCTGGGGGATTTCCGAGTCCTGTTATAACGCCACCGATATGAACCAGGTTTATCAATATCGGGCATTTGGGGTTCCCGGGCTGGGCTTCAAGCGGGGGTTGGGCGACGATCTGGTCATTGCACCTTATGCCAGTGCACTGGCGCTGATGGTGATGCCGCGGGAAGCCTGTCGCAACTTGCAGGCACTGGCTGTTGATGGTTTTCTCGGAGTCTATGGGTTTTACGAGTCGGTCGATTACACCCCCTCCCGTGTACCGCGGGGCAAGAACCACGCTATCGTGCGTAGCTTCATGGCCCATCACCAGGGCATGAGCCTGCTGGCCTTTGAGCATGTATTACTCAACCGGCCGATGC